>DASRCF010000027.1:0-19876 GCA_035653255.1 Chloroflexota bacterium
GCGTCGGCTCCGACGTCGAGGGTCAAGACGCCCCGCTTACGCAGCTGTTGCAGGGCTTGCCGGCGATCATCCAGCACCTCCCGCGCCATCGCCCGTCGGTAAACCTCGTCGGTATCCTCGGGAATCACTCTGGCCATGCTCGTGAGGTCCGGATCCCGCAACGTAACGGTGAGGCAGAGGTGACGCCGGGCCAGCTGCAGGACCGGAGCGACCAGGGCGGACGAGGCTTCGGTGTCCACGATGTCCGTGAACAGAATGATCAAGGAGCGCTGCGACTGGCGAGTGGCCAGGAATCCGAGACCCAGGGCATAGTCCGGTTCCAGTGCTTCGGGTTCCAGGTCGTGCAGCCCTTCGGTGACGGCCAGAAAGCCTCGGCGACCCGAGCGAGGAGGCAGGAACCGCGTGATGCCGCTCGCGAACGACAGAAGACCGACCCGGTCTCCCGCCTGTTGAGAGACGAACGAGAGCAAGAGAGCGGCGTTGACGGCATAGTCAAAGCGGGTGAGCGCCGGAAGAGGCATTGGCGCTGAGTTACCGCCCGCCTCATCCACGGCCACCGGGGTCGACATGACTCGACCACCGTCGAGGACCAAGATAACGTTCTGATTGCGCTCGGTGGTGTAGTCCGTGGCAATCATTCGCCCCGATCGCGCGGTTGCCTTCCAATTGATTCGTCGGAACTCGTCGTCGGGGGTGTAGTCTCGGAGCTGGTCAAACTCGGTCCCCTCCCCGCGTCGTCGCGTCGCCCGAAGCCCCAGCTCCTCAAGCTGGCCCCGGCGTGCCAGTGATTCGTAGGAGCGGACGGCGAGCAGGTTTGGATAGACAGTTGCCTGATCCGGGCGATTCCAGCTCCGCTGCCTCGACGCCAATCCGAGTGGCCCCCGATATCTGACAGTCAAAGGGCCTAACTCGTACTCGCCTCGATGAACCGGCCACACCCGATAATGGTGGCTCCAGCGGTCGAGCGGCTCACAGCTCGAATGCCGCCGGTTTCCCGCGGGAACCAGCAGCGGCGGGGTGGCGTCGCGCATGTCAAAGATCACGCGCCGGCCTGACTCGTTGCGCATGGAGAGATTGATAACATTGGCAACCCCGAGGGACAGTTTGGCATCGTGAGTACGAGACCACGTGAGCCGGTCGGGGTTTGGCGTTAGGAGGCCGTCTATCAGCGCCGCGACCACGACGGCGCCGATCCACATCAGATCCACAAATATGGCGAGCTGTACCGAGCCGGAGATCGCGACGGGGATCACTCCCACGAGGGCCAGCGCCAGAAGCCGGCGGGTCGGGATGATCATTCGCTAGCGAGGCACCTCGACACGGGCGAGTGTACGCTCAACCACCGTATCGGCCGTCACGCCTTCAATCTCGGCTTCCGCCTTCAGCATCAGTCGATGACGGAGAACGGGCGGCGCCAGTGCTTTCACGTCGTCCGGGATAACGTAGTCGCGGCCTCGCAGTATGGCCAGTACGCGCGAGCTGAGAAAGAGCGCCACGGAGGCCCGAGGGCTGGCCCCCAGCAGCAGGTCAGGCGAGGATCGCGTGGCCTCGACGATGCCCGTGATGTACGTGAGGATAGAGGCGTCCACGGTGACCGCGGCCGCCGCAGTCTGCAGCTCCCGGAGGCCATCGGCGTCCAAAACGCCAGGAAGATCGAGTGAATCGAGATCGCGTGGATCGAAGCCCTGACCGTAATGTTCGAGCAGCGTGCACTCGGCCGCCTGGCCGGGATAGGTGACCCGCAGCTTGAACAAGAACCGGTCGAGCTGGGCCTCGGGCAGCGGATAGGTGCCCTCATACTCCACGGGGTTCTGAGTGGCGACGACGAAGAACGGGAAACCGAGAGGCTGCCGTTCGCCCTCGATCGTGACCTGCCGCTCTTCCATGGCCTCCAGCAGCGCCGATTGCGTTTTGGCGGGGGCTCGGTTGATCTCGTCGGCGAGCAGCACCTGCGTAAAGATCGGGCCTCGTTTCAGAAAGAAGCGGCTGCTCTCCACGTCGAACACAGAGGTGCCGACGATATCTGAGGGCATGAGATCGGGTGTGAACTGGATGCGTCTGAACTCCAGGGCGAGAAGTCGTGAGAGCAGCTTTGCCATCAGGGTCTTGGCCGTTCCCGGCACTCCCTCCAGCAAAACGTGGCCCTGACTCAAGAGGGCCACGCAGAGCAGCTCAAAGACCTCCTCTTGGCCGATGAGTATGGAGTGGGCTTCTTCCTTGAGCCTCTCCACCGTTTCCCTCGCTCGCCGCGTAGCCTCGACGATTTCGGTCATTGGTGCCTCCAGTGAGGTCCGCTGCCGGCCGCCGATCCCGAGTCGTATTCGGTAATCTCGGCCAGTCGCCGGCAATGGTCCAGCAGATCGCGATCGGTCAGATTGTGCGGGGCCGGAATATCATCCTCCCCGTCCTGGGGGGCCGCGCGGCCGCGGGCTTGACGGCGATACATGGCCAGCACCTCCTGACGCTTTCTTCCCTTCTGTAGAAGACCCGCCATGGCGACCACATACTCGGGCGCCGGGCGTCCACCCTCGTTCAGCGTCCGTACCGGTGGCCCGAGTCGCCAGCCGGTGACAAAGCGGTATGCGAGGATCGTGGCCAGCGCGAAGAGGCCCGCGATTCCCCAGGGTAGACCGGTGACCCAGCTGGTGGTTGTTGTCGTCTCGCGGACCGGGGGCGCCGGCAGCTCCACGAACGCCAGGGTCCGGGGCTGGCCGCCGGCCAGCGCAAGCAGCAGCCCCGGATCTGCAGCCTTGGCGATTCGGTCGTTCTCCAGCGCTTGGGGAATGCTCAGGGTCCACAGCTCGCCCTTCCCGACCTGTGTTCGCACGAGCACCGCTCCGTGGAGTGTCTGAGCCACAATTGATCCTCGTCCCAGACGGATGATGTTGTGCGCCCCAACCCCAAGAGCCACGGCCGGAGGGCGGGTTAGGACCGGTTGGACCACCTGGACTGCCGAGACGGCTTGACCGACCGTCCTCAAACCAGCTGTGGCCAGAACCGGCTGCGTCTGGGACAGTGCGGCCGCCACCACGCGGCCTCCGGATCGCATCCAGGCGTATAGGCGCGCGGCTTCGGGCGAACTGACCGAAGACGCCTCGCTCAGGAGGAAGAGGGTGGACTGGCCGGAGCGCAGCCGGCGAAGGTCCAGAGCCGGCAGCCTTTCCGTTCTGTAACCGAGCCTGTGCAGCCAGAGGTAGGCGGCGAGCGCGCCGGAGGGGTTGGGATTGGACACGCTGAGCGGCCGTTCAACGGCTGCTGATCCCCGTGTCTCAACTGCAGTGACGAAAGCGATTATCAACAGCGCAGCCGCCAGCCAGATCCAATCGGGCCTGGCGCGTAGCGTGCGAGCGTACCTCATCATGCTGCTCTGCTGCCCGGCAAGTGCCCGAAGGCGAGGTGGGCCAGCTCATCGGCGTCCTGATATCTGCCCTCGTCGACATGAAGGCGCCCATACCAAGCAGCATCGAATAGCTCGACCAGCCGGGTGATGGCCCTCAATCGTTCCGGTGGCAGAGGCGACGTATCGTTCTCAGGTGTTATCTGAAGGAGCCGGAGATACTCGCGATTGGTCAGGCCCGGCCGGAGCTCCAGGCGGCCCTCATACTCGAGCTCAAGCAGGACTGAGAGCAAGAGCAGATGAAGTGCCTCGCGATACTCGCCGGCCGCCGCCAGATGAGCTGCCTCCCGCCGCGCCTGGCTTGAGGTGACTCTGCCTCCTCCGGAGATGGAGACATCAACCTGCGGACTCGATCGGCGCATCGCTGCCCGCCCCAGCAGCAGGACCAAGAGTGCCACAGCCAAGATAGCCAGTAGACCGAGCAGAGAGATTCCGCCCGATTGACCGGCGATAAGCTGCTGGAGCCGGCGGATGAGTCCCGTCAAACCCTGAGCCAGCCAAAGGACGATCTGATCCCAGAGCGACTGCTGAGGATGAAACTGCGACTCCATCAGTACCATGTGGAGCGCCGCAAGCTGGGCTCTTGAAGGGGCGGGTGGGGTCGGGCCCCTCAACGCGTCGTCGAGTTGGTCAACCCGCACCCGGGCCCGAGTGATGAACAGCGTCGGGCGGTGAGGATCCAATGGCCCCAGAACGCCCGGCGTTACCGCCATCAGACGGCGATTTCCGATCCGGACCACGGTATTCAGCCGTAACATGTCGATGCTGGCCGCTTTCAGGGTCCGCGTTCTGTCCCGAGGAGAAAGGTGGTCGATCCGGATACGTAACGCGTGGACTCGAGCCCGGTACTGCCCCAATGTCATGGGCTGAGATCCGGCGAACGCCGGCAGAGACGAGACCGCAGCTGCTGCCATAGGAATGACCAAAAGGCAGGCCCGAATCCGATCAGGCAGGGTTCACCGCCAGGTGATTCGCCAGGTGCTCCAGATCGAAGCCCTCCTTGCGGACGCGGAGGTCGTAGTAGAGCAGTGTGAAGGCTCCAAATTGGGCCGGAAGGATGAGGGTATCCACGAGGCTCGAGACCAGCGTGGCGGCAGGATGGCTGAAGACCGATAACACGCCGGCGAACACCAGTCCGACGACTCCCTCTATCCCTCCAACGATCAACGAAATCAACAGGACAATTCCAAAGACCCGCCACGCCGAGCCTGAGACCAGCGCCCAGCTTCGCCGGAAACCGCCTCCGATACTGAGCCGCTCGATGACGATGGCCTGCGGGATGAACTGCAGGCGCACCCAGATACAGATGGCAAGTACGGCGCCGGCGACGAACAGAACGATTGCAGCCAGCACGATGGCTATCACCGGAGCATGTGCGACCAGAAGCAGAACGAAGATGCCGGCGGCGACGATGACGGGAAGGGCGATCACGATGCCTGAAAGAACCGAAGCCGCGGCCAGTGCAGCGAACCTGCCGACGCCGACGGAGCCGTACGCCCTCCCGACAGTCATCGGTTCCCCCAGATACCTGGCCGAGATCGCCTGGGCCAGTGCCCCGGTGATTACGATGCCGAACAGGAATCCGATCACAGCGGTGGCACCGGCTGCGACCGGAAAGACCGGGTTGAAGTGAAAGTTGGTAGACCCATTTGCCTTGGAGGTGGTGATCGGTGAGCTGACGGTAGAGATGGTCAGCAGAGTGTTGATGATTGCTTCCGGCACAGCCAGCACCGCTACGACCCCCGCAAATAGGGCAAAGTTGCGGCGGTAGAGAGAGACCGTGGCGTCGATGAGGTCGGTGAAGGTCATGGGCCGGAGCCGCGGAACGGCGTCTTGGGTCATGACCTCACCACCTGCCTGCCATGCTTCCCGGAGAGCCGCTCAATGTCGGCATCAACCATGATGCGTACCAGCTCCTCAAAGGAAACCTCGGGCCTCCATCCGAGATCTGCACGCGCGCGTGAGGCATCTCCAACCAGGTGATCGACGTCGGCGGGGCGGAGCAGGGCGGGATCAAACCTCACATACCGCGCCGGGTCGAGGCCGACGTGGCCGAAGGCGAGATCGACGAACTCGCGGCCCGAATGGCTTTCTCCGGAAGCCACCACGTAATCGCGCGGCGTGTCCTGTTGCAACATCAGCCACATGGCGCGCACGTAGTCGCCCGCATAGCCCCAATCCCGACGGGCGTCGAGATTCCCCAGCGAGAGCGAGCCGGCCAGGCCAAGGTGGATTCTGGCGACGCCGTCGCTGACCTTGCGAGGGAAGAACTCCATGCCGCGGCGGGGCGATTCGTGGTTGAACAGGATGCCACTGACGGCGAATATGCCGTAACTCTCCCGGTAGTTCACGGTGATGTGGTGACCGTAGACTTTGGCCACTCCATAGGGAGATCGCGGATGAAAGCGCGTGAGCTCGCTCTGGGGTGTCTCCGGCACGCTGCCGAACATCTCCGAGCTGGAAGCTTGATAGAAGCGGATTGTAGGATCGACGGTCCGAATTGCCTCCAACACGCGTGTGACTCCCAACCCGGTGAACTCGCCCGTGAGCACGGGTTGGTTCCAGGATGTGGGGACGAAGCTCATGGCGGCCAGGTTGTACACCTCGTCGGGCGCGTACTCGCGCAGAATGGTCTCGAGCGAGGTCGGATCCAGCAGATCGCCCTGCACCACCTCGATTCGGTCGGTGAGGTGCTCGATCCGCCCGTAGTTCTCGAGCGAAAGCCGCCGCAGCATACCCACCACGCGATAGCCCTGCTCGAGCAGGAACTCCGCCAGATAGGAGCCATCCTGGCCGGTGATTCCGGTGATGACAGCCGTCTTTTTGTCCATTCCTGGACCTTCAGTCATTGGTGAGTCTCGTCCCCTGTCGGTCATCTTTCGTCACATCGCGACACTCGTTCGCGCCAGTATTCAAGCGTGTCGCGGACGGAGGTTCTGAAATCGATGGCAGGCGACCATCCGGTATCTGCGCGAAGACGGCTGGAATCCCCGATGATGACCTCCGGCTCTACCGGCCGCCGTCTCGACCGGTCTTCATGGATCTCGGCCTGGACCCCCGCCATCTCCAGCATGAGCCGGATCAGCTCGCGATGCGTGTGCCCTTCCCCGGACGCGATATTGTAGACAGCGCCGGCCTGCCCAGACTCTGCCGCCAGCCGCATCGCGCGAGCCACGTCCCGCACGTCGCACATATCGCGCACCTGGTCGATGTTGCCGACGTCGATGCGTGGTTCTCGCCTGCCGGCTTCGATCTCGGCCACCTGCCGGGCAAAGCTGCCGGCGGCGAAGCGGTCTGGCCGGCGGGGACCGATCTGAAGAAACGGCCGGACTCGAACAACCGGCAGAGCGTGAGCCGCGAAAAACTCGTAGCCCATCAGATCCTGGCCCACCTTGCTCAAGCCGTAGGCACTCACGGGCAGGAGCGGCTGATCCTCCGACACCGGATTCTCCGCCCGTTTTACACACCCATACTCGTCCGCGCTTCCGACGACGACCACTCGGGTGCCATAGGCGGAAGCCGCAACCGCATCGAGAATGTGGCGCTGCATCACCAGATTCGAGATCAGGGTGGCAAGAGGCTGGGCAGCGGAGACTCGCACGGAGCTCTGGGCCGCCAGATGATGCACCACCATGGGCCGGCAGACGCCGATTAGCTCGCGTACCGCCCCCGTGTCCTCGAGATCCAGATGGTGGAGGGTAATGCGCTGGAGCACTCCGCTTGCGGTGTCGTTGCGGACGGTGCCGTGAACGTCCCAACCTGCGTCGGCATAGAGATTGGCGAGGAATCCGCCCACGAATCCCGAGGACCCGGTTATGAGGACCGTCTGGCGCATTCAGGATGCCGAAGAAGACATCATTCGGGTCCCGGCAGTCCGGCCCACGACCGTCGCTCCCGCACACCTCCGGTCCGAGTCAGGACGCACTCACTGAGGAGCGCGGTCGGCGCCATCTTCCCAAGCGGTGGAGGCAGACCCGGGCATAGCGCCCCGCCGTCAGCACCCCCCATTCTCGCCAGCCGGGAATCGCGCCGCGGTAGCTCGCCAGCTCCAGCGGCCCCGGGAGATAGCTCGCCCGAAGCGCCTCTGCACGGCGACGGAATCCATCATACATCAAAGCCTTTACGCATCGGGACGTCGCCGGTGTGAAGCCGCCGGAGTGACGGCCGTGCAAAGCGACGGCGACATGTACCCGGGCACGCGGCCTCCGCAGCCTTTCCTTCCAATCCCCGCCTTCGGCATCACCTGCCAGTGCGCACGCGCAATAGACCATGCTGGTCAGGCCGGTCTCGATACATCGAGTAGCGATGTACGACCAGTTGAGGTCGGCCTTCCGCATCAGCAGCCTTCCCACATCGCTCAAGCAGCGTGCGGGCAGACCCTCTGAGAAGGCATGCCAGCAGAGGAATACGAGGCCGTCCTCGGGACTCAGAACCAAGAAGCGGACGCCGTCCTGTTCCCGCTGCTCGGCCCGGCTCCAGACATTTCCTGTGAGAGGGGAGTGGGTGTGACGCCACAGCTCGTCGGAGTGCAGGTCGATCACCGCCGGCGGGTTGTGGCTGGGGTCGATCAGTGGCCAGGGCTGGTGAGAGCCGGCGGCGATGGGTCCCAGCCGTTCCGAGAGCAGACCGAAGACTCCTCGAGCGGCCTCTCGCCAGCCGAGCTCGGTGGAGGCCGCAAGTACTGCCGGGACATCGCGCGCCCGGACGAGCAGGTCGACGTCGGTGGTCGGGCGCCCCGCGGCGCCGGCGTAGAGATCCTCCACCAGTGGAAGACTCTTGAACACGATGAACGGGATGTCCAGCTCGTTCAACCTGCGCAGCACGGGTAGCGCGAGAGTCCATGCTCGCAAGTTGGAACCCGCAATCGTCACGGGGTCGTCGCGACCGGTCTGCGGTCTTCGAGACGCTTGAGACTCCTGCAGGACCTTCACCATCCACAAGTATAGGAGCGGGGCTGCAAGAGGCCAGGAACGCCTTCCCTGCCTCCCGCGGGTGAGAGAGGGAAAGCGTGCCGGCCGGCCGGCCCGGGCCGCCTCGAGTGAAGATGTCTAAGGCTGGTTGAGGTGAGTAGGCCCGGGTCAGTGAACGTCTCCTTGAAGGCGCGTTCACTGAGGCGCTTGCTTCCGGGTTCCAGGAGTTCAACACTAGAGACGCCCCCGGGAAGGTCCAGCCGAGGCCACGCTGCTCATAAGACAAACTTGCGAGATACGGGCTTGTGCTCCTATCATGGGAGCGACATTTCATTTAGGAGCGCGATGTTTATCATGCTTTCACGTATCGGACGGCTCGCTACAGCCGCCACAGTCCTGCTCGGCCTGACTGCCCTTATCCAGGGAGTCACCCCTATAGCTACGGCGACCAGCTACCACACCGTCGCCCTCACCGGAAAATGCACCGACTTCAGCAGCAACGAGTCCTTCATCGGCAACACCAATACCCGGGAATACATTACCTGGGACGCCAACTACCTCTACCTGGGATGGAACGGCGGGGATTCTGCCCTTCATGACCGGCGGGTAGCCGCGTTCGATCTCGATCCGCCGACCTACGATGGATCGAACATCAGCTACTCAGGGGTCAGCTTCGGCGTGCACGGACAGCCGGACTATATCGTAGAGGTCAACAACACCAACGGCCACTACACGCTCTACTGGACCAGCAGGACCACCACTGGAGGCAAGACGACGCTCCACACGGTTGCGAATCCCACGGGCGCCTCAAACTGGTTCAATGCCAATGGCTGCCCAGGTTCCAAGGCTGGCTCTGCTTTCACGGAGGTCAAGCTCTCAAGAACGCTGTTCACCGGTGGCAGCATCGGCGGTCTGGGCACCGCTCACCGGCTGGGCGTCTACATGTACTACTATGCCCCTCCCAGCAACGGAGGCGGCAACTGGGTATATGGAGCGATGCCCTTCAGCGCCAAGAGCGGGCCGGCCAATCCTGCCGATGGGGCTGCGCCCAAACTCTTCACGGCTGAGGAGTATTTCCGGACGACGGACGGGGGGCGCGCTCCCGATACCTACGGCTATTCCATCACCCTGCACTGATTCCGGTCCACCTTCCTTGCCTCGAGTCATTCCATCACTACCAATCACACTGGAGGAAAACAGAATGTCGAGCATGAATAGGACTTTGCGTGCGCTGCTTGCTTCGGGTGTCGCTGTATTGATGGCCTTCGCCGCCATGCTGCCCGCGGCATCGGCGCGTGTCGTGGCCACCGGAGGAACCGGCACCGCCATCAGGCTGACCGGGAAGTGTAGCGACTTCCTGCCGAGCGAGCGCTTTCCGGCCAATGACGGGTATTACACCTATCTCTCATGGAACAAAAGCTACGTGTACCTCGGCTGGCTTGGCGGCGACACGTATGGCGGTGACAACCGTATGGCCGCTTTCGACCTCAATCCCGGCAAGGTAGATCCGGTCCAGAATTATGCCGGTGGCTACTGGGACAAGCATCCGAGCGGTATGGCCGATTACATCCTCCAGCTTTCGGGGAGCTACAAGGCCTTCGACTCCCGTCAGGACACAACCTGGCACGTTCTGACGCAGCACCCGACCTACATTGAGAACGTCAACGGGAGCGCCACCTGCGGCAAGGGCGTGCTGGCCAAGGACGTGTTTGAGGAAGCGCAGATTCCATGGACGATGTTCAGAGGCGCGTTCGACAAGAACCCAGGCCAGAGCGTGAACTACACTGTCCCCTCGAAAACGTATCCCAACGGTAAGCCGTGGGCCCTGTACATGTGGTATTCCTATGGCTATCCAAGTGCCACGTCCTACGGTGCCATGCCCGGATCCCACCCACTGGAGACCAAGATCGGAGCCTGCCCAGCGAAGAACACGGGTAACCCGTGCTCGCAGAAAAGCCCTGCCCCGTACGAATTCAAGGTCCAGCTGCGCTGCCCGGGTGTAAAGCTCCAGGTGTCACCCAACGCCTACTGTAAGAACACCGTGCTGCCGGTGGTTTAGGGAGTAATCGAACCGAGGCTGTTATCAGGTATAGCCAGGGCGGGCGGCAGAAGCCGTCCGCCCTTCGCTTTGCGTTAACCGGTCACCGTTCTTTCCTCGGGACCGCGCGGGACGTCAAGAGATGCTGCTACCCTCTATCGAAGGGGTACTAACACCTTGTAGTCTTTCCGCAGTCGTCGCCATCCGGCCAGCACCGGAACGTACATAATCGAAGTACAACACGGTAGGGAAAGGAAAGAGAAGATGCGCGTTAATCTTCGGCGTCTCGGTCTCGTTGTCCCGCTGATAGCGGCACTAACAATGGTCTCCGCGCTGTTGGCCGCCGGATCGGGAGTGGCTCTGGCGACCACCGGGCGGGCCGGCATTACCATGACCGGCAGTTGCTCGGACTTTCAGTCGGATGAGAAGTTTTCGGCCAACAGCAGCACCACGATCTACATCACCTGGGACTCAACTAACCTCTACATCGGTTGGGAAGGCGGCGATACCGCAGGCAACGATTCCCGGCTCATGGGGTTCGACCTCAATCCGGGGTCATCCGACCCGACTCAGACCTACGATGGCGCAGTTTTTGAGGCGAACGGAATGCCGGACTACCTCGTCCAGGTTCAGCCGAGCGGCTACAAGGCATTCAATTCGCGGCAGAACACCGGGTGGCATGTCATCACTACCGCTCCCACAACCCAATTCAACGCTAACGGGTGCGGGACGAATGTCCCCATGACGGAGGTCACCCTACCGTGGAGTTCGTTTACCGGCGCCTGTGATACGTCGGGCTGCACCGTGGGGACTATCAACTACTCGGCGGGGCAGGCGGTCGGCTTTATCGGCTACTCCAACAACTCAGGAGGCAGCTTCGTCTACGGCACGATGCCTATCGGCAATCCCACCGGAGCCTCCCCTCAGACGTTGAATTACGAGATGAACTGTCCGTCAACAACGACTGGACAGTCACCGAACACGTACTGCACCGCCAAGAAGTATACGGGCGCTACGGCGGTCGCCGCCTCCCACATCACCGTGACCCACCATCACGGCAAGACGGTCATCCGCTGGTTCTCGAGCACCCGCCCGGCGGGCTTCAACGTGTACAAGCACGCCCACAAGCTCAACAGCAGGCTGGTCACCAGCAAGACCCATTGGTACAAATTCGTCACCAAGGTCCACGTCAAGCATCCACGACTCGTCGCCGTGTCACTCCGGTAAACGAGCGAAAAACAGAAAACTGAATTCGGGCGAGTGTGGACGTTCCTCCACCTCGCCCGTCTTCTATCTAAAGCACCCTGGAAAACGTGGCCCGGCCGCTCTGTGGCCGGGCCTCGCACGATTTCCCGGTGCAACCGTAGCCCGGCCCTCTGTGGCCGGGCGTCGCACGATTTCCCGGTGGCAAACGTATACCCGCCCCTCTATTGGCCCGGCGTCGCACGAGTCCCCGTGCGAACGTAGCCCGGCCCCTCTGTGGCCGGACGTCGTTCGGTCGTCCTGGATCATCGCGGTGGATGGGGTTGGCCAAATACGGACAATTGTCGAGGCGCATGCAACCATCCCGTGCGCACCGGGCGAAGATGAGGGTTGCGCGGTCCAGTCGGATCCAGCCAAGGGAATGCCAGCGATGGGGGCGAGCGGCCGCTGCCATAGAGGTTCTCACGATCGCCAGTACAGGCGGTGACAAAGAAGCCGGCTTGGGAGTTGTGGCAGTCGAAGCCGCGAAGTCGCAACGAGGCGTAAGTCGGCCCTCCCGGGCCAGGGTCACAGGACACCCGGCCCGACAGAGCCGGGCTACGTTGGCAGCGAAAATCGCACCACGGCCGGCCACGGAAGGACCGGGCGACCTTCGGGTCGAGAGGCCCTGGGGCCGGAGCTTTATTGGTTTATCTGGGCGCCGCCGGTCACCAGGCTCAACTGATCCTGGCCCTCCTGCAGACTGTCCAGAATCTCGAGCCACGTCTCGCCGGTAGGCACCTCATGGGGCGCGGTTGCGGTCACCGTAGCCCGAAGGATGGCGCGCCAGGCCAGGTCTGCGGGAAAGCCGGCGTCATAGGCTGCTTCCCTGGCCTTTCCCAGAAGCTCACGCATGGCGGTTTGATCCCTCGCGGTCGGCGACGGCGCGACCGAGAGACGGCGCACGATCTCCGTCACCTCGAGCGCTAGCTCCAGCATTGTCCGGCGCGCTTCCTGGGTGTTCATGGCTACTGGACTGGAGGCCTCCCAACCGACTCTATCACCGCGGTGCCGTCCGCAATCTCCGTACCCGGCGATATAATTCGTAGCCGGGTTTCAGGTCTTCGACCCGTGTTTCGGCGGCGTTGTCTTTACCGTAGCAGCATCCGCTACGCACGACAAGTCCGTCTTCGACACGGTTCAGATTGTTCAAGCGCATCGAGACACCTGTATGACCGGCCAGGATCACGGAGAAGCAGTTGACGGTCACCATCTCCCCGCCCAACGTCTCCGATCGCGGCGATTCGCTGATACTGTCGCGACCGCTCAAGCCACACAATCCAGGTATGCCGCTGGACCTCAGCTGGATCCGGGCGGTTCATGTAAACAGGAGCGCGGTCGAGCGCCGAGCGGCGACGCTAATCACCAGGCGCACGGTCAAGAAGGAGTGGCAAGCAGCCTGGCTCTTGCGGGCCGTCGCCGACCTGGATCTGACCACGCTCGCCGGTGACGACACGCCCAGCAACGTGCTTCGGCTCTGCGCCAAGGCGCGACATCCCATCCGTCAGGACATGGCCGCGGAGCTGGGTGTGCCGGACCTTCGCGTCGGCGCCGTATGCGTCTACCACAATCTGGTTCCAGTCGCGGTCGCGGCCCTCGAGGGATCGGGGATCCCAGTGGCTGCCGTATCGACGGGCTTTCCCGCCGGTCAGACACCGCTGAAGGCGAAGCTCGAAGAGATCCGCGCCTCAGTCGAGGCCGGCGCGCGCGAGATCGACATCGTCATCAGCCGGGCATATGTCCTGCGCGGCGCGTGGCGCAGCCTCTACGACGAAGTGCGCGCCTTCCGAGAGGCCTGCGGAGACGCCACCATGAAAGCCATCATCGCCACTGGCGAGCTGGCCACCCTCCGGAACGTCGCTCAGGCGAGCCTGGTTTGCATGATGGCGGGCACCGATTTCATCAAAACCTCCACCGGTAAGGAGCCGGTCAACGCCATCCTTCCGGTTGGTGAGGTGATGGTCAGGGCCATTCGGGAGTACTTTGAGCGTACCGCCGGCGGGTACCGCGTCGGGTTCAAGCCCGCAGGTGGGATCCGAACCGCCAAGCAGGCGATTCAGTGGCTCATTCTGATGAAGGAGGAGCTGGGCGTGGACTGGATGAAACCCGACCTATTCCGGATTGGAGCCAGCGGGCTGCTCACGGACATCGAGCGGCAGCTTTCGTACTTCCTGACCGGGCACTACGGCTCGGAGCACCACTTCGCCATGCCGTAATGGCGAGTTTCGGGTTTCGAGTTTCGGGTTGAGACGGTTCGAAGTCAGCGGCGGCTGTTGGCGACGGGAAACGAGGAGTTGAGGGGGAGAATTGCCGGGCTGTGCTTCTCTAAATTCCTCGACACGCGGTCGGAAGCTTCACGGCGACCGGACCGGCCGTAGCAGGAGAGGGTAACATCTACCCGATCGCGAGCCAGGTTGACCGTTTTGGCTCCTGACGATGGAGCAAAGGTCAGGGATCCGTAACGTACTCCACTCTCAGCTGCCACGAGTGCTTCCCGGCGTAGGATGTGCGGCCCAGATACCCAGCCTCAACCGGCTGCGCCGGGAGACCCGGCACGGCTGAAGCGCCCTCACGAGCGGCACCTATTGGAGAAGAGCTATCCCTCGAGGGTGGACCTGGGATGCAGCCGCCGCACGCAGGATTCCATGGCCGGTCGCCGTCACAATGGCCCTGAGCGGCGTGGTCAGCGTGTGGTCATACCTAGCGATGTTCCTACCGGTCTCGGTGTATCGCAGAGCCGGGCCTGCCAAACCGTGGTAGGTGAAGACGAACGAGTACGGGTAGTCGATGGGAGGTGACAGCGAGTAGGAGATGCTGGCCGTGACGGTCCTTGCGTGCAGGACGGCCAGTGCCGACTCCCGCAAGATGACGGCGGCCGACAGAGAATGGGCCGACGTCGACCCGAGGCGGCACGACGACAACAAGACCGCCAGGCAGGCGGGCTACGTCGCGAACCGAGCGATACGCCCGCCGGCGGGGGCAGATCTTCCTCCCCGCCCCAGGGTAGTCGAGTCGCCTGTAAGGCTGAATCTGGCGCTTCGCCGTCATGGAGCATCCCAGGCGCTGACTCAGCCCGGCAGCCGGGAGCACCGCCCCGCAGCAACTCGAAACTCAAAACCCGAAACTACCGTTGGTACGACGGGCGCTCGTAACTCCGAATCTGAGACTCCTGACGCTCATCCTCGGCCTGCTCCTGCTCGTTCTGGAGCATCTCGCGACCGCAGCCGATGCACTTCCAGATCCTGCGCTCGCTCCCCGGCGTGCTCTCCATGTCGGAGACCATCGAGGAGTTACAGCGAGGACACTTCTTGATCATGTCCGATTACCGGCCCCGGCTATGGGGTAGCCCTTGAAAACCCTGCGGGCATACGTTCGGCGTCGCGTCAGCTGTCGGTGGGAGGCACACGTGGAATCCTCCGAACTCTATTTGATTGTGACACGAGCAGATCCGTTTCATTGGCTTGGTCAGCGGGAATCTAAGGTCGGCAGCAGAGACTCAAGACCGATGGCTGAGGTGTCGAAGGATGCAGCGGTTGGCTGAATCCGGCGCGGCTAGAATGAGCCGGCTGACGCCCTTGCGCATTGCCATCAAAGGAGATCCGCGCCGCAATTCGAGTGCCATGTTGCCCCTCTTTGACATCAATCGACAACGTCTAGGTCTCAATTGACCGTCGCCGAGCTTTACGAGGCCCTCGAGTACGGCCCCGCGCCGGAGGCTGCCGGGCCGGCCATCGATTGGCTTGAGCGTCACGGGCCCCGGTTCCGCAATTTCGTGGGCGGGCGGTGGCTCGAGCCGCACGCCGGAGAGTACTTCGACACGCTCAATCCCGCCACCGGCCAGACCTTGGGTGAGCTTCCACAGTCCGATCAGGTGGACGTCGACCGCGCGGTCGAGAGCGCCCGGGCAGCTGCGGACGCTTGGGCAGGATTGTCCGGTCACGTCCGTGCGCGGTATCTCTATGCCCTTGCCCGTCAGGTCCAGAAACACTCCCGGCTGCTGGCCGTGCTGGAAACTTTGGACAACGGCAAGACCATCCGCGAGACTCGTGACATCGACATTCCGCTCGTGGCCAGGCACTTCTATTACCACGCCGGCTGGGCACAGCTCATGGACTCTGAGTTTCCAGACCTCGAGCCGGTCGGCGTGGTCGGGCAGATCATTCCCTGGAACTTTCCGCTGCTCATGCTGGCCTGGAAGGTCGCTCCGGCCCTGGCCCTCGGAAACACAGTTGTATTGAAACCGGCCGAATTCACCTCGTTGACCGCGCTGGCCCTTGCCGAGATTGCGGCCGAGATCGGGCTTCCGGCAGGAGTTCTCAACATCATCACCGGAGATGGCCGTACCGGTGAGATCCTTGTCAACAGTGATGTCGACAAGATCGCCTTCACGGGGTCCACCGAGGTAGGCCGCGCGATCCGGCGAGCCACGGCGGGGACGGGTAAGCGACTGTCGCTGGAGTTGGGCGGAAAGTCGCCCTTCGTCGTATTCGACGATGCCGACCTCGACAGTGTGGTCGAGGGTGTGGTGGACGCCATCTGGTTCAACCAGGGACAGGTCTGTTGTGCCGGCTCACGCTTGCTGGTTCAGGAGAGCGTCGAGGAGACGCTGCTGGCCCGGCTGAGACGCCGAATGGAGACGCTACGCATCGGCGACCCGCTCGATAAGTCAGTAGACATCGGTGCTATCGTCGCGCCGGTACAACTGCAGCGGATTCAGGGCTTGGTTGAGCAGGGAGTGGCGGAGGGAGCAACCATGTGGCAACCCTCATGGGCTTGCCCCACTGAGGGCTACTTCTATCCACCGACGCTCTTCACCGACGTCTCGCCCTCGGCCACGATTGCCCAGGTCGAGATCTTCGGCCCGGTCCTCGTCAGCATGACGTTCCGCAATCCATCGGAGGCCGTGGCGCTGGCCAACAATACTCGGTATGGCCTGGCGGCCTCGGTCTGGTCCGAGAACATCAACCTCGCGCTGGACATCGCGCGTCAGGTCAAGGCTGGATCGGTGTGGATCAACTGCACCAACATGTTCGATGCCGCCTCGGGCTTCGGAGGTTACCGTGAGAGTGGTTTCGGACGTGAAGGTGGCCGCGAGGGGCTGTTTGAATACCTCAAAGCCAGGGACTCCGGCCTCCCGGTGCAACCTTCAGAGCCCGAGTCCGAGCCCTCTGCCTTGGAAGGAGCGGAGGAGTCCGAGAGGCACGACGGCGAACCGGAGACGCCGCCCCGTAGCGGGCTGCCCCCGATCGACCGGACCCCCAAGCAGTACATCGGCGGCAAACAGACCCGGCCCGACTCCGGCTACAGCATGGAAGTGCGGGACGCCGCGGGCCGGCATCTGGGCGAGGTCGGCGCCGGCAATCGCAAGGACATCCGAGACGCCGTTGAAGCGGCTCACAAGGCGGCCGGATGGGCGTGGTCGACGGCCCATGCGCGGGCTCAGATTCTGTACTACGTGGCCGAGAATCTGTCCGCCAGGCGCGAGGAATTTGCCCGTCGAATCGTCGACCAGCTAGGCCTATCAGACGGCGACCGGCGGCTTTTCCACTCGGCTCTCGACGAGGTGGACGCCAGCGTCGGCCGGCTCTTTACCTTCGCTGCCTGGGCCGACAAGTACGACGGCGAGGTTCATCAAACACCCTACCGAAACATGACCATCGCAGTCAATGAGCCGGTGGGCGTTCTGGGCATCGTGGCTCCAAACGAACCTCCGTTGCTGGGGTTCATCACGCCCGTGGCGGCGGCCATTGCCATGGGCAACACCGTGGTGGTCATTCCCTCAGAGTCACATCCCCTATGCGCTACCGACCTCTATCAGGTGTTCGACACGTCGGACCTGCCCGCGGGCGTTGTGAACATTGTCACCGGCCTACACCAGGACGTCCTTCCGGTATTGGCCCAGCACGACGATGTCGATGGAATCTGGTGCTGGGGCACTCCGGAAGAAACATCTCAAGTTGAACGCGACTCCGCCGGGAACATGAAGCGTACGTGGACGCACCATGCCGCCTTCGGCTGGTTGCGCCTGGATCACACGCTGGCAGCGGAGTTCCTTCGAGAGGCAACACAGGTCAAGAATATCTGGACGCCCTACGGGGAGTAGGTCCCGGCTCTTCAGTCGCCCAGGTTCGTGACCTGCGTCGGTAAATAGGGCGTGACGGCTCTCGGGCAGGTCCGAGCTCCGCTGGGTCTGCACCCGCCGCCGGAATGACGAGGAGCCGGCCGGATGGCCGTCAGAACCAGCACGGCGTGCAGATGATTGTTCAGAACGCCGCTGACTAGGACTGCTGCCCCTTTTCGAACAGTGAGGCGGCGAAGCAGTCTGCGCCCCTGCCGCAAGGTCTTCCTGCCCGCACCGCTCGCTGCTATGAGGTAGGTACCGTCGCTGCCCAAACGGACCTTGAGCTTCGGGCCCCTTGACACCGATAGGACTCGACCCCATCTGTCGTGGATCCAGCTGACGGCATAATCGACGATCAGCTTGGCATTGAAGAACAGCGCCCGATCGGGCGAGGGTTGGGCACTGACAACCAGGTAGTCGCGCTTCGCGATCTCCGACAGCATCCCTCGACCGCCGTCGACACTCTGGACGTGAACTCCCGGCTCCGCTTCGATCGTTGCGACCTGGGTGTTGCCGCTGAGCCGTAGACGAATGTCGGTCTGGCCGGGGTGGCGGACCACCCCCACCACATTCCCGCCGAGGACGTTGCCGAGGTGATAATCGGCCGCCGGACAGTGTTGCGGTTTGATCGGTGCCGGCGCGAGCGGCGTCTGACTCAGATTTAGAGCGCCGAGAATGCTGCGGGCACTGGCGTCCGCGAGAGTCAACGGGGCTATGTTGAACCGCTGCTCGATGAAACGGAGGATGGAGTTGAAGTCATAGGTGGCGTGGTCGACATAGCCGGGCCGCGAATAGGGCGAGATGATGATGCCCGGCACTCGGGGTCCGAAACCATCGTAACTGAGCCTCGGCGGCGCGACGTGGTCGTAAAATCCGCCAAAGTCATCCCAGGCCAGCACGATGACCGTCGACGACCAATCAGGCCCGCGCATGACTGAGTTGATGGCGTGCTCGGTCCAGTTCTCCCCGACGCAGATGCTGTAGGGCGGATGGTCACTCTGTGCCTCTGGCGCAACGAGCCAGCTGACGCTCGGAAGATGGCCAAGCCCGGCATCCACATAGAAGTCGTGGGGAGGAACGACGTTCGACTTCCACAGCCGGGAGTAGCGGATATTTCGAATGGCGTCAAGAGAAGACCAGATGTAGCCGGAGTGAAACTCGGCCGGGGCATAGTACTTCCAGCTCACGCCCGCGCGCTGTAGGCTCTGCGGAAGCGAGGCAATGTTGAAGCACGGCCTGACGTATGATGACGCACCGGTCCTGGGGTCGACGGCATGAACCTCCGTGTACCGGCCGGAGTCGCAACCCCAGGCGTGTTTGGAGTTGTCGATGGGATTGTCGACGACGTTCTCGCTCGTCGATGCCACGGTTACCAGGTGGTTGGGGAAGCTGGCGCCCATGATGGTGGCAAAGAAGTGATCGGCGAGAGTGTATCGCTTGGCGTACTCCCAGTATCCCGGAATGTCTCCCGCGTGGAACTGAGACAGGGACATGTCCCGTCCGGATTGAATCGCCCCCAAAAGCCGGCTGAAGCCATTCATCGCACCGTGGTTGACGCCGGTGACCGCGGCTCCGTAGCCGTGGTCGATGTCGAGCATCAGATGATCGGGCTGATGGATGAGGGGCACGACCTTTCCGCTCGGCAGCTTTCCTGTCGTGGCGCCATCCGCCCCGGGAAAACGTCCGAACATCGAGTCAAAGGAGCGATTCTCCTTGTCGATGATCACGATATGTTGAATCTTGAGGTCCAGCTGCTTCCGGACCCGAGCTGGAATCGCTGCCGCGCCGCGTGCGCGAGCCGGTGAGACCGGCAGTCGAGCCAGCGTCAGCCCGGTTCCCAGCAGTAGCAGGACAGCGCCCAGGAGGGCACATGATCGTCTCACGTGGCGTCTCTCCTCCGGCGGACGTGAGGGCTTCTGTGTCTGTTTCCTATGCATGTATTGTGCCTGAGCAGGCTGAATAGCGCATGAATAGAGGCGCAAGCGGAGGGTCGATCGTCGACTCGATCGCCCCCCCCGGATGGGGCTCGAAACCCGAAACCCAAAGCTCGAAACTCGAAACCCGAAACCCGAAACTCGAAACCCGAAACCCGAAACTCGAAACTCGAAACCCGAAACCCGAAACCCGAAACTCGAAACCCGAAACTCGAAACCCGAAACTCCCCTTAC
>DASRCF010000028.1:0-20224 GCA_035653255.1 Chloroflexota bacterium
GCGGCGACGTGTGCACCGAGCCGTTCGGCCACTCGAGGTAGAGCCGGCCGTCCAGCGGTATGCCCGACCTGCCGTGAACCTTGACCGTCGCCGGGCTCCCGTCCATGACCGGGGACAGGCCCTTCAGGACCGCTCCATAACGCGGGTCCGAAAACAGGCTGTCCAGATGGAACGGCGATACCGTGATGGTGGTGCTGACCTTGGGCAGGAACGAGAGGGTGAAGGTGAAGCTCTGAACCGAGAAGCCGGGCCCCCACGCCATTCCTGTTGTCGTCAGCTTCAAGGGCACCACGAGCGCGTACCGGCCGGCGGCATTGGTCCAGGCCGACTTTCCGGCGGCCTCCACGATCGCCCCGGCGACCGGCTGGTTGGTGCCGGACAGCACGGTCCCCTTGAGCGTGAGCTTCAGCGAGGCCGCCGGTATCTGCGAACGGGTGACGCTCGCGTGAGCCGGGAGCATCGCCGTCCCGAAGAGTAGAAGGGCGGCGACCAAGGCCGGCATGGCGATCCGTCTCCGGCCCGCGAGTAGGCCTCGCACACGCTTCGTCGCCGGCGCGCCCGAGAAGTGGCCGGCCGGATGGTTCCCCACTGCCATCGAATCCTCCTGCTTCTCCACACTTGCGCGAATCGCCCGCAACCACCCACACCGTCGGATCCGGCAGGCTATGGGCGCTCACGCGCTGGCTCCAGTCTATCAGCATATCGAACGACTGTCAACCTTCATGTTGACAGCGACGGCATCAGGCGCGTTTCGAGTGTCGGGATGGCAATCAGGAGCTCGGGCCGGCAGCCGTGGAGAGCGGCCTGTGCCGGGTGGGCCCGCGCCGGCGCTCGACCGCAAGGCGGCAGATTCGCCGTTCGAACCTGGTCCGGGCTTGCGCTCTCTAGCCCTTCTCCCAGCGCTTCTTGGCGGCGTTGCGGGCGATCTCACGACGTCGCTCGGGCGTCAGCTTCTCGGCTCGCGCCTTGCCGCCCTTCAGTCCGCCCCGCCGGCCGAGCGCCTGAGCTGCCCGCCGGCGGCCTTCCTCCGAAAGCTCCGGTTCAGCCGGTTGCTCCCGTTCTGCTTCGCTCCGCGGCGCCTCGCCTGCAACGTTGTCCTCGTCCCCAGCCGCTGCCTCAGGCAGGTCGCAGGGGCGGTCCTTGCTTGAGCGGTCTGGCATAGTCAGTGTAGGGCGAGGAGCGTATTGGCAAACCAGAGATCAGAAGAGAGCCGGCGCTGCACTCGCTGCGATCGCAACGGCGAGCTACGGAGGCGGCGCCTGCCGTTTTGGCTGCGGCCGCTGCGGCTGGTCCCAGGCCTGCACCCGGCGGCGTGGGATTGCGACATGTGCGACCGGGTCACCATCACGTGGCGGCGGAATCGACGCAAGTAGCGATTCCGCGCTGTGCATCGTCGTCCTGACGTCGCTGAGGCGGCGCAGGCTGGACTCAATGAGCTGGAGCTGTCGAGGGCTCAGGCCGGCCATGGACAGCGAGAGAGCAATGTTGGTGCCAGAGGCGGCGGAAGTTTCGAGTTTCGAGTTTCGGGCCTCGAGTTTCGGGTTTCGGGGGTTACCTCCGGCATTCCGGCGCTTAGCCCCGGGATGGGCGCCTGCGCCCAGTCAACACCGGTGAGGTGAAGAGCGCCACTGGGAGGACTACGGGCCATTCAGCGCGCCGGCACCGTGCGGGCTCGTCTCCATCCCACGCCAGGCGGGCCAGGCCCTTTCGAGCTTAGAGGTTTGGACTTAGCGCTTCGTTAGTGTTTGCCGACAGCGTTGGGCGCGATCTCTCGCCACAGCTCAGTCACACAACACGTAGCTGCATGAGCGACAGAGGGTGAGTGCGCCGCCCGCCCAAGGCCGGCCCCTCGGCCTCGGGCTACAGACCGGCGCGGAGGACCCAAGACTCTAAACCCGAGACTCGAAACCCGAAACCCGAAACCCGCTTACGTCGCGTTGGCGCAGCCGGGGTTGTTGTTGTTCTTGCCACACAGCACCACGTGGATGGTGATCGAGTCGTTGCCGACGTTGGGATCATACATGGCCCCGGTCGAGCGGACATCCAGCGTGACTTCATACTCTCCCCAATTGCGGTAACCGGGATCGATTCCGTTCTCCCATGCAGCCTGGATCTCAAAGCCCACGTTGGCGGTCGTGTTCGGCGGAACGGGGGACGCCGCCGGACACTCCGTGGCGCCGTACTCGAGCAGCCAGGGCGCCTTTCCCTTGGTGTTCGGACCGGTGTATCCGTTACACATGCCGAATGGCGCCTGAGGGCTGACGGCCCTCAGCAGGACAGCCTCCTGGCCCTTGAGGTCAGGGTGCAAATTGTGAGCGTAATCCAGGCTTACCGAGAATTGGGCGCCGAGGAACTCGTCGGGGCCAAAGTTCCTGACGGGAACCGACCCGTAGAGTGTCGCGGCACTGCCGGTCTTCCGGTAGAACGTCGTCGACTTCTTGGCGATGCCGAGGTCGGCGGCGGACGTTCCCTGGAGCATCCAGGCAACGCCGAACGGCTCGCTGTTGGAACCCTCGGTGCACGGGACGCCCGCCTTCTTGGTCACCTTCATCTCGACGGTATTGTTGCCGTACCTGAAGGCGTTGTGCTGGCCGGCTGAATCCAACGAGACATTGCTGGGAGAAAAGGCGTAGACCTCTGTCTGGTAGATCCTGTGACCATTCACCAGGAGCACCGCCGAACCCTCATCCGCCGGCTGGCTGCGGACACGCGAAAACACGTTGAACACGAGCTGCGCCGGCGGGCCGGGAAGCGTGACCGTCCGGCTGAAGGTCACGGTTTGAAGTCCCTTGTGACACTGACTCCAAACGTACCACTGTACGTCGCCACCCCTTACGTCTTGGGGCGCGCCGGTCTTTGCGCTTGATTCGGTGGTTCCCGGACTGGCCGCCCACCTGTGGTTCGAGTACAGCTCCCAGAACCCGTCACTTCCCCGGACGTACGGCGGCACGGACGCCGAGGCAGGGCGAACGGCCGCCACCCCCTGCGGGGCGCCGGCCACTCCTATCAATCCCATCACGACGAACGCTGCTGTCAAGGCGCGTGGCATCTCCGCCTACCTTTCGCCGGCCCCCGGAGGTTCCGGGGCCGCACAAAATGAATGCTCAAGTGTAGCTGTTTAGGCTGGCATCATGTCGTCTAAGGAACCACGAGTGCGCGTTGGACGAGCGGGCTGTGAGAGCGGGACGGCGCGTTGCCGGAGCATCGCCACCTCGACCGGCACGGTCGAGGATGGGAAGACGTATCCCCGCGTCCCACCCCTACCTTGCAGACGGAGGTCTTGTAGGGGCCCGCGAGGTCACGAGCGCGCCCGCGTGGGCTACCGCCGTACCATTCGCGCACCGGATGCGCACACGCGGGCGTCCTCCTGCGTCGGAAGCCCCTACCAGCGATATCCCAGCATCCCCCACCTCGCCTGGGTAGGTCTTATAGGGGCCCGCGAGGTCACGAGCGCGCCCGCGTGGGCCACGGATGTACCATTCGCGCACCGGATGCGCACACCCGGGCGTCCTCCTGCGTCGGAAGCCCCTACCACCGATATCCCGGCATCCCACCCCCATCTTGCAGACGGAGGTCTCGTAGGGGCCCGCGAGGCGACGAGCGTGCCCGCGTGGGCCACGATGTACCGTTCGCGCACCGGATGCCACGCGCGGGCGTCCTCCTGCGTCGGAAGCCCCTACCACCGATCTCCCGACCTTCCCCCGACCTTGCCTGCGTAGGTCTTGTAGGGGCCCGCGAGGTCACGAGCGCGCCCGCGTGGGGTACGGCCGTACCATTCGCGTCGCGCACCGGATGCGCACACGCGCGTGCGTCCTCCTTCGTCGGAGGCCCCTACCACCGATATCCCAGCATCCCCACCTTGCAGACGGAGGTCATGTAGGGGCCCGCGAGGTCACGAGCGCGCCCGCGTGCGCTACCGCCGTACCGTTCGCGCACCGGATGCGCACACGCGCATCCTCCTGCGTCAACCGCCTGCCACGGCGTAGAAGATGAGGGTGGAGATACTACCGGGCGAGGCTCCTGTGAAGGCACATGGCGCGGCCGCCGAAGGTTCCGGTGTTCGCACTCTCTTGTCCGAGCCGCCGCGGCCCGAGTGGCTGCGGCGCCGGCCCGATGCCTACTGGTGGGTGGTCGGCACGGTCTGTATCGGCGCCTTTCTGGGCCAGCTGGACGCCAGCATCGTCACGCTGGCGCTGCCCACCATACGCAACGCCTTTCACGTCGGCATCGGCTATGTGGAGTGGGTGGCGCTGGCCTACCTGCTCACGCTGGTGGTCACGGTCGTGGCCGTGGGGCGCTTCGCGGATATGGCCGGCAGAAAGCTGCTGTATACCTACGGCTTCGCCATATTCATCCTGGGATCCGGGCTGTGTGGCCTGTCGCCGGATTTCGCCGTGCTGGTGGTAGCCCGTATCCTGCAGGCCTTCGGCGCCTCCATGCTCCAGGCCAACAGCGTGGCCCTCATCGCGCAGGCGATGCCCAAGGGGAAGCTGGGCCGCGGAATCGGGGTGCAGGGGGCGGCTCAGGCCATAGGGCTGGCGGCGGGGCCGGCGGTCGGAGGCCTGCTGATCGGCCTGGGTGGCTGGCGCCTGGTCTTCCTGGCCAGCGTCCCGGCCGGCTTGGCAGGCATGATCCTCGGCTGGCTCTTCCTGCCCCGGACACGCCACCTGCGCCCCCACAGGCCCTTCGATTGGCCCGGCTTCCTGCTCTTCATTCCCGGCATCGGCCTTCCGCTGGTGGCGCTCTCGCTGTGGACCGATTTCGCCCCGTCGCCGGCTCTCCGGTGGGTCTTGCCGCTCCTCGGCGGGATCTGTCTGGCCCTGTTCGTCTACCGGGAGCTGCATGCGCGGTTTCCGCTGGTGGCCCTGTCGCTCCTGCGGCGGGTCTCGTTCAGCGGGGGGTTGGCGGCAGGACTGCTCTCGTACATGGTGATGTTCGGCGTGCTGTTCGTCGTGCCCTTCTACCTGGAGGCGCAGCGAGGTCTCGGGCCGGTCGTGGCAGGGGCCCAGCTCACCCTCCTGCCGGTGGCCCTGGGCGTGGCGGCACCCCTGGCGGGAAGGCTGTCCGACCGCCTCGACCGGCGTCTGGTGACGGTTGGAGGCATGTCCCTGACGGTGCTCGGTCTGGCCTGCCTGGCGCTGCTTCGCCGCCCTGAGCCGGTGCTGCTGCTGGACCTGGCCCTGATCGGCGCCGGGTTGGGAATGTTCACCCCAGCCAACAACGCGGGCATCGTCTCGGCGGTGCCTGCCGAGGAGGCAGGGCTTGCCGGCGGCATCCTGAATATGACGCGCGGCCTGGGGACTGCGCTCGGTGTCGCGGTCACCGGTCTGGTCTTTGGATCACTCAGCGCCCGCGCCTCCGGGGTCTCAGCCGCTGCCCGCCACAATGCCCTCCTGCACGGCTTTCTCGGGGCCGTGGCACTTCTGGTTATGGCGTCGCTCCTGGCCACCGTCCTCTCGCTGCGGCCGGAGGCGGAGGGAGGCGGCGGAGAGGAAGCGGGCGTCGCCGGAGGCAATGCCGGGGGTGATGCGGCGGCCTACGATCCCGGTATTGTGCAGATGCCCGGCGAGCTGGAGCTCAGGGGCCCAGGAGGAGACGGAGGCGGTCGTCGTGGATGAGACCCAGGAGCGGGGTGCGTCCGGTGCCGTCGTTTGAGTAGCCGCCGACGGCACAGGCCTGAGATCTCGGGCAGGACACCGTCACCAGCGCGGCGCTCTCGCTCAGGCTGCCCACGGCGGCCACCAGGCGCCAGCGCACGCCATCCCAGCGAAGGGCGATGCCGGCCTGGTATTCGCCCTCTGGGACGCTGCCCAGCTCGACGTCCCCGGAGGCAACGCACGCATGACCGGTGCGGCACGACACCGACCAAAGCTCCGGAATGTGCGGGTGTGCGGCCAGTCGTGGGCCCGGCACGAGGGTCCAGCTCCCGGACATCCATCTCTCGATCAGGAAGCCCGCTCCCGTACCCACGCCCGGGCCGTAATCTCCCACCGCCCAGCATTCTCCCGAGGAAACGCAGGAGACGCTGTGGAGCTGCGGCGCGGGCGCGTTGGCCGGCACCGGAGGCTGATACTCAACCACCCGTCTGTGGCTGACGGTGACGGCCAGAGGATGATAGAGATTTCTCCGATCGAAGAACCATCCGACCGCCATGCACTGAAGCGGCGTACAGCTGGCGCTCTCGAGCCAGGTCGACGCGGCGCCGTCCGGGGCCGGGACATGCAGGCGGTGAAGATGCCCGCCTCGCCACCAGGCGAGGTACGGCTGCGCGGCCTGGGCACGTCGGGCCAGGAAGCCGGTCACCATACATGCCTTCCGACGCCGGCAGGAGATGCCGATGAAACGCACGGCACCGTTGGCCGGCGGATGCGTCTTCCAGTGCCTACCATTCAGGACGCCGATCACGGGATCTCCCGCGGCCGCTCCGACGGCGGCGCAGTGCCGGGGAGCGAGGCACGAGACGGCGCGGAATGAGGCCTCGACACTCCCGCCCGTCCGCAATGAAAGCCCCGAGGTGCGCTGCCTCAAGCTCACCGCAGAAGGGGCCAGGGCCAGACACGAGCCATCGCGCCCGCAGGAGACCGAAGAGACGTACCCAGGCACGTGGGTAACACGGTAGGCCGGCTGCGACCCCGATGACCCACAGTCGGCGAGGCCGGCCATCAGGAATAGGGCCGCAACGGCAGGGCCGGCCATGCCGCCGGCCCGCCCGGACTTCGGGCTTCTCAGCACGTCATGCCACAGACAGCACGTGCCCTGGGAGCGTTCGCGGCCTCGTCAATCGGTAGTGCACGCGGGTCGCCTCGATGCATCATACATCGGCAGGTGCGCCCTGCCGCTCAGGATGGAGAGCGGCTCCGCACATCGTCGCTCGACATCATGTCGCCGCAGCCGGCACCGGCTGTGGACAACACGGCAGGCGGGCGGTCTGAACGTGTACCACTGTGTCGTGAGAGCTCTCGAGGGCGCATCCAGGCGTAGCGGTAGGCGGCATCTATTCCCGGGTCTCGGCCCGCGTCCAGCGGCCCCGGCGCAGGTGAACGCCGGTTGCCTGGCGCAGAGCCTGCCGGAATGCCCGCATCACCTCCTCCTCGCCTGCCCGGACCCCCAGCTCTGAAAGGGAGGCGGCGCGGGCCCGCAGGCCGGAGGCGAGGGCTTCCTGCCGAGAGCGGGGCAAATCTAGACGGCATGCCAGGTCGGAGGGCGGCATGAGAGTGTGGATGGCCCAGGAGAAGACCACGCCGCCGCGACGGCGCACCTGCGACAACCCCACCAGCTTGCGCCCATTGACCGTGACCTCGAAAGGCGACAGCAGCCCGAAGCAGGCCAGCCGTAGGTCGTCTTCGGGATCGACCGTCTTTACGGAGCGGCGCGCCTCGGCCACGCCCACCAGCGCCGGCCGGACTCCCAATCCCATCAGGGCGCTGCACCATACGCTGCCCAGCCACCGGTAGTCCTCGACCACGTCCCCCGTCAGCAGCGGGTGGCCGGCCGGCAGGGCTGCCTCGCCTGCCAGGAGGCCGGGTCCGGTTAAGACAGCTCCGCCGCCGGTGGGCCGGCGCAGAACCGTCGCGGTCCGCCGGCCGTCTTCGCCATCCGTCAAGGGTTCACCAGGCCTCACCGGCCGGCCTTGATCGGGAGTTGGAGTCGCCGCCGGCAGCCCTGTTCCCAGCCGCCGCTCGATGCCGGGCCCGGCCAGGATCAATACGTCATCCGTCGAGTGCCACCAGACCGAGGGCGGGCGCGAGGCGGCATGGCGAACGAGCGCCTCGACCCGCGCCAAATGCTCCCGCACGGAACCGTGGTCGTACGGCAGGAGTCGCCACACCTCGGTCAGGACGGCGACCGGCACGCCTCAGCCGGCGTCGAAGCGCGCCGGATCAAACAGCGCGGCGTACGGGCTCCCCTGCTGCAGCAGCATCGACACCGCTTCGCGGGCAGAATGGTAGGCCATAGCCATTCCGTGGCCGCTGAAGCCGGCGCAGAGCACAGCGTTCTCACAGCCGGGAACGTATCCCACCAAAGGACGGCGATCAGGGGTGAAGCCCATGATTCCCGCCCACCGGTTGGCGATCCGGATCTTGCGGGGGGCAGACATGCGCCGGGCCACCTGCTCGAGCCGGGTTTGGATGGCGAAGTTCAGCTCCTCCACCGTGCCCACCTCCGTCTGCGCGTCCATATCGCGCCAGCCGCCGACCACTATCGAGCCGTTCACGGTCTGCCGCCAGTATTGGAAGCCGTCGTTGGCGTACACGGGACACTCGACGATGCACTCCTCGACGGGACTGGTGGCCAGGACCTGACCCCGGACGGGGAAGATCACGAGCTCGGCCGACGGCAGAATCTCGCGGGTGTAGGCGTTTGTCGCCAGGACCAGCGAGCCGGCCGAAACCGAGCCCGCGGGCGTGCGGAGCCGGTACCCCTCTCCGTCCTCCTCGATCTCCAGCACGTCGGTGTGCTCCCAGATGCATGCGCCCTGCCGGTGTAGGTGAGCCGCCAGGCCGCGCACGAACGCGCCCGGGTTCAGCTCGCCGTTGCCCGGAAACCACGCCCCGCCGTAGTAGTCCTCACGCAGCCACTCACCCGGCAGATCGGCGCGATCCACCAGCATGACCCCCAGCCCGTTGTCCTGTGCGATCTCCGCGGTCAAGACCATCCGCTCCCACTCCTCCGGGTATGCCGCCAGGCCGAGTGAGCCGCGCCGCCGGTAATCGCAGGCCAGCTCCAGATCGGCGATGGTGTCGGCCACCAGCTGCTGATTGATAGCGGTGAACTCCCATACCGCCGCGGCCTCGGCATGCTCGACGGGGTCGTCGGTCAGGGGGAAGTTCTCGGGCGCGACGGCCATGACAAAGCCGGCGTTCCGGCCCGAGGCGCCCGAGCAGACCGTCCGCCGCTCGAGCAGAGCCACCGATTCGACGCCCGCCTCCAGCAGCCAGCGCGCCGCACCCACGCCGGAAATGCCGCCGCCGACGACGGCCACCTCGACCGAGGCGTCGCCCTCTAGGCTGGGGTAGGCTGATTCAGTGGGATCGATCCAGAAGGGCCTGGTCGCGGTGAGAACGGCAGGCGCGCGATGACCGCCGGATTTCTCGGAGTCCTGCCCCTGCCCCTGCTGCTGGGCGCCATCCTGATCCTGGGGAGCATCTGGCTGGTGCTCCTCGCCGGGCGGTCCTGAGCTACTCGAGGTCGACAATCCGCAGACCCGCCCGGGCCTTGTGGAGGCGGTTCAGTGCCGCCAGCATGCCCACGAACTGCTCGGAATAGTGCGAGTTGGCCAGGCGTCCGCCGTCGACGCCGCACAGCCCTTCGATGCGCTGTGCCAGCTCGATCACCCGGCTGCGAACCTCCAGACTGGCGCCGCAGATGATGGTGTCCTCATCCAGACGGACGCCGGTGTCGGCCATCTTCGACGCGCTCAGGGTGTGGAACGCGCTCGCGACCTGTGAATCGGGCAGCAGCTCGGCGACGGTCTGAGCGACTGACCCGGCAGGCAGGGAGACGGGCTCAGGCCGGCCCTCGACGAAGCGCACGGCCGCGACCACGCTGACCACCAGCTTACCGGCGAGGATGGGCGCAAGCTCGGACAACGCCGGCTCGACTCCCTCCAGGGGCACGGCGAGGATGATGATGTCGGCCTCGCCGGCTACCGTAGAGTTCTCACCGCCGGAGACGCCGGCGGAGCCGCCGACCGCCTGGCGGATGCGTGCAGCCGCCTCCTCAGCGCGAGCGGCCGAGCGGGAGCCGATGGCCACCGCCTCGCCCGCCATGGCGAAGCGGGTTGCCAGGCCGGCGCCTTCGGGGCCTGTGCCGCCGACTATCGCGATCACTGTCAGCCGGCGAAGGCGTCGATCATGGCCCGGACGTCGTCGCCCAGCGGATACAGGATGGGGCAGGTGCACCCGCTGTCGATATACTCCTGTACCTTGGCGCGGCACTCCGCTGGGGTGCCCGAGGCGGTGATAAGCTGCACCACGTCATCCGGAACCAGCTTCATCGCCCTCCTGATCTCCTCCTCCGTCGCGGGCCAGGTCATGACGCTGTTGATCTCGTCGAGCAGGTCGGAGGAGACGCCGCTGGCCTTCATGATGTGCGGCTGCTGACCGAGATACTGCGTAACCAGCTCACGGGCATTGTCCAGCGCGCGCTCGCGGTTCTCATCCAGTGAACAGACGACGAGCTGCGGCCGGTCGACCTCGTCGAGAGTGCGCCCGGCCTTCCGGGCCCCCTTCTCGAGCAGATCGAGCGCCTTCCGGTTGTACTCGGGCGAGACCAGATAGTTGAGCACCACGCCGTCGGCGATCTCGCCCGTCAGCTCCATCATTCGGTCACCGGTGGCGCCGATGTAGATGGGTACCTGCTTCGGCCGGCGCTCGCCGTGCACGATATCGATCTCGATATCCTCGACATTGACGAACTCACCGGAGTAGCTCACCGACTCCATCGCCAGCAGCCGGCGAACGACGGTGACCACCTCGCGCATGGCCTGCAGTGGTTTACGGCGCTCGATCCCCACCTGTCTCGCGAGTGGATCCCACCAGGCGCCGATGCCGCAGATGATGCGGCCGGGTGCGAGATCGTCGAGAGTCGAAAAGGTCGCGGCAATGATGGCAGGGTTGCGCGTCCAGTTGTTGATGACGCCGCTACCGACCTTGATGCGGTCGGTCACGGCGGCGAACGCCGCCATGGGCACGATGGCGTCCCGGACCAGGCGGGATTCGGCCTGCCACACGGCCTCGAAGCCGCGGTCTTCGGCGTAGCGGACGTATTCCATCCCCTCACGAATGGGATGCTTGTCCTGCAGGTACAACGCCACACGTCCGGCCACGGTCAATCCGCCTTCACTGGTGCGAGCGCCGGCCGCGATTTTCTTCCTGCTTCCCCAATAGCGTCCGGGTGCCCGCATAGAAGAGCAGCCCCAGAACCGCGAGGAGACAGAGGAGAATGAGGACGAAGCCGCCGATGTGAAAGAGCAGGCGGCCGAGGAACAGCATGGCCACCAGCGCGACCGCCATCATCTTCAGCCCCAGCCAGCGATCCGCCACGCAGTACTCCCTGTAACCGTTGACACGCCATGGTACCGTACCGGCCCTGACGAATCGGGTCAAGCAGCAGGCGCTGGCCTGCGGCTTCGACGCCGTCGGCATCACCCCGGCCACGGTCCTGGAGCCGGAGCGTGAGCGGTATCTTCGATGGATCGAGGAGGGGCGTCAGGGCCAAATGCGCTGGATCGACTCTACGTGGGCGGAACGCTCCGCCGACCCGCGCACCCTGCTGCCCGAGGCGCGTTCGGTCATCTGCGTCGCCCTCTCCTATCACTCCCGACCGCTGGGCCAGCGTCCGGCCGGATACGGCCGCATGGCCCGGTACGCCTGGACACGCGACTACCATCAGGTCGTCGGGGAGAAGCTGGCGAGACTGTGCTCGACCCTCGCCGACCTCGGCGGCCGCTCGCGGCCATTCGTCGATACGGCGCCCGCCATGGACAAGGCGCTGGCGACTCGTGCCGGGATCGGCTGGCAGAGCAAGAACACCAATGTCCTCAGCCGGAGGTGGGGCTCCTTCACCTATCTCGGCGGCGTGGTCACCGATCTCGAGCTGCTACCCGACCGCCCGGCTCAGGATGGGTGCGGCAGATGCACTGCCTGCGTCCGCGCATGCCCCACGGGCGCACTCAAAGGCGACTACACGATCGACGCGCGCCTCTGCATCTCCTACCTGACCATCGAACACCGCGGCCCCATCCCGAGAGAGCTGCGCCCCCTGATGGGCGCCTGGGTCGTCGGCTGCGACATCTGCCAGGATGTCTGTCCGGTGGTCACCGACCTGCAGGATAGAGACTTCCCCGTCGCACGTGAGCTGCGGGTGCAGGCCACGAGGGAGGCGTTCCGGGAGAGCCCGGCGAGGCCGAGCGAGACCGGCTGATGGAAATGGACCACCGGCTCTTCGTCATGGGCGACGCTCACGGTCACCTCGACGTGGTCAAGAAACACCTCCGAAGCGGCGCCCTGATCGACCAGGAGGGCCGGTGGACGGGAGGACAGTCCCACCTCTGGTTCATCGGCGACTTCTTCGACCGGGGACCGGACGGCAGCGGCGTGGTGGAGCTGGTGATGCGGTTGCAGGAGGAGGCGGCCGTTTCGCGTGGGTTCGTGGGCGGTCTGCTGGGCAACCACGAGCTGTTTATCCTGGGCGCACGGAGGTTCGGCTACCGAGGAGATGACGTGGGCTCAAGCTTCGTCCGGCTCTGGCTGGCCAATGGCGGCCTCGAGAGCGACCTTTTGGCTCTCGGCGATCGAGAGCTGAGCTGGCTCGAGGCTCTCCCCGCCCTGCATCTGGAGGCAGAACGGCTGCTGGTACATGCCGATACGCTTCGCTATCTGGAGTACGGCGACAGCATCGAAGCCATCAACCGGTCCATCAGGCAGGTGATCCAGGGCGACGACGTCGAGGCCTGGCAGGGCTTGCTGGAGGCCTTCTGTTCACGGGAGGACTTCGAGGACAGGCGGCCCGACGGCCGGAAGCGGGCCGAGCTCCTGCTCGATCTCCTGGGCGGCGAGCAGATCATTCACGGCCACACTCCCATAGACAAGATGGCCAAGGTGAGCCCCCGCCAGGTCACGGAGGCCCTGGTTTACGCCGGCGGGCGCTGTGTCGACGTCGACGGCGGCATCTACCGCGGGGGCCCGGGATTCCTGTATGAGGCGGTCCGGCCGGGGTTGCCGCAGGAAGCGGGGAAGCCCGACGGACCGTAGCTGTCGAGTCCGTTCAATGTTCAATGTTCAACGTTCGACGGGCTTTGCATAGCCGGATAGGTCACTCGAGCACCTGCACGTAAATTCGCCAGAATGCAAGTCGATTGACGATGGCTACCTGAACCCGCGGAGGCCTGTGATCCTATAGGTTCGTTGATGCGCCAGATCAACAAGTGGGTCGCGCGCGCACACCGATCGAGACTGTGCGTCTGCAGGTGCCGCATTTAGGGTTAAATCCCGTCGCCCACGCGTTCGACGCTTCTGATGGCGGTGCGCCCGGTTCCCTACGCCTCCGCGCCCACGGAGATCCGGCGGTAGGGGTGCGAGCAGGGCTGACCGTCGGCCAGCCATATCTCACCGGCATCCAGATCCATGACGGCGGAAACGACCGTGGCACTGCGATCCATCGGGTGAACCGAGTCGACCGGATGGCGGCACATGGATTGGGGGTGGTTGTCGTGGTCCCGCAGCACTTCCTGCATGCGCTCGACGGTCAGCTCCTGGACGCTCGACCCCAGGTGTGCCTCCATGATCCGCTGACGCGCCTGGCTGAGAGGCCGCAGTCTCCTGGTCTCGTCCCCGACAGTGAGGTTCTCGGCCACGAAGCAGTTGGCGTGGGCCAGGGTTCCGTGGTTGGGGGCCAGGGCAAAGACGCGATCGGCATCTCCCGGGGCAGCCTCGAGGTCGACCGCCTGGCCCGTGCTTGAGGCGATGAGATAGTTGGCGGAGCTCGCTCGCCGGGCCGAGTAGACGAGGTCGACGGCCTCCCCAAATGAGGCACAGGCGAGGATGCTGCGCAGCAGAACGTGGTAGGGAACGCCGGGATCGCCATGGTCGACGTCGGACACCAGGGCATTGGTGACGAGGCCGATACCCTGGTCGTTCATTCCCAGCTTCGCCAGGAGGCCCGCCTCTACCACCGTCGTCATCGCAGGACCGTTGTCGGGAGCCATCTGCAGGACAACGCTGGAGCGGGCGGCGTCAGGATGCCAGTCCCAGTTCTGCCCCAGGAGGGTGTGGCCCGTGGTGGTGGCCTCCGGGAGCGCAGCGAAGGCGGTGCACTCGGCGGCATGCAGATCGCCGAGCCCGTACATCACCTCGGTGCGCACGTTCAGAGCCAGGATGTCTTCGAAGCTCACCGCCGCGCCATCGGCGATGCCCTGCATCTCCTCGGTCAAGGAGCGGTCGTAGTCGGCGACGATCGGGGCATAGCGGAGGGCATAGTCGGTCACCCGTTGCCAGTCAAGCCCGGCATACCATTCGAAGAGGCGGCGATAGTACGCCAGCGTGTAGAGGATCCTCGGTGCGGCTTGCCGGCCGTAGGAATGTCCCCGCTCATGCGGACCCCCACGAACGCGAACGGTTGGGTAGACGGCGGGCGGCGACGAGGTGAGAGCAGTCAGTTGGAACCTCTGGGCAATTCTAGGGTTTCGGGTTTCGAGTTTCGGGTTTCGGGTTTCGGGTTTCGGGTTTCGAGGTTCGAGTTTCGGGTGGAATCGCCGTTTCGGACGTTCTATCTTCGACTGTTGAGAGTCGACGTTCGACCAGCCGTGGCTATCATCCGGTGATGGGCGAGTCGGAGCCTGAACCGGGAGCGGCACCAGCGGAGGCCGCCTACGTCGAGCTCGTCTGGCTACTCCGGATGACTCACGAGCAGTATCTGGAGCGGTTTCGGCACAGCTCTGTCCGAAGAGCCAAGCGGTGGATGCTGCAGCGCAATGCCGCCGTGGCGCTCGGAAACGTTGGAGGTCCCGAGAGCCTTCCGGCGCTCGTGGAGGCGATGCGATCGGATGAACATCCGATCGTACGAGGACATGCGGCCTGGGGGATTGGCCGCATGGGGCAGCGGCTGAACCTTGAGGACCAGGCCCGGCAGGCGCTCCAGGCAGCCCTGGCTCTTGAACACGACGAAACCGTGCGGGAGGAGATCGCCCTGGCGTTGGCAACCCTGAGGACATGAACGACGCCGATGGAGTGCTTGACCAGGGCTGGAACAGGCATTCGGCATACCTCCATTGGAAACCGCGAAATTCGAGGCTCGCGTGTGCCAAGAACAACCACCCTCACAGCGGCCACGCAGACGCGACCAGTCGGGCTGGCGGCAAAGCCGGCCAGGTCAAAGGATACTCTCCCCAGGTGGATCGATGCCGACTTGACGCGGGGCGGTCGCACGAGACGACCAACCAGGCCACCGGCTGAAGGGGGTTCGAAGCGACCCGTCCCCTATGATGGTGACTATGAGAGCACTCGCGGCGACAGCCCTGTCCTTGATGCTCCTCACAGGGCCGATGCTTCCGGGTCTCATCAGCGCACCGGCGGTCGACGCGGGCATGGCGGGCGGCACGGGCCTATGGGTATTCGCGGAGCCAGGTATCGGGGAGAGACCAGTGTTATCGCTCATCAAGAGCGCTCACAAGTCCATCAAGCTCGAGATCTACTTGATCACGGACACCTCGATTATCAGCGCCCTGCACGCGGCACACAGGCGTCACGTGGATGTCCGCGTCCTTCTGGAGCAGCATCCGTACGGGGCGGCATCCTATGCGCAAGCGGGCTACTCAGAGCTGAAATCGGCCGGCGTCAATGTCAGATGGGCCGACGAACAGGCTTTCGCTCTGACGCACGAGAAGGCCATGGAGGTCGACAACAGCCGTGCCGGAATCTTCACCTTCAATCTCAGTTACAGTGGTTTCGACAGCAACCGAGAGTTCGGCGTGATAGACGGCAACCGAAGTGACGCCAAGGCCATCGGCGCCATCTTCAACGCCGACTGGAACCGCAAGCCGGCGCACGTCTCCACGGGTCGTCTGGTCGTCAGTCCCATCAACTCACGCCGGGACTTGGTCAGGCTGGTCGACTCGGCTCGACACACACTGGACCTCTATGAGGAGGAGATGGATGACTCCTCCTTCGAGTCCCACCTCATCTCCGCGGCCAAGCGACATGTTCGAGTGCGACTGCTGACGTCGAACGCCGGCTCCGGCGTGTCGCGGCTGGCCTCACATGGCGTCCACGTGGCCATCCTCGGCAGTCCCTACATTCACGCCAAGGCTATCGTCGTCGATAGAAGCCGCGTATTCGTGGGGTCGGAGAACGTCTCCTCGGCTTCGCTCGATCAGAACCGAGAGATGGGGATCATGCTCGGGCGCGGCCAGGCGCGCGCCGTGGAGCGAGTGTTCGCCCGTGATTGGGGTACGGCGTCGGGAGTCTCAGGAGGAGGTCCGCACGGCGGAAAGGGCAAGATCAAGGTCAGGGTCTCGGCACATCCGGCGTCGGTTGCGCGAGGTCAGAGGTTAACCATCGAGGGGCACACGGTCTCGGGAGCACAATGCACCATCAAGGTCACCTATCCAGACGGCTACGTCTCGCATGCCCCTGAGGTTCAGGGAAGCCGGCCATCCGGCCGGTCGGGATGGGTGAGCTGGAGCTGGCATGTCGGCAGTACCGTCACCGGGAAGGCCCACGCCCTCGTGCGCTGTTACACGAAGAAGGCCCACGGCAGCGGGTCGACGGCGTTCGGAATCAGGTAAGCAGGTTTGGAGTTTCAGAGTTTAGAGTTTCGAGTTGGGGACGGTATCCCCGGCCGGATCGGCGGCCAGACTGCCTGCCCTCTCTCATATGGGGAACAGGTGACGAATGCGCTCGGGCCATCCCCGACTCCACTAGACGCCTGGTCCAAGCGACGACGAGCCATCGAGCGTTGGTGGTTCGGCTTTGGAGCTCGAGCTTAGGCCGAACTAGCTTTCCACGTGGACCTGTATGGGGACGGAGGCGTTGTTGGCATACCCACCGGGGTTCCAGAGCTGACCTGCTCTTTGAACTCGACCGGCGGCATCCCGAGCCTGAGATGTGATGGTGTAGGGACCGGGCGACGGAGGCTTCCAGTCTGCCGACCAAAGCCGCCACGCATAGGCGCCGCGGCTTTCGTCCAGCTCTGCACGGAGGTGGATTCGGTCCGGGTCGATTGCCACCTCGACCGCCTCGACAGGGCCGAGTCCGGACCATGCCAGACCGCGAATCTCTATCGAGTCCAGGCCAATGGAAGCACCGGCGACCGGCGAGAGAATGATCGAGCGCACCGCCATTTCCCGGCATGGCTCAACACGGCCTTCCCGCCTCACGACGTAGTCCTCGACCTGAAAGTGCCCCTGGAACCGCTCGCCAATGGCGGTGACGTGTTCCAGCCACTTCACCGAGGCGGCGCCGTACCAGCCGGGGACGATGAGCCGCAGCGGAGCACCGTGATCGGAGGTCAGCGGCCGGCCATTCATCTCGTAGGCCAGGATGATGTCGTCGCGCATCGCATCGGAGACTGACAGCGAGCGCTCATAGCGAACAGCTTCCTTCGAACCGGCGGGACCGATGTCCCGGGCGGAAAAGACCAGGTCCACCACATCCGGACCGAGACCGACTTGATCGAGCAGTAGCCGGAGTGGGGTTCCCGTCCAGCTCGCCGTGCCGACGGCTCCAAGCTGCCACTGCACACCGCCGGTCGGAGGCTCGAGATAGGCACGGCCATTGCCCGCACACTCCAGCGTCGCGATGACCGTCCGTCTCGGCAGCTCTCGGATCTCGTCCATCGACAGCCTCAGCGCGTGGCGCACCGCGCCGCCGAAGCTCAGGCCCTCCCAACTGACCGGCTCGGGGAAGTGGCTGCGGACCATGAACTCCTCGACCGGCGTCAGCCACGGCATCCCTGGCCTCAGCGGCGTCTCAGCGTTAAACGGCGATTGTTGTCGCACCACCAACCGGTCTCGATCTGCAGTGCCAGCGTGGCTCAAAGCGAACTCTCCACTTCCCGTCGTGGTGTCGTGACGGCTCCCGACCCATCAAGTATCAACACTGGTGGGACCCACAGGCCACATTCTCAACTCCAAACTCCAACGTTCAGACTCCTAAGCTCCTAACTCGCACGTCAATGTCTCGCCCCCCAACTCGAAACTCGAAACTCGAAACTCGAAACTCGCCCGCATGGCTGAGAATGAAGCGCCCTCGAGCCCATCACGCCTGCGGAGCGTCCTTCTTGCGCATCCTCTTCATCGGCGACATCTTTGCCAAGCCCGGCCGAAACGCAGTGCGCCACTTGCTGCCCTCTCTGATCCAGGAGCTGAGGCCCGACATCGTCCTGGCAAACCTGGAGAACCTGGCCGGAGGAGCCGGGCTGACCGAGGAAACCTGCAACGAGATGTTCGCCCTGGGCATTCGGGCCGCCACCACCGGCAATCACGTCTGGGACCATCGCGAAGTCTTCGCCTACTTCGAGAAGAACCCTCCGATCGTCCGGCCGTTGAACTACCCGGCGGGTGCGCCCGGGCGTGGATGGCTGGTGCTCGAGGACCTCGACCTCCTCATCGTCAACCTTCAGGGGAGGGTCTTCATGCGCTCGCTCGACGATCCGTTCCTGGCCATGGACGCACTGCTCTCAAAGGAGCGTCACCGATTCACCTTCGTCGACTTCCATGCCGAGGCGACCGGCGAGAAGCGCGCCCTGGGGCTTTACCTGGACGGACGGGTGGGCGCCTTTACCGGCACCCACACACACGTCCAGACCGCGGACGAGCAGTGTTTGCCCAAAGGCACGGGCTACATCACGGACGCCGGGATGGTCGGTCCGCGGCACTCGGTCATCGGTACCGAGCCACAATCCACCATTCGCCGCTATCTCACTCAGCTTCCGTACCGGTTTCAGACCGGAAGCGGCGCCGTCGACTTCAACGGCGTTGTCTTCGACCTCGACGACACGACTGGGCTGTGCTCGTCAGTGACACGCATCCAGAGGACCTGGTCGCCGGAGTAGCCAGGTCTGATGGTCGAAGGTCCGAGGTCCAAGGTCGAAGGTCGAAGGTTGGACGCCGAAGAGTGAAGCTGAAAGTCGAAGGCCGGAGGCGAGACCCGGAGAGAGCGGAAGGCGAATGGCGAAGGTGAGGATCGAGATCGACGGTGAGGCTGACGGATGGTTCCGTCGTGGCAGGGTAGTGCTGCCTTTTCGGCCATCACCCGAGGACCCGCTTGATAGAATCCGGCGAAGAAACTCCGGGAGGCCGGCCGGTGATCGACCGCAAGATGCTCAAGCAGGTTCAGGACATGCAGGCCAATATGCTCAAGGCGCAAGAAGAGCTGGCCCAGACCAACGTGGAGGGTTCGGCGGGAGGCGGCATGGTGACGGCCCGCCTTAATGGGAAACAAGAGCTGGAGAGCATAACGCTCGATCGAGATGTCGTGGATCCCGACGACATCGAGATGCTGCAGGATCTCATCGTCGCGGCCGTGAACGATGCCCAGCGAAAGCTGCAAGAGATCACCCAAGAGAAGATGGGCGCGGTGACCGGCGGACTGCAGATCCCGGGATTGACGTAGCGGTTCAGTTGAGTCACGGCCAGGTAACTGTACCCAGGGGATCTCACTCCCCGGCTCGACCGTTTCTCAGAGCAGGCGTCCGTTGTCGGCTACAGGGATAAATCCCGCGCCACATCTGGTTAGGCCGGACTGACATGAGGACCCGGCACCTCCGCACATTATGCCTGGTTGGCCGCTATGGCGTGGTGGCCGGTTGTGGGAAACCGAGAGCATGACCTGGGAGGGTCCAAAGCCGATCTCACGGGTGGTCGAGGGGCTTTCGCGTCTGCCGGGCATTGGTCCGAAGACGGCGCAGCGCCTGACCTACTACCTCTTGAGGGCATCCAGGGAGCAGGTGGGCGAGCTGGCCGACGCACTCCGGGACCTCAAAGACAACGTCAAGCTCTGCTCGACCTGCTTCAACATCTCCGACCAGGATCCTTGCCACATCTGCACCAATCCGCGACGCGACCAGTCCACGATTTGCGTCGTCGAGGAGCCGCTTGATCTCGTGGCCATCGAGCGAACAGCCCGCTTTGGGGGTGTGTATCACGTGCTCCACGGCGCCATCTCTCCCATGGACGGCATCGGGCCCGACGAGCTGCGCATACGGCCACTCATTTCCCGCCTGGGACCGGGGACCAAGGTCCAGGAGGTCATCCTCGCAACCAACCCAAACCTAGAGGGCGATGCGACGGCGATGTACATCACCAAGCTGGTCGAGCCACTGGGCATCAAGATCACCCGGCTGGCACGCGGCCTGCCCATTGGGGGTGATCTCGAATACGCAGACGAGATCACCCTCGGCAATGCCTTTGCCGGAAGGTCATGAGATTTGACAACTGTCGCCGTCCGGCGGTACGCTAACACAGGACGAGGAGACAGCGGCGGCAAGCGCACATGGCTTGTCGCCTTGTATTGTGCCCTAAACATTATGCGAGGAGCCGCTCAGCTTTGCCTGTCAAGATAAGACTTCACCGCGTTGGTGCTAAGCACCAGCCGAGCTACAGAATCGTCGTTACGCCGGCGCTCACTCCCAGGGACGGCAGCTACCTCGATCAGGTCGGGTTCTACAACCCCGTAACGGAGCCAACAACCCTTAGGATCGACAACGAGAAGACGATCGCCTGGCT
>DASRCF010000029.1:0-2639 GCA_035653255.1 Chloroflexota bacterium
ACCATCGCCCTGCAGCCGGTGCAAAGCCGGTTCGGCTCCGACTTTTGGGTCGAGACGGCCGCCATCGCGCCCGTGGCCGTCTCGACAACTCCGGCGAAGCACTCCCCGCAGAGATGATTGGCGTCGAACTCACGCAGCTCGGCGATGGGGGTGCCCGTCCCGCAGCCGCCACAGCCTGCCATGAGCGCCGCCGGCACGGCATGCGTACCCGAGGCCGCGGCAGCGGCATGGTCTCGCGCCATCAGCGGCTGCATCGTCGGACCGCGTCTGCGGAAACAGGATGAACGATCGGCACGTGGATCCCCTTCACGTCGGCTCGCATCGAAGCGGTACCCTGACCTTACCGCACGGTGGTCCAGGCTGCAATGCCCTCGATTCCTCTTCGCTGGCGGATGAACGCCACTTCAGAACACTGAGGCATGAAATTCGATTTCCAGAACCCTCTCCTCACGGAGCGAAGCCCGATTCCGGGCAACCTTCTCGACAAAACGTGGAGGCGTGGATATCGAATCCAAATGTGTGGACAGGGGAGGGGAGTTTCGGGTTTCGGGTTTCGAGTTTCGAGTTTCGAGTTTCGGGTTTGGAGTTTAGAGCGTCGGTACGTCTGAGATTCCGGCTCTCGCTTAAGGGAGCGCAATTACTCGGCCGGCGGATGGATGGATCACAGTTGGGTTACCGAGGGCTGTTCGCAGGGTGGGGTTGACGGGGACCGGACTGACGACCAGGTTGGCGGAGACCGGGAGCCGAAACGGCAGCTCGAGCTGCTCCTTCTGGCTTGCGCCTCCCATGTAGAGGATGCGCAGGCGGCCGTCCTTGATCAGGAGCATGCCAATGGTGTCGCGTGGGTCGGAATAGACGGCGTCCGGCGAGAGCGCCTGGATGGTGACCCGGCCCGCCGTCACCGTCACCCCCGGCCTAAGGGCGATGGGGCGGATTCCCTTGGAGTCGAGCTCTGCGCGCCAGCGGCCGTAGGTCTGGCTCGGATACTCCACACCGGTGTCGAGAACGGCGCCGACGTCGTAGTGTTGCACCACCTGCGTCAGAGCGGAGACGTTGGCGGCGCGAGGATCGGTGCTGATCACGGCATCAATGCGCCGCTGAGGGAAGACGATCTGCGCGCCCAGCCCATTGAGGAGGGCGGAGGGGCTCTTTCCCCCGTCGATCAGAATGCTGCTTCCCCGGTCGGTAAGCAGTGCCGCGCCCGGGCTGACGAAGCGCAGCTGGTTTCCATGTGCAGAGGGCACGCTCAGCGCCGTGCCCAAACTCACCCCCGCCACGGCCAGCCCGAGCACCCATTCACCGTGGATCGGACGCCGTTCGGCAAGAGCCAGACGGGCGGCAAGAACGGCGATCAGGAGCAGACCCGCGTAGTAGGACACCGTGACCGACACCGGAAGCTGAGTCAGAGCTACGGAGCTGAACGGTAGGTGTGAGACCCAGTGGGCCACCAGGATGATCAGGCGAACCAAGGCGAACGACACCGCCAGGGCCGGGCCGTGAGGGTAGAGAACGGTGATGAACCCGACCACCATGGTCAGCGGGATAACCGGCAGCACCATGGTGTTGGCGAGCAACGACACCGGTGAGATGAGATGGAAGCTGACCACCTGCAGCGGCAGCACCCCGATCTGAGCGGCGGTGGTGGTGGCAAGGGATGCGGCCACGGCGGACGGCAGCCGTCGAGTCAGGCGGTCAGAGATCGGGGCCAGGACCACGATCGCCGCCGTACCCAGCGTCGTGAACTCGAAGCCGGTGTCCCAGAGGAGAGAAGGCTCGATGGCCAGCATGCCGGAAGCGGCGGCGCCCAGCGACACCAACGCGAACGTCGGCCGGCCGAGGTAGGCGGCGATGAACACCAGGAACCACATGATCGAGGCCCGCAGGCCGGCCACCGTGGCGCCCGAGACCAGCCAGTATGAGCCCAGCGCGCAGCATGACAGCAGGAGGGTGGGGACTCTCGAGGTGATCCGGCGCAGGAAGGTGTTGACCGTTCCCGCCACGATGGCGATCTTCAAGCCGGAGATGGCGATGAGATGGATGAGCCCGGTGGCCACCAGCACCGGCGCCAGCGTCCCCAGCTGGGCCGACCGGGCGCCAATCAGGATGGCGATCAGGAAGGTTCCCTCGGGCTCCGGCAGGGCGTTTCCGAGCGTCGTCTCGATGTGCTGCCGAATGGTCACCGCGAGGCCGACGAGGCCCAAGGAGACGTGACCCGTGGCGTAGCCGCGGGGGAAGCTCATCTCGCTGTAGATGCCCCGATTGGCGAGGATCTGACGGTAGGGAATGCTCGGAGAGCTGGTGGGAATCGCCAGCAATCCGGTGAGCTGGAGCACATCTCCGGTGTCGAACAGCTGGCCCGGCGCCGTGTGGACCTCCACCTGCCCAGCCACCAGGAGGACCCTGCCGCCTACCTGGATCCTCTGAGCCTGCAGAACGTAGTTGTTGCCCCGGTCGCGAACGTCGGGCTCGGCGTTGACGTAGCCGGTGAGGGTGACGGCCCGGCCGTTGTAGTACGACACGTGGTGCGGACCGATGTGCAGGCGGGCACTCTCGGCACGCCCGGTCCCAAGCGCGAGGGCACAGGCCATGAGGAGTCCCAGTCGGAGCGTGGGCCGGCGCCAGACCCAGGGCAGCGGGAC
>DASRCF010000030.1:0-27440 GCA_035653255.1 Chloroflexota bacterium
AATGCGGGCGGGGAAGTTGGCCTTGATGAGCCCCGTCACCACGTCGACGGATGGGCGCTGAGTTGCCAGAACCAGATGGATGCCGGTGGCGCGCGCCAGTTGAGCCAGCCGGCAGATGCAGTCCTCGACCTCGTCCGGCGCCACCATCATCAGATCAGCCAGCTCGTCGATGATCAGCACCATATACGGCAGAGGCTTCTGGTTCCGGGCGAGCATGAGCTGGTTGTAGCGGGCGATGTTGCGCACCGGGGCATCGCGGAACAGCGCGTAGCGGCGCTCCATCTCGCGCAGTGCCCAGCGCAGGACGCCCAGCACCTTGTCGAGGTCGGTGACCACCGGGCTCATCAGGTGGGGCACGCCGTTGTAGCCCGTCAGCTCGACCATCTTAGGATCGATCATGACCAGCCGCACGTCGTCGGGCGAGTTCTGAAACAGTAAGCATGAGATCAGCACGTTGAGCAAAGAGCTTTTCCCTGAGCCGGTGGCGCCGGCGATCAGGAGATGTGGCAACTTCGCCAGATCTATCCCCACCGCCTCACCCGTAACGTCCTTGCCCAGAGCAACCCGCAACGGACTGTCGATGGCGTTGTAGGCCTCGCTCTCGAGGATCTCGCGCAGGGTGACGATGGTCGGGGTGCTGTTGGGAATCTCGATCCCTACCACCGGCCGGCCGGGAACCGGCGCCTGAATGCGGATGGTGGGCGCGGCAAGCGCCAGTGCCAGATCGTTCTGCAGCTCGGTGATGCGCTTGACCTTGACTCCTGGATCGGGTTCGACGTCGTAGAGCGTGACCGTAGGACCGCGATGATAGCCGACTGCCCTGGCCCCGACACCGAAGCTGGCCAGCTTCTGCTCGATGATGCGGGCCTTGGCGTCGAGATCCATCGGGGCCGAGCCGGCCTTACCGGGCCTGGCAAAAAGATCAATGGGCGGCAGCGCTGTCGGATCTCCGGGGGGCCGCAGCCCTGGCGGCAGCTCCAGCTCGAGCTGCTCGACGGCCTCAGCCGCTCGATAGCCGTCTCCGGCCTTCACCAGTGGCGTCCGCAGCAGCTCCCGCACGTCCGGCTCAGCCGAATCGACGATCGAGCGTCCGCCGGCGTCGATGCGCGTCTGTCGGGTTACCCGAGTCGTCCGGGGCATCCGCACCTGAGCGGCGAGTTGAATGGGCAGGGCAACCATCTCCTTGACCCGGCGAGCGCCGGAAATGGCAGCGAGACCTACGGCCAATAGGAACGCCATCACCAGGTATGCCGGCAATGGCGCGGACAGTGGTCCGAGAAGTGGGATGGTGCTGGATCCGAGGCCATGGGCAACTACGTTCGCCGTGACCAGGACCAGATCGATCAGCAGGAGGAAGCCGCCGAAGAGGAGGCCGGTTTGGCGGAAGGTGGAGGGCCAGGGCACGTGCCGCCAGAGGACGCGGGCTCGCGCCAGGCCGGCGACGAGCAGCAGCAGAACCCCCCAATAGACGGCGATCAGCCCGTGGTGGGTCAGGTTTTCGTAGAGGCCGGCCATAATGGAGGCCACGCCGAGGCAGGAGAGAGTCAGCACCAGGCCCTCGACCAGATTCGCCGGGCGGCTGAACCGGAGCAGACGGGCGATGGTCGGGCCAAGCACTCGAGTCTGACGTCCGCCACGCCTACGCGTGCCGGAACGCAGACCCTTCCTGGTCCGCGCTTTTGCCATGCTAGCTGGCCTTCAGGCCGGGTTCCACGGTTTCGATCATGGGCTTATTCGCCAATTTCCTCGCGAAGTGCTACTCCACGGTACGTCACATGGCATGAGGAAGCATCGGCGCCGGTGACTCTGAAGAACTCTGTCGTACGTCTACTTCACGAGGGCGAATGGACAGCCTCACGTAGGCAGCGCTGAACCTCTGCTTGCCTCCGACAGGAACTCGAACATATGGGGACTGAACTTGAAGTCGTAGGGTACGCACTTGAAGTCGTTGCGTAGTAGTAAGATGGTGACAGCCAGTTGTGGTTATGTAGGCGACGAGGTTCGAGGCTAAGGGGACGGAGGAAGCTAATGGGAATCGACCGGCAGGCAAACGATGTGGCACGGCTGCAACAAATAAAGTATCGGCTGCCCTTGGTTTTCACGCCCTCTTCGCCGGTAAACAGCGCGTCACTCTTTGCGGGCCGTGAAGCGGAGATAACCCAGATGATCAGGGCCATCGGACAGCCCGGCAGGCACGTGATCCTGTTCGGTGCTCGAGGGGTCGGAAAGACATCCCTTGCTCACATCATCTACGAGATCGTCAACGGCGTGAGCCCAGAAGTTGGCTACCTTGCGGCGAGGATTAACTGCGACGCCGGTGACACATTCCAATCCCTGTGGGCCAAAATCGCCGAAGAGGTCGATATTCAGTTCGAGAAGCTGCAGGCACCAATACGGGAGGAATCTCCGGCGTACCCATACCTGGCTGACCTCTTGGCCGAGAACGCTAGCCCGAACGTCGTTCGTCGCTTCTTTGGGCTTATAGAGCGGGCAGCCATCATTGTCATAGACGAATTCGACCGAATCCAAGATGAAGAGCTGCGAGGGCTGATCGCGGACACCATTAAGATGCTGTCCGACCACGCGGTTTCCGTGACCCTCATCATAGTCGGTGTGGCGAGCGATGTGGACGACCTCCTGTACGAGCATGCATCGATACCCAGACACATCGAAGAGGTCTTGATGCCCGTAATGCCGGTGCATGAACTAGAGGAGTTAGTCGCGAGTCGATTGAAGAGCGTGGGCATGGGGATAGACGACGAAGCGCTCACCCTGATCGCCTTGCTCTCTCAAGGTCTACCGCCTTACGCGCACTTGCTCGGTCTCTACGCATCTCTCAGTGCAGTGAATCAAGCACGATTCACAGTGGGGATGTCGGATCTCGACGCCGGGCTCAGGGAGACGATGACACAGGCTGCCGAGAGCGTTGCAAGCGCCTACCGCCAAGCCACCATGAGCAACCGGCCGGAAAACCTGTACGAAGAAGTGCTACTGGCTTGCGCGCTGGCGAGTTGCGATGAGCTGGGCTATTTCACGCCTCTCGAGGTCCGCGCTCCTCTGCGTCACATCCTGAGGCGTGCCGACTATGACATCCCGCATTTCTCGCACCACCTCATGAAGTTCGTCGAGCATAGAGGACAGGTCCTACAGGTAGCAGGCACGGAGCGTCAGAAAAGGTTTCGTTTCTCAGACCCCCTTCTGAAGCCCTTTGTCGTGGTTAAGGGCCTTGACGCAGGACTCGTGGAGGCGCAGGACTTGCTGGCCTGGAGGGTAGTCAACGAGTGATGGGCCTCCGTCTACTGCGCGACCCGGAGGTGATGCCTGCCGGACCGGGGGCGGAATGCCGAGGCTCAGCCGAGGATGAGGAGCGCCAAACTAAGTCGACTGATCAAACAGGGAGAGCTGCGTCGCGGCTTGGTCACGCTCTACCGCCGCCGGAGCGCGCATGGTGTCCAGGAGGGTGAGCTGCGCCTCGGCCGTGTGTTTCTCCAGGCGCTCTCGCTCATGCAGCCAGAGGCCTAGCTTGCGCATGTCGTCCATGATCGTTTCACGGTACTTCGGCTGGTGGAGTGCAGCCGCCGGATGGTACATGGGAAAGAAGTGGCGTCCACCGTTGGTGCGAATCGTTCCGTGGATGCGCGAGATGACCTCGCCGGGGAAGAAGGTGCCGAGCGAGTGGCGACCCAGGGTGACGATGACTCGGGGATCGATCATCTCGATCTGCCGGTCGAGATACGGTCTGCAGGCCGCCAGCTCCAACGGCAGCGGGTCACGGTTCCCGGGAGGGCGGCACTTGACGACATTGGTGATGAAGACCTGTTCTCGAGACAAGCCTATGAGGGTCAGCAGCTCGGTCAGAAAGGAGCCGGCGGCGCCCACGAAGGGCCGGCCCTGCCGGTCTTCGTGAAAGCCCGGCCCCTCGCCGATGAACATCAGCTCGGCCGAGTGGCTGCCGTCACCTGGCACCGCCAAGGTGCGAGTTCCCGAGAGCTGACAGAGGTGGCAGACGTCGATTTCCCAGTTGAGCGCCTCGAACGCGGCGGAGCTGCTCCCCTCCATTGGTTCATCATAGCCGCTCCGCACGGTCAGGCTGGCCTTTGCAGGTGATCTAGATCACCTTGAGGGACGGCCGATGGTACCGGTATGATAACTGTACAGGGGCGAACGTGGCCCCTGAGAGTCATGGCTGAATGCCGCCACCGGCACGACTGGGCGGCAAAGCACTCTAGGCACAGCAGCCCCCGCAGGCTGATCCGGTGAGCGGGAATCAAAGCGGGTAGCTCCCGCGGAGGCGATGGAAGACTCGCGATCACCTAGAGGTCGGCGAAGTGCGCACTGCATAGGCCCTCGTGCCTAGCCGTGAGGGTAGACAGTCCCTCTGATTCGCCTTTCGGAAGCCGGACCCCAAAGGTCCGGCTTCCGACCCGCCTATCACACTGCCGCTGCACCCCTCAGAGGCAGTAGACGACGACAGGCGCTTGCGTGGCCGGCGTTCTTTGGCACTCGCCCACAGGACGAAGTGCGGGCCTCGCTGTCCCTGGTGCTCTGACTTCGCCGTCAGCTCTCTCGAGGAGTATTGTCCTGGTGATCCCGGCGAGGCCGGTTTGAGTTATAGCCGCCACCGGTTCGGGGACCGCGGTCGCGCCGCTCGCCTCCCGGGGGCCGGTCAAACCGGCGGGGACCATCGCTGCCACCCCGTCGCTCGCCTGAACCGTACCCTCCGGAGCCGCTCCGGGCCCGGTCGCCGCCGCCGTAGCCACCGGACCGTCGGGACTGCTCTCCGCCGCCATTGCCGGAGTCAACCCAATCGGGGTCGATCACGGCACGATGCGAGAGATTGATCCGGCCCAGGGAGTCGATTCCGGTCACCTTGACGTCGAGCGGATCGCCCAGGTTGACGACGTCCGAAACCTTCTCCACCCGATGAGTGGCCAGCTGGGAGATGTGGACCAGGCCTTCCTTGCCGGGAAGGACCTCGACGAAGGCGCCAAAATCCATGAGCCGGCGCACGGTGCCGTGGTAGGTCTTGCCGACCTCGACCTCCTCGGTCAGGCTGCGGACGATCTCGATTGCCCGCTGGGTCGCAGCGGCGTCGGAGCTGGCGATCAGAACCGACCCGTCATCCTCGATGTCGATGGAGACCTTCGTCTCCTCGATGATCTTCTTGATCTGCTTGCCGCCGGGCCCGATCACGGCGCCGATCTTGTCCGGATTGATCTGGATACGCGTGATGCGCGGCGCGTATTGCGACATCTCGCTGCGTGGACCGGGCATCACTTCAAGGATCCGGTTGAGGATGTACTGCCGGGCCACGTTGGCCTGCTCCAGGGCCTGCTCCATGATCGGGCGTGACAGGCCGCTCACTTTGATGTCCATCTGGATGGCGGTGATGCCGGAGCGGGTGCCGGCCACCTTGAAGTCCATGTCACCCAGGGCGTCCTCCATCCCCTGGATATCCGTCAACACGGCGAAGCGTCCGGTATCGTCGGTGATCAGGCCCATGGCAATCCCGGCCACGGGGGCGGTCAGGGGAACGCCGGCGTCGAGAAGGGCGAGCGTGCTGCCGCACACGCTGGCCATTGAGGTCGAGCCATTCGAGGACAGGACCTCCGAGACCAGCCGGATGGTGTAGGGAAACTTTTCGCTGCTGGGAATCATGCCGGCCAGCGCCCGCTCGGCCAGCATGCCGTGTCCGATGTCACGGCGGCTGGGCCCTCGCATGGGTCGCGTCTCGCCGGTGCTGAAGGGTGGGAAGTTGTAGTGATGCATGTAGCGCTTTGACTCTTCCTCGCCCAGACCGTCGATCATCTGCTCGTCTGACGTTGATCCGAGGGTGCAGACCGTGAGCACCTGGGTCTGACCGCGCTGAAACAGACCGCTGCCGTGGGTTCGCGGAAGGATGCCGGCGGCAACTGAGATGGGTCTGATCTCGCGGAGTGAGCGGCCATCGGGGCGGATGCCCTCGTCGAGGATCATCGAGCGGGTGGTCTTCTTCAGCAAAGCGTCAAAGCTGCTGCTGACCTTTTGCTCGTCCACCTCTTCTGAGGTGAAGTGCTCCACCACGTCTTTCCGGAGCGCGCCCAGCTGCTCCTCTCGCTGCTGCTTGTTCTGGCTGACCAGAGCTGAGCGCAGCCGCTCGCCGGCATACTCCGAAACCCGGGCCGCAAACTCCTCATCAGGGATGGCCAGAGGGAATTCGCGCTTCGGCTTGCCGGCCGCCTCTCGCAGGCGCTCTTGGAGGTGGATCAACGGGACGATGGCGCGATGCCCCGTGTCCAGTGCCTCGAGCACGTCGGCCTCCGAGACGCCGAGGGCGTCGGCTTCGACCATGACCACCGCGTCACGGGTGGCGGCCATCACCAGGTCAAGACGGCTCTCTCGGAGCTGCTGAAACGTGGGGTTGACGACGAACTCGTCGCCAATCAGTCCCACGCGGACGGCGCCGATAGGCCCGTTGAAGGGGATGTCGGAAACCATGAGCGCGGCCGAGGCGGCGGTGATGGCCACGACGTCGGGGGTATTCTCCTGATCCACGGAAAGCGGTGTTACCACCACCTGGACATCGTTTCGGAACCCCTTGGGAAACAGTGGCCGGAGCGGCCGGTCCGTGAGACGCGAAACGAGGATCGCCTCGGTGCTGGGGCGACCCTCGCGCTTGATAAAACCGCCGGGAATTTTCCCGGCGGCGTACAGTTTTTCCTCGTAATCACAGGTCAGCGGGAAGAAGTCCACACCTTGACGGGGTGAGGAGGAAGCGGTAGCCGTGGCCAGCACGACGGTCTCACCCAGAGTGGCCGTGACGGCGCCGCCGGCCTGTTCCGCGAGCCGGCCGGTCTCAAAGGTAAGTTGACGGCCACCAATTTCAGTCGATTCTTGATATATATTCGGCACGTATCTCAATCCAATTCTTTCTTTTTTCTCGTGTTCATTATCGCGCCCACAGTCGAAGGCGGTTTCGGCTTGGCCTAGAGCCAACCATTGAGGCGGAGTAGAGCGTTTGCAGGCATCGGCAGCCCATACGCCATCTCAATCAGCGCCCCAGCGATAAGGACTCCAGAATCAACGCATCACGATCATGCCGCGGCCACGTTCGACGCCAGTGGTCGAACGTCGAGTGCGAGCTACTTGCGGAGGCCCAGCTGAGCGAGCGTCTTACGGTACAGCTCCGGGTCGCGGCGCGCCAGGTATCGCTGCAATCTGCGCCGGCGGCCCACCAGCATCAGCAGCCCGCGGCGCGAATGATAATCGTGCTTGTGCTCCCGGAGGTGCTGGGTCAGCTCGGCGATACGTCTCGTCAGGAGTGCGATCTGGACGGAGGTGGATCCCACGTCTCCCTCATGGGTTCCGAACTCCTCGATGGTCTTGGCTTTCTCTTCAGTGGTTGGCAATGATTACCCGAGTCCTTACGGTAGGAATGAAGGCAGGCTGTTACACGGCCCGCAACTCAGGAATTCTAGCACGGACGGGCACGGATTCTGCCCGGCGGATGGGCGCGCGGGGCCGAGGCCGCCCGAACTTTAGTAGAGTGTATGGCCGGCAATCCTTCAAGCATCAGATAAGGCGCTAACATCTGGAGGTCGAGATGCTACTCGTTCGCGTGGCAATCGCCGTCGGAGCTGTTCTTCTCGCCGTCCCAGCTTCGGGTTCGGCAGCCAAGATTCGTCCCGCCGGTAAGATGCCGATCATTTCCACGACCGTTACCGACGGGCTCAAGATCACACTCGTACTGCCACAGAGCTCCTACCCGAAGAACGCGCTGGCCGCCACCTTAATCAAGGTTCGAAACGTGTCATCGAATGGGATCAAGCTCGCAGCCGGTCAATGCTTTCCGCCCATCCACACCGATGTCTTGAACAAGCACGGCAAGCCGTTTTCCTATCCGGATCCGTTCAAACCGCCCTCATGCGGCCTGAGCGGCGGAGGACGGACGTTGAAGCCCGGCCAGCACGTGCGCCTCGGATCCGTCGTAGTGCTGCGGTCCGGGAATCTGCGGCCCAGCGTATTAATCCAAGCTAAGTCCACCACCGTTACCGCCCTGGGCAAGGTCGTCAAGCTGAAGTTGAGTCACGCCGGAGCCGAACATATCGCCCTGACCTCAGGCTCGAATGGCTCCTTCATTGCCTCGATCACGCCGGCGCTCTCACACGCCGGGCCGCTTTACGTCGCGCTCTATGAGACGTGCAAAAGAGCAAATGGCTCCGGTCAGGTGGAGGGATTGGTTCCGGGTACGTGGCAGCAGCGCTCTGGGTCGACCGTCAGCACCGACGTCTTTGGTCCCGGTTGTGTGCGCGAGCTGTGGCATCTGGTCGCGGGCTGGATCGGGTTCCCGGCGGCCAAGCTCGACCTCTCAATCTCGAGCAGCTGACGGGATCCGGTGTCGGCGGCAGCCGAGTGCTGATCCAGGGAGGAGCCTGATGCCCAACCCCTGCAAGCAGCGCAGGCTTCTGCCAGCGACACTGTGCTTGGGCATCGCCTTCTGTATGCTTTCAACAAATGGATGCGGAGCGTCGAAAGCGCGAAGTCCGCGCTCAAGCACGGGACTTCCGCACACCGACGTGGTCATCCATCCGGGTAAACGTCCCGAGCCGGTCCTCGTCGACCCGGTGGATCACCGGGTATATGTGGGAACTGAAACTGGTGGGTCGGTGACGGCGATCAATGACCGGACATATCGAGTCCTCAAACGTGTGTTTGTCGGCCGGGAGGTCGAGGATCTTGCGCTTGATCGTGGCCGAGGGACGATACTCGCCGTAAGCAGCGTTGTGGGCCACCTCACCGCCGTGAGCACTCGCAGCCTCCGCATCGTGCGTGTGCTTCGGGGGCTGGCTCACCCTTCAGGAGTCGCGGTCGATCCGCGCCACGGGCTGGTCCTTGTCGCTGAGTCAGGTGCCAACCGGGTGGCGATCGTCAAGCTACGGCAGCTCAAGATACTGGGTACAATCGCCGTCCCCGGGAAACCCGAGGGGATCGCAGTTGATGCAAAAGCCGGTCGCGTCTTCGTGACCGTGGCGAAACCGGGACGGCTGGCGGTGATCTCAGAGAGATCGAGGAAGGTGATCCGCGTTCTGCGTGTCGGAAGCAGGCCCCTCCACCCGATTCGCCTCGACGCCCGCGGTCACCGTCTCTATGTCGTGAATGCCGGCTCATCCACCATCTCCGTCGTGGACATCAGGTCACTCCGTGTCGAACGCACGATTGCCACCGCACCGCACCCGGAAGGGCTCGACGTCGAGCCCAATATGGGCCGCATCTTCGTCAGCAACGAGGGTGATCCAGGGACGGACCGGAATAGTGGGCACTCGGTCTCGGTCATCTCCCTGACCACGGGACACATCATCGATTCCCTGCCGACGTTGAGGGGACCGGACGGCATCGCCTACGATTCGACGACGCGAAGGCTATGGGTTTCGACGGAGGATCTGGGTCGCGAGCTGGCGATCAAGCTCCCTCGAAAGGACGGCTAGCCGGGAGGGGCGGACTAGCTGTTCGACTCGGCCCGCTCCTCCCAGAAGCGCTCGATGTTGTCGTACACCTCGTCGGGGAACTTTAGCTCCTTGTAGACATTGCAGGCGGCGGGATCGTCGGGGTTAGGGCAGATCGGGAAGTTCTGCTCAGACTGCCAGCGGAGTATCTGGTCACGTTTGGGCGGGTTGTACCCATGACCCTTGACCTCTGCGATCAACCGCCGGGCGTCCTCTTGACTGAAATCATGGTCGTTGGCGAGCAGGGCCTCGAGCTCGCCCTCGTCCATGAAGTATCGAGCCACCATGACGAAGGTCAGGCGGCCGTAGTGGCCGATGTCTTTTCCGGCCTTCAGCGCCTCCATGAGGTGCAGCATCATGGGCGAGGCGGCGAGCGCCTGGTTGTCAGTTCCGGCTGGCGCGTCCTTGGTTGCGGCCATGCGTACCCTCCTGACAATTAGTACAGAGGTTCTAACGCAAGACGCGTGCCAAACGGGGGCAAAGAGGGGAGGGAAGGCAAAGAGTCGGCGAGGCAGTCTCCGCCGTTTTAGATGCGGGAAAGGGCGTCGTCGAGGATGTCGAGCCCCTCATTAAGGAGTTGGTCGTCGATGATGAGCGGCGCCAGAATTCTGATGACGTTGTCGTAAAGCCCGGCTTTGATGATGATCAGGCCGTTGGCATGACAGTCGTGGATGACGGCCGAGACCTGCTCGGCGGCCGGCTCCTTGCTCTCGCGGTCGGTTACCAGCTCGATAGCCTGCATGGCGCCGATTCCGCGTACGTCCCCAATGATTCCGTAGCGACGCTGCATGTCCACAAACCGATCGTGAATCACACTCCCAATGTGCCGAGCCCTGGCCGGGAGATCATCCTTCTCGAAGATGTCGAGAACAGCCAGCGCCGCTGCGCAGGACAGTGGGTTCCCTGAGAATGTGCCGCCGACGCCGCCGGGACCGGGTGCATCCATGACCTCAGCCCGTCCCACGACAGCCGATAGTGGCATGCCCGCGGCCAGAGACTTGGCCATCACCACCAGGTCCGGCTGGACCCCTGCATGCTCGACCGCAAACATGTTGCCGGTGCGCCCGAAGCCCGTTTGGACCTCGTCGGCGATGAGAAGGATGCCGTAGCTGTCACAGATCTGCCGCAAGCGGCGCAGCCACGCGCCGGGCGCGACGACGAAGCCGCCTTCACCCTGCACCGGCTCGACCACTATCGCCGCCACGGCATCCGGCGAGACCCTGGTGGCGAACACCCGCTCGAGATCGGCGCCCGACACGACGTCGACCGCTTCACCGCCGGCTTCCGGGGTGCGATAGGCATCGGGGTAGCGGGCATGATGGACATCGGGCGCGAACGGTCCAAAGCCGGCCTTGTAGGGCCGCTCCTTGCCCGTGAGTGACATGGCCATGTGGGTGCGGCCGTGGAATCCGTTCTCAAAGGAGATGATCGCTCGGCGTCCGGTGGCGGCCCTGGCAATCTTCACGGCGTTCTCGACCGCCTCGGCGCCGCTGTTGAGCAGCAGTGCTTTCTTGGCGAAGCTCCCCGGTGTGATCGCACAGAGTCGCTCCGCCAGCTCAATGTAGGCGGGATAGTAGGCCACGCTGAAACACATGTGGATCAGCCGTTCGGCCTGTCGCGTCAGCGTCTCCACCACTTCGGGTGGCGTATGGCCGACGTTGACCGTTCCGATGCCGCCGGCAAAGTCGATATACCTTCGGCCTTCGACGTCCCATACCTCGGCGCCATGGGCATGATCGACCACGACATCGGCGTAGGTGGCGACGCCTCGAGCCACAGAACGACGGCGCCGCTCTATCCAGGACGGGGATGCGGTCACCTCAGGTTCCAGGGTTTACCTCCATGTCGACCTCGCCAATCCCAACGCCCTCAGCACCCTTCATTGTCTCATTGGATTATGCTGGAATGCGTAGAGGAGATAGGGCTTGACTACGAAATCCGTAGACTTGACGGCTTCCACTGAGGAATCCATTGTCGACGGGATCAAGGTCGACGATCTCGACCGAAGGATTATCGCGACTCTCCAGCCCGATGGCCGGCTGCCATTCTCTGAGATCGCGGGGCGTTTGGGCGTGTCCGAGGGGACGATCCGGCAGCGATACCGGCGACTGGTCGATGCCGGCGTGCTGCAGGTGGTCGCGGTGGCCGACCCCTTCAAGATCGGCTTCAGCACCATGGCCATGATCGGGATCAGCGTGGCCATGCAAGAAGGCCGGAGCATCGAGGACATCGCGCGGGACCTGGTCGGCTATCCAGAGGTCAGCTACGTCGTGATGTCGACCGGTTCCTTCGATCTCATCGCGGAGGTCATCACGGCCACGCACGACGAGTTCGTCCACTTTCTTACCGACAGGCTGCACCCAACTCGTGGCATCACCCGGACCGAGACCTTCATGCTGCTCCGCGTTTACAAGATGAGTCTCGGCGGTTGGCGCATGGCGCAGCTTCGTGGGACGGGGCCTGCCATGACGGCATGAAGATGAACCGAAACGAACGCGGACGGCGGCATTACGCGTGCGGCCAAACAACGGTGGTTGGACACCAAACGAGACAGCGAGAAAGGGGAGTACAAGTATGCCTCAGGAGTTGACCCCGGACGCGATCGTGGCGGCGGAACGAGCAGCCGGCGAGCAGCTGCGTGCAGGCGCGCTCAATCTCATGGATGGCACCGTCATCGGTGTGGCCAGCACCGCGCCTGCCTACAGCCTGACGGCCACGCTGTCCCTGCTGGTCGTCATCGGACTGTGGGCGCCCAGCTCAATGATCATTGCCTTCTTGCCCATGCTTGGTGTGGCAGTCGGCTTTTACTGGCTCAACCGGCGCATACAAGACTGCGGCACCTCATATGCCTGGATCGCGCGGGCACTCCATCCGACTCTGGGTTTCTTCACCGGATGGGTCATCGTCGCGGCCGACGTCATAGTGATGATCTCGCTGGCGGCGGTGGCCGCCACAAGCACCCTGACTCTGTTGGGCCTCGACTCATCCAACAAGGTGCTACAGCTCATCGTCGGAGTGCTCTGGGTGGCGATACTCACGGCAATCGTCATCCGGGGCATCCGCCTCTCAGCCAAGATGCAGTGGGCGCTTCTGGCTGCTGAGTACGTGGTCGTGATGGGCTTCAGTCTGTGGGCCATCATCAACGTCTACGCCACGCATCCGAAAGGCTCCCACGTCTTCGCTTGGAACTGGCTCCTTCCATGGCAGGCTCCCGGCGGCGGGCCCGCGGTTCTGAGCGCGGTGCTGGCAGGCGTCTTCATCTATTGGGGATGGGACACGGCCGCCAACGTCAACGAGGAGACCGAGGATGCCAGCGTCGTGCCAGGCCTTGCAACGGTCTACAGCACCTTCGTGCTGCTGGTAATCTACGTGTTCGCCACCTCGGCCGTGGTCATGTACCTCCCAGAGGGCAAGATCGCCGGCTCGAGCGACGGCCTCACGCTAATGGCTCAGACTCTGGCTGGGAACAACCGGCTCTGGTACCTGATGGTGCTTGCTATCGTGTCCTCTGCGGCCTCTTCGACCCAGACCACCATTCTGCCCACGGCACGGGTCACCTTTTCTATGGCTCGAGACCGGATCATCCCCAAGGCTTTCGCCTGGGTTCACCCCCAATACCTGACGCCCTGGTTCTCGACCCTCATCATGGGGCTGGTCTCGATCATCGCTTACGTCGTCTCGCTGTACGCGTCAGGCGGTATCGGCCAGGCCATCACCAATGCCATCCTGGCCATCGGGCTCCAGATCGCCTTCTACTATGGCCTGACCGGGATCGCAGCCACCTGGTATTACCGCCGCCTGCTTCTGCGGAGCATCTCGAACTTCATATTTGCCGGCATCTTCCCGCTGGCGGGCGGGCTAGGCTTCTTCTACATCTTCTACGAGGCCGCCAAGACGCTCACGGTGGCCCAGTTCTGGACCGGGATCGGGGCCATGCTGATCGGCATCCCACTGCTGATCTGGTCGATGATCCACAATCCGCAGTTCTACCGCCGGAAGCCGGAGGTCGCCGGACCTGATGAGCCGGCCCGGCCTTCCAGTCCGTCCACGGCGATGGCGGAGTAATCCGGCATGCATCCGGGAGGGAAGCAATGACCACCACTACCGTGACACGTAAACAGATCTTTATCGACGGCGATTGGACCGATTCGAGCGGTAGCGAGATGCAAGCCGTCATCAACCCGGCGACGGGAGAACGGATCGCCGAAGTGCCGAAGGGGACGGAGGAAGATGTCGACCGAGCGGTCCGAGCCGCCCGCGCCGCCTTCGATCGTGAGTGGTTTGATACCACTCCGGGTGATCGAAGCCTGATGCTCTGGAAGCTGGCGCAGAGTCTCGAGGAGAACGCGCCTGAGCTGATGCGCCTGGAGTCCGAGAACGTGGGCAAGCCGAAGACGGTGACCGAGTTCGACCTCGAATTCACGCTCGACAACCTGCGCTTCTTCGCCGGAGCGGCGCGAATGCTGGAGGGCCGTTCCGCCGGAGAGTACATGAACGGCTACACCAGCATGATCAGGCGGGAGCCCGTCGGAGTGGTGGCTTCGATCGCGCCCTGGAACTATCCGCTCATGATGGCCATCTGGAAGATCAGCCCCGCCCTGGCCGCCGGCAATACGGTGGTGCTCAAGCCGTCGGAGCTAACTCCGCTGAGTGCCCTCAAGCTGGCCGAGCTGGCGGCCGAGATCTTCCCGCCGGGAGTGCTCAACGTCATTACGGGCGATGGGGAGCCCGTAGGCGCCGGTCTGGTGCGCCATCCACTGGTCAATATGGTTTCTCTGACCGGGGATGTTGCGACCGGTAAGGAAATCGCCCGCACGGCCAGCTTGACGTTGAAACGCGTGCATCTGGAGCTTGGCGGCAAGGCGCCGGTGGTCGTGTTCGACGATGCCGACCTGCAGGCGGTTACCGAAGCCCTGAAGGGTGCGGGGTTCTACAACAGCGGCCAGGACTGCACGGCGGCGACCCGGGTGCTCGCGTCGGGAGGCGCCTATGACAATCTTCTCTCACAGCTGAAGCCCGCCGTCGAGTCCCTCAAGATGGGTGATCCAGGAACGGAGGATGAGCTGGACCTGGGCCCGGTGGTCTCTCATGAACAGCTGGAACGCGTGAGCGGGTTCGTGGACCGAGCCAGGACGTCAGGAGCGACGGTGCTGACAGGAGGCCAAAGGGCCGGCGAACGGGGATTCTTCTATCAGCCCAGCGTCGTCGTCGACGTGAAGCAGACGGATGAGATCGTTCAGCGAGAGGTCTTCGGTCCGGTGATCAGCGTGCAGAGGTTCACCCAGGATGACGAGGCCATCGACTGGGCCAACGACGTGCCCTATGGGCTCGCGGCATCCGTCTGGACGCGCGACGTCGGACGGGCATTGAACGCCGCCCGCCGGCTGAAGTTCGGCACTGTTTGGATCAACGATCACATCCCGCTGGCGTCCGAGATGCCCCATGGGGGGTTCAAGCAGTCAGGTTACGGGAAGGATCTGTCCGCCTACTCCCTCGAGGACTACACGCAGATCAAACACGTAATGGCCAAGCTCTAGCGGGAGTTTCGGGTTTTGAGTTTCGAGTTTTGAGTTTCGAGTTTGGGGGCCGAGGAGTGAGGCTCTCAAAGGAGCATGAAAGATGACGACGCACGTGCAGGCAAAGACCGAAATCTCGCTGGAGCGCTCACAGGAGCTCTTTCAGCACATCGCACAGACGGTGGCAGGAGGAGAGAGCAACTACGTCCGTCTAAAGAACGGCCTGGAGATGTGTTTCGCCCGCGGCGAGGGCTCCCGATTCTGGGACGTCGACGGCAACTGTTTCATAGACTTCTCGCTCGGCTACGGCCCGCTGATCTTCGGGCATAGCCCACGACAGGTCACGGACAGTGTGATCGACGTCATTACCACCCGCGGCATCCAGTTCACGTTTCCGTACGATCTGGAAGCCGATGTCGGTGAGGCCATCACGGCCAGTGTTCCCGGTGTGGATCTGATCCGCTTCGGAACGACAGGCACCGATGCCGTGAGCGCGGCCTTGAGATTGGCCCGAGCCTATACCGGCAGGGACAAGATCATCAACTTCGAGGGCCAGTACAACGGCTGGAGCGACACCGTCTATGTCAGCTGCTATCCCGACCTGGAAGCGGCCGGGCCAGAGGACGAGCCGCGGCCCGTTCCCGGCTCCAAGGGAATCCCGCAGGCCGCAGCGGATCTCTTCGTGCCTCTACCCTGGAACAACGTCGAGGCTGTGGAGCGGGCATTTGAGCGTCACCCGGGCGAGATCGCAGCTATCCTCACAGAACCCGTGATGTGCAACTGCGGAGTGATTCCGCCCGCGACGGGCTATCTCGAGGCGCTGCGGGACATTTCCCGCCGGCATGGCGCCCTTCTGATCTTCGATGAGGTGAAGACCGGCTTCCGGTTGGGCTTGGGGGGCGCGGTCGAATGGAGCGGTGTCACCCCCGATCTGGTCACCTGGGCCAAGGCACTCGGGGCAGGCTATCCCGTCTCTGCCTTTGGTGGGTCGCGAGAGGTCATGGGTATGGAGGAACGCAATGAGGTCATGCATGGCGGCACCTATAACGCCCACCCGGTCGCCATGGCCGCGGCCCGCAAGACTCTGAGTATCATGCGGGATCAGCCGGAGCTGTTCGACGATCTCTGGCGCCGAGGCGAGCGGCTACGGGAAGGCCTGCAAGAAGCCGTGCGCGCGGCCGGGCACGAGGCTGTCTGCCAGGGAGTGGGTCCGCTGCTGCAGCTCTACTTCACGGACGGTGTGGAGCAGATTACGGACTATCGATGTGCTATGCACCACGTCCAATTCGAGAAGTTCAGCGACTTCCAGGGTGCCCTACAGGACCGTGGCGTCTATATCCATCCCGACCCGCTGGAGTCCTTTTACATCTGCACCGCTCACACCGACGACGACATCGAGGAGGCAATCGAGGCTGCCGGCGAGGCTGCCCGGGCGATCTAGCCAGGAGCGGCGACCGCGACGAACGGCCGCGGCTGCCTCTAGTTCTGGTTGCGGGGCAGGTAGTCCAGGGGGTTCATGTACTGGCCGTCAACCCGCACCTCAAAGTGCAGGTGCGGTCCGGTTGTGTTGCCCGTCAGGCCCTCGTATCCAATCACCTGACCAGCGTCGACCAGCTGCCCCACATGAACTCGAAGCCCCAGAGCAAGATCCATATGCGCGTACAGCGTCGACAGGTGCTCCGTGTGCTGAATGATGACGCACAATCCGTAGGCCACGTGAGGCTGACCAGGAACGAATAGCGAGGCGAAGATGACGCGGCCTGGCGCGGCGGCGCGTATGGGTGTGTCAAACGGAGCGGCGATGTCGAGTCCCGTGTGAAAGTGAGCGTAGTAGGTGCCGTGGTACTCGAGCGGCGGCTCGAAGGCGTAGGGACTGGGGCCGAAGCTCTGGGTGATAATTCCGGTGAGTGGCCACTGGAGGGTGGTCGGGCCCCCAACGTACGGGTAATTGCCCGTCGCCTCGCCAATAATGATGGCAGCTTTTTCGGCAGCGTTCTGGTCCTGCTGAATCTGTTGACTGGCGCTCTCGGCTGAGGATGAGATGTCTGCGAGCTGCTGCTTCTCCTCCCTGGCGAGAGCCGTCACCGCCGCCTCCTGGCGTCTCATGTGGCCCTGGCGCCGCGCGCTCAATTGGCGCGCTTCGATGAGCAGCAGATCCTCGTGTTGTGTCTGCACCACAACAGTATTGAGCTCTGCCGTCTCCTGTGCCTGAAGCGCCTTGAGCTCGGTCATCTTGTCGATGTAGACCTTTGCCACACGATACACCGCCGCATGCTCGACTCGCGCCCGATGGAGGATGGCGTTGTCGCGCGCACCGATCTCGGCCACAAAGTTCTGCTGGTTCAGCAGGTCGGTAAGATTGTGAGCCTCCAATACCGATTCGAGCGGGCTGACCTGGCTGAGGTCATACATCTGGACCAGGGCTTCCGACACGTTCCCGAGCTGCCGGTGAATCTCGGCCCGCAGCCGCCGCAACCGAGCCAGGAGACCCGCCGCCTGGCGGTGGACGGTCGCGTACTCGTCTCGGGTGGAGGCGAGCTGCGAGCGCACCTGGTCGACGCGTTGCTGGTCGGCCGTTATGGCCGAAAGGAGCTGAGCCTGCTGAGCTGCAAAGCGGGCCTGCTCTCGCGCCAGACGAGCCTGCTTCCGGAGGAGTCGCCACTTGGTATGGGCCAGGCGATGCTGCATTCGCGCTTCTCTACGCTGCTGCACCGTAAGCTGGTGTTCCCAATAGTGGCGGCCGGCCAGAATCTGCTGCAGCCTCTGAGTCTCCGTCGACACGCCGTCGGCACGGCCGACCGGGTGCTGTGTGAGCACCAGCCAGGGAAGGAGCACCAGCAGCGCGAGCCGCATGGTGATGCCCGGCAAACTCAAAGCTTTCTTGGAGGAGCGCCGATTTGCGGAGGCTGTCATCTCAGCCTTACTTTGGGCGTAGCCGGCAGGGAGGTCGATAGCACGCAAGGGCTAGTGAACTCGTCTGGTAGGCGGCCTGGGCGAATGTTGACCCGCGAAGGGCACGAGTCGAGCCGGGAGGGAGCATGTGCTCGATAGAATCGGGTACCTGCACGGGCTGCACGACAGTAGCCGTGTTGCTCAGCCCGAGCACATGCTCGATTCCCCTGAGGTTGATATGAAGACGTTACGTGGCAAGGTTTGGAAGTACGGCAGCGACATCAACACCGACGTCATCATTCCCGGGCGCTACTGTCATATCACTGAACCGAAGGAGCTGGCGAAGTACTGCATGGCCGATTTGGACCCCGAGTTCGTCAACAAGATGGCTCCGGGGGACATCATCGTGGCGGGGCCGAATTTTGGCTGCGGCTCCTCCCGCGAGGTGGCTCCGCTCTCTATTAAGGCCACAGGAACGGCGGCAGTGGTGGCGCCGAGCTTCGCCCGCATCTTCTACAGGAACGCCATCAATATCGGCTTTCCGATCTTTGAATCGAGCGAGGCATACGAACAGGTTGACGAAGGCGACGAGGTCGAGATCGATCCGGACGCAGGCGAGATCCGCAACCTGACCAAGGGTGACACCTTCAAGTCGGCACCCTTTCCTGAATTCGTTCAGGAGATCATCGCCAAGGGCGGGCTGGCTCGCTATGCCGAGGAGCGGCTGGCCGCGGGCTGAGCGCTCAGCAACAAGTAGCTTGGGGCGCACCAAGAGTACCGAGGCCTCCGGCGTGTTGGCGCCGAAGGCCTGTTGATCTTCCCAGACTGTGCGGCTACGTGAGCAGAGTGGGGTCCTCGTCGGCATCGACGGGCGACGTTCCGGTTCCGACGGCCGCACCGACCGCGGCCGGCTGACTCTCGGGTCGCCCGATCTCGCCCCGCCATGCACCGCTCGGCACACCCTGCCGTTCGATGAACTCCTTGAAGCGCTCCAGGTCGCCTTCCACCTGGCGGCGCACAACTCCAAGAGCGTCCCCCAGACTCTCCACAGCTCCCTGCGGTTCGTACTCGATCTGCAGAGTCACTCGGCAGGTGTCGTCGCTCAACCGATGGAACGTGACCACCCCGGCGTTCGGGGCTCCTGAGATGCTCGTCCAGGCCACGCGACTGTCTGGGATTTGTTCTGTGATGTCGGCATCCCATTCCTCCTCGCGTCCCCCGATTTCGGCCTTCCAATGCAAGCGACGGTCATCGAGCTGACGGACTGACTCGACGCCTTCCATGAAGTTTGGAAACGACTCGAACTGAGTCCACTGGTTGTAGGCTGTTTCGACCGGCACGTTGACGTCGATGCTCTTCTCGACTGATGCCATCTGTTCCTCCTTTTGCGTATTTATTGCATCCACCTTCGAGCCTGCAAAGGCCGTGCCGCATGGAGTGTCTCCAGACCAGCCCGTCGCGCAGTCAGGCGCGGTATCGGAGCCCGAAATCCGCCTGTTCGCTCGGCCTCGTGGGGCGCCCATCGGCGCAGCTCGAGGTTCGGTCCTCAGACCGCCCGGGTCTTGGTCCCCTCGGCCTTCCAATGTTCGAAGTGGAGAACATCCTCAAGCGGCCTGCGGCCGCGCTTCAGGGACGGCGACTTGACGTCGGGGGACGGATGCCCGATCAAGACCACGCCTATGGGATGAAAATGCTGCGGAATGCCCAACAATCGGCGCATCCCATCCTTATCCCAAAGCCCGACAAACGCCGCCGCGAGACCGGCGTCCACGGCGCCGAGAAGCAGTAGCATCATCGCACAGCCGGCATCCGTGTGCCAGTACGGGGTCGGCCATTCTTGCTCCTCCTCGCCCTCGGCCCGCTTGTCCGGCTCACGATACCGGTCCTTGTAAATCTTCTCGCTGGTGCAGACGACAATCTGTACCGGGGCCTCAGAGATGAAGGGATGCATGGCGTTCGTGCCTTGCGTATAGCTGCTCTCGCCCGAGATCTCGGCCACCTGTCGTCGCGTTTGAGGATCGGTAACGGCGACGAAGGAGATGCCCTGACTGAACCCGGCGCTGGGCGCGTGCTGGGCCAGACGAACGATGCGCTCGATCGTCGCTCGCGGCACTGTCTCGTCACGAAAGTGGCGCACCATGCGACGCTTCTTGACGACCTCTTCGAACTCCATCATGCCTCCACTTTCCACGTGTTCGCTATCCATCACATCATGCATCAGCCTCCGCGGTATACAGTTGGCAAGACCACCCACGACGGGAGCACCGAGCACATATGCACCGCATGGGGTCCGTCGCCATGACGAGCGTTGCTGCGCTTCTCTTCTCCAGCTGCGGAACAGCCGCTCCTACCCGGCACCACAACAAGTCCCCGTTCGCCGCCTTCTGCATCGCGGGACTCAGCCATATCTCCTCAGGCCCTGCCGGCTCGTTTTACATAGAGGATCAGACTGGAATCCTCCACATCTCGGCCTCCAGACATCTCCTTGGAAGGATCGGCCCGCCGGGCTCAGCTATGACCACAAGCGTCGGTGGAGACCTGTATTACTTCCATGGAAGTCGCATCTCCGAGATTTCGTCGGACGGGACGAGAGTCTCCGCGTGGTCCTCGCACGGCATGTTCCCAATCGCAGCCCAGGCTCTCGGAAATCTTCTCGTCTCGGACGGGGGCGTTCAGCTCGGAAATGCCAAGTCGCGAATCGAGTGGATCAGTGGCCGAGGGCAGGTCGTCCGTCGGTGGCAGACTCCGAATGCCGACTCGATGGCTTTTGACGCCAATGGGCACCTCTTTGCCGTCGGCGGGGCATCCGCCGGAACCGGCAGGCTCTTCCGGCTCAATCCCACTACTGGTCGGACCATCATGAAATTCGGCAGCGGCGCCGACCCCGGAGTCACCACCACCGACCTGGTTACCTCCAGCCCTAGCGGACACATCTACGTGGGTGTCGAGACCGGAGCCTCGGCCCCCTTCGCCATCCAGTCCTTGTCCCAACGGCATGGGCACTACATCTTCCAGACCCTGAACAGGTCACAGGAGCTCGTGGGCGAGCTGGCGGTGGATGCAAACGGAACGATGCTTGTCTTTCGCAACAGCTATGCTCGGGCCGGCAATGTCGGCCTCGACGAGCTGTCGTCTGGCGGAAGCGTAGAGGGTAGCTTCCCGATCTGTCCCCATCACCGCAAGCCCTGACAGGGCGGGACAAGCTTCGGACGGTCCGGTTAGCCCTTCAGGCGCCCCTCGCCGGGCAGGGAGGTTCGAGCAGACGACGATAGAGGTCGCTCCCAAACACCGCTCTAGGATCGTATCGCCGCTTGAGGTCGAAAAATTCAGCCACCTGTTCGGGCCCAAACGACTGCAGCATGTCCTCGCGAGTCAAAATGGCGTCCTTCGCCGGATAGAATCTGCCGCCGGCGGGTAGAACCACGGTCCGGGCAAGGTCGAGCAGCGTTGCCGTCAAGGTTCGACTGTTGGCACGAGTGGCTCGGAAGTCGAGGCTGAGAGAGTAGCCGTCGACGCCATAGCTCAATAGAAACCGATCCTGGCGGTGACGCTTCATCACTCCAAGAAGTGGGAACTCGCCGATCGACTGCATGCGTTTGAGCACCGTGCTGAAGACCGCCAGGGCCTCGGCCCGCGGAACGAACGTCTGAAACTGTATGAGCCCTCCGGGGCGAAAGGCATTGTTCCAGCCAGGCAAGCGATCGTGAACGAAGTGAAAGGACGGCACCGGCACCGACCGCACGCGGCCAGACCACAACGATCCCCACTCGTAGACAGCGGCATTGAAGTGCCGGACCGCCTGCGGACGCAGCAGCGGACGCGCGAGCATCCACAGCCACGGCGAGGCAGGACTTCGGCGGGCAAGGGGGTTGTCCAAGCGATAATATCCTTCGGGCGAGGGGGTTCGAGGCGAGCCGGACATAGAGGGAAGAATCTCTTGGGCGATGTGAAGCAATCCTCGCCCTAGGTTGTCGCCCTCCGTGAAGCCGTCGATCCACCCAACGGAGGCGTCGATGCCGCCCTCCCGAAGCTCCAACGTCTCTAACATGGCCTCGACCGAAGGCACGGCCAGCTCCTCGACCAGCAATTCAGTGGGGACCGGCCGGAGCCGGAGCCGGGCACCGGTGACGATACCCAGGAGGCCATAGCTACCGGGGATCGCCGAAAACAACGCCGCCTCAACCTCACGGCTGCACACGATCTGCTCTCCGTCGCCCAAGACGACCTGCAGCTCGTCGATGTGGTCTCCGAAGAGGCCGGCGCTCGGATTGTTCTTGCCGTGCACATTGGCGCCGATGCATCCTCCGATCGTCGCCCCTGAAGTGCCGGGAACGACCGGCGGCCAATGGCCGCGCACAAGCGCGAAGTTTGCCAGTTGTGCGATGGTCGTTCCTGAGGGCACCAGGACCGTGTGATGCTCAGGCTTCCAGTCGACGATTCCGGTCAGCTGACGGTCATCGAGCAGGGCCTGGCCATCGTTGATGGCAGCATCGCCATAGCTGTAGCCGCCTCCACGTACGACAATCGAGTCGCCCCGTGACGAAGCGTCGACCACGGCTTTGCGCACGCCTTCCTCCGACTCGGGTCGAAACATCCAAGACGTACCTTGATTGAGCAGGCCCCATCCTTCCACGGTGGTCAACGTGGGCGGGTCCGACGCAGAACCGCCATCCAAGCCGGCAGGAGGTGGATCGCGATTCAACGTCTCGGCGGCCCGAGCCGGCCTCGGTCTCGGACCGCTGGAGGCATTGTCACCTCAAACCCGAAGGCGTTCGAGAACCGCGGGCGGAGCCCAGCGCAGGAGAGACCCGATCCACTCCCACCACCAGGGCACCCAGATAACGCGCTTCCGCTCGGCCACGCCGCGCAGAATGTCCCGGGCGGCACGTTCAGACGAAACAGCGGGAGGAAAAAGGAGTCTTGATCCGACCATCTGAGTTCGAACAAACCCCGGCTTTACAGTGACGACCGCCAGGCCTCTGGTGGCAACGCGACAGCGCACGGACTCAAGGTAGACGTTAAGCCCAGCCTTGGTGGCGTTGTATACCGGATTGCCGGCCCGACCACGCTCCCCGGCTATCGACGAGATGCCAACGATCGTCCCAGAGCGGTGGGGAAGCATCAATTCGACTGCGGCATTAGTCCAGGCCACCGCGCCGCCGAGATTCACCTCGATAGCTTCAATGTCTTCTCGTGTGGGATGGTCCGATCCGCGGTGATGAGGCATGACGCCACTGGCATAGACCAGCAGGTCGAGGCCTCCAAGGCTCTCCACTATCTGGTTTAGCAATGGGCCGGCCCGCTCCCATTCCCGCACATCGACCGGGTAAACCGTAGCCAGGTCGAGGCCCGCGGCCTGGTTGATCTCCGCGGCTATGTCGCGGAGCAAGGTCTCTCTCCTGGCCAGGAGGGCTACCCTGGTGCCTTGTCGCCCGAGTTGCCTGGCGACGGCTTCCCCTATGCCCGAAGAGGCGCCGACCACCACCGCCCTAGCCCACTGCCCTGACATCTTCCCTCCGCATCAGACTAACCGAACGCGGTGCATCTCTCTTCGGCATTACGCATCGCAGGTCCTCCGTACAATGGCGATATGGTTTGCGGGAACTGCGGCGGTGCGCTTCCGGAGAGCGGTCGCTACTGCCCGACCTGCGGCCTCATGCTGGGAGCGCGGTGCCCTTCGTGCGAAGCTGCCAACCATCCGCTGGCACGCCGCTGCGGCGCCTGCGGCCACGTGCTGCGTCAGACTGACCAGCCATTCACGGTTGCCGAACGCTTTCCGCGCGAGTCGCGGAGGATCGTCACCGTGTTGTTTGCCGATCTGGTGGGATACACGGACCTCATCGAGTCCACCAGCGAGCAGACCGAGCAGGTTCGAGGCCTCTTGGGCCAGTGTTTTGACCTGTTGGCCCGAATTGTCGAAGACCACGGAGGGACCGTCGAGAAGTTCATCGGCGACGCCGTTTGTGCTCTTTTCGGCGCCCCCACGGTACATGAGGACGATCCCGAACGGGCGTTGCGGTGCGCACTCAGCATGCGGGACGCCGTCGAAGTCTTCCAGCCTACCGAGGAGGCTCTCGAGTGTATAGGGCTGGCGATTCGAATCGGTGTCAGCACAGGGCACGTGGTGGGAGGAACGGTTCAGCGAGGTGGTGAGCGGCAGTACTCAGTGACGGGCGACGCCGTGAACACGGCCGCGCGCCTCCAATCGGCGGCAGGGACAGGTCAGATCTTCGTTTCAGGAGCAACCGAGACGCTGGTCCGAAGCAGCTTCGAATTCGAGAGTCTGGGAGGCATGAAGCTCAAGGGTAAGCGCCAGCCGGTGGACGCCTTCCGTCTCATTGGACCCATCCAAGCTGAGCCCAACAGGTATGCAGCCGACCTGGTGGACCGCGAGGTCGAGATGGAACACCTGCTGTACTGTCTAGGGCTCGCTCGGCGGGGCACACCGCAGGTGGTGGAGATCGTCGGTGAGGCGGGAATCGGAAAGAGCGCCCTTTTGTCAGCGTTTTCGAGGAGGATCGAAGAGCAAGCGATCGTAGCGTTGGCGAGCTGTCCTCTGCTCGGTTCGACGCCACTTATGCCGTTCCAAGCAATAGCTTCAGCCTTGATTTCCACCCCTTCGGCATCCGACCTTCTAGAGCCGTCTCGGGGTGAGATCCGGCTGGTCGAGGAGGCGAGAGCCAGGCTGACCGAGCTGGCAGCGGGAGCGCCGGCGATCGATGGGCCGGATGATCTCGTACATCTGGCTTCCCACATGCGATTGCTCATCATCGAGCATGCCAAGAGTCGGCCAGTGGCCGTCCTGCTCGAAGACCTTCAACGCGCCGATCCGCAATCGCTCGAGCTATGGAGACTCCTTGCGGGCTCACCATGGACCGGGCACCTGCTTCTGGGATGGACACGTCGGTCTGGAGAGGATCCGCAGGTGGAACCGGAGATATCCTCCTCGTTCACGAGGATCGTCGTCGGCCCCCTGCCACCATCGGCAGGCCGAGAGCTGCTGGCTCTCCGCCTTGAGGGAACGGAGCTATCGGACGAGCTTAGCCGGTTGGTGTTGGAGCGGTCAGGCGGAAACGCCCTCTATATCGAGGCCATGACCCGGAACCTGATCGAGAGCCGCGCGTCGACTTCCGACATGGAAGTGGCATCGTCGCTCGAGGTCCCGGGGACGGTTCACGGGCTTATCCAGGCCAGATTGGACTCCATGCCGGAGGCGCAACGCTTGCTGCTTCAAGAGGCAGCTGTCATCGGAAACGAGTTCGATGTCGAGCTGATCCAGCGAGTTGACCTCTTCGGAATCGATGTCGGGCCGGCGCTTATCGCAGCCACGCGCACCGGTATGATCGAGCAGACCGGACCTTCCCTCTACCGCTTCAGGCACGCTCTCACGCAGGAGGTCGCCTACACTACGATGCTGGAGACGCTGCGGTCGGAGCTGCACCGGGAGATTGCCGATGCGCTATCGGAGATGCGTGCGGACCGTTTCGTCGAGCTTGCGCCCACCATCGCGGACCACTATGCGAAATCCGGCGATGTGGACCGAGCGGTAGATGTTTTGGTCCAGGCCGGTCAACCACCTGGATGAAATTGCCGGCAACTCCTGCCATGCGTCGACGCGCACAGATGGCTATGCGGAAGACTGGCGTGGCTGTCTGGGCGAAGCTGCCCGAAACGCATGACTGAGGCGGCTGTGAGGCGGCAAGCGAACGATCGGTTTGGGGCCGTGATATTCGACATGGACGGCGTGCTGCTCGACAGCGAGCCTCTACACTTCGCCGCTCTCAACGACATGCTCGCTCCTGAGGGTGTTACCGTCCGCCCCGAGGAAAACCAACACCTCCTGGGCACAACCGTCGAGGACACCTTCCGTTGGATCATGGACCGGTTCGCGTTGCCCGAACCTGTCGAGACATACAAGCGTCGGTATGACGAGCGCATCCTCGAGCGACTCAAGGGGGATCTGCAGCCCTCAGCCGGCCTGATCGCCGTGCTGGATCACCTGACCCACCTTGGAATGCCGCTGGCCGTCGCCTCTTCGTCAAACCGCGCTTGGGTTGAAGCGACCCTCCGCTCCCTCAATATCCGCGAGCGGTTCCGGGTGGTGGTTTCAGGAGAGGATGTCGAGCGGGGAAAGCCCGATCCCGAAATATACCTCGCCGCCGCCAAACTCCTGGGCGTCAATCCTGATGTCTGCCTCGTGTTTGAAGATGCCCCAACGGGCATCCAATCCGCCAAGAGGGCCGGCATGAAGGTCGTCGCCCTGCGTACGCCCTACACCAAGACGCTGCGTCTCGAGGTCATGGCTGATACGGTCATCGACTCTTTCAAAGAGTTCCACATCGATGCGTTCTCTTCGATGAGGGATCCGGTTAGAGACTGAACTCCCAAATCTCGAGTGGCTGATATTCCCTTTTGAGCAACGCGCGGACGGAATGTTGGGAGTCTGCCCGGAGGACCGTCAGGATCGCGTTGCCGCCAATCTCAGTCCGATGGGAAGCGCCTTGACGTAGGACATGGATCCAGTGCGTGGTGTGATTGCCTCCCCGCTACCTCGTCTGCAAGAGTTATCAGCCTTAGAGAGTTGATCGTCGTAGCTGTTGTAGGTGTGTGGAGAGCGTCGAAATACGTGTGCGCCTCCAGAGACGCTAGGGATGCAAGGTTGATCCCTTCTGTTGAGAGAAAGCGGAGGCGTGTTGAAAGTGTTGGGCTTTCGACGCCTGGTATTGCGATGCTCTTTCCGGCCTCCACCTTTCGACGGAATCCCCGAGAACTTTCAACGCGGTCCGAGTGCAGGCGCTACTGCACTACCTCGTGGGAGCCAGGTACTCCACCACCCGGTTGTTGGTTCCATCTGACACATAGAGGTTTCCCGGGGCGTCGAATGTGACCGACATTGGACCACAAAGGGTCGCAGGCGAAACTCCTCCGGCGTTACAGCCCGAGGTCGTGAAGCTTCTCTGCCCGAGGACGAATATCCCAGCCATGCGCCCGGCGCCCTTCGGGGGCGGATACTCCAGTACCCGGTTGTTGCCGTCACTAATCCACAGGAATCCAGAGGGATTGAGACCAACCGCCGCAGGTGCAGCCAGCGTACCGTCGTTCACGCCTCCCGGGTCTGGCGAGGAAGAGGAGAGACTCCCATGCTGGCCATACACCGAGAAAGCCTTCTGCGATTGATGCCGAGTGCCGCTGGGAAACTCTAAGACGCGATTGTCACCGGTATCGGCTATGAAGAGATGCCCGAAACGGTCAAAAGCCATGGCTCCAGGCCGGCTGAGCGTGCAGGGACCGGCAGGGGCAGGCGTGGCGGCGCAGGGGCCTCGGTAGCCATAGGGAGGCCAGGCATCGGGAACGCTAGTCGTAAAGTCGCCGGCTTGGCCCCAGACGTCGACGGCGGGGATGTGGCAAGATCTTGCGCATGCTCCGTTCGCAGCCGCCAGGTCGCGGGCGCTCCATGCCAATACCCTGTTGTTCCCTGAGTCAGCGACCAGCAAGTTGCCGTGAGCGTCGACGGTAAGCTGCTCGGGTGTGTCGAGCGTACAGCGCGTCG
>DASRCF010000031.1:0-20695 GCA_035653255.1 Chloroflexota bacterium
GGTTCGTTATCCATGGCAAAGAACTTCACCCCGCCGTGTGCGGCTGCGCCGAATCGCCCGACCAGGTGATGAACCCAGGACCGCACGTCGTCGGGCGTGCTGCGAACGCTTGTATCGGTGGGATCGTTTCCGGTTATGTCCTGACCCGATGGCTTCACACCGTTGCCGCAGTTGGGTCGGTAGGGATCGGTCTGCTGTTGCGGACCGTATTTGGCGACGCTGAACCCACAGGTATCCAGATTGGCGTTCTTCGCCACCCAACCGAGAGTCGGGACCGTGACGAGCGACGCCGCGCCCGCGGACCGATCCTGAGAGACCATCCGGTCGACGGCACAGCCCGGAGCGCTGCAGGTGTCGCCGTTGTCGGTGTTTTCGAAGTACCAATCATTGGCCGTGTTCACGGCGGAGCCGAGGCGCCAATTGTAGCGAGAAGTTTCGTTGCCTCCCCACCGGTCAAGCGTCAGATGGTTCTGCTTGAGGAACGAGCCGCCAAAGGCCACGCCGTAGATGTACGGGCTGATCGGATGCCTCCCACCGGAGGCGTCAACCGTCACGTGCAAATGTTCGGTCTTGGGTGGAGGTGGAGGCTTTCCATCGTCAAAGAGCGATAGGTCGTCCAGGCGCATCGTGGGCTGCGAGGCACCAGTGTCATTGAAAAAGTCGAGTCGATCGATGCTTGTGTCTGTCGCGCCAAGCACGCTTAGCGGTACGTCGACGAGCCTCCAGGCTTCCGACACGATCGCATGACCTTCGATGTAGGGGGTAATGTCGACCGGTGAGCTCAGCGCCGAGCCGTTAACTTCGGCATAGAGCCACAGCCTCTGACCGCCGGCTGATCCGCCGTTTATCCAAAACTGCACCTGATCGTAGGGAGTCGTCTCGACCGGATTGTCCGAGTGCATCGACAGCCCGTCCCATGGGTTGTCGAACGTAAAGGCCACGTCATACCGGCCGCTGTGCGGGCTGGTGGTATCCTGCCAGTTGACCTGCGTGCTCCACGACCAATCCGACCAGCCGGGAGCCAGAGAGTCGACGTAGATGGGCAGCGGGGCATGGGCGGCGCTGCCCGAGGCGACCGGTGCTCCGACCGCCGCAGCCACTATCCATGAAACCGCCACCAGCGCTCTCGAGACGCGAGCCCAGCCGCCCAACCGCCTTGACACCTGATCCATGCAGCCCCTCATGTCAGGCTAACCGCCTGCCGCCTGGCCGGCCATGGGTTGTTTTGACTGGCCCGTCTGTCATTGAGTTCGGAGAACTCGAGAAATATCCCATCCCACGACCGGGCGAATTGATCCGGCGCTCTGACAGCCTCCGTCGATACGGTGAACCGGCGAACCGTGGTCCGGAGTACCTTCCGACTCGAACCGCGACCCCGAAACCCGAACCCCGAAACCCGAACCCCGAAACCCGAGACCCGAAACTCGAAACCCGAAACCCGAAACCCGAAACTCGAAACTCGAAACTCGAAACTCTCTCGTTCCCAGGGAGCCGCTAAACAGGGTCTGAGGGTTCGGCGACCGGTACCGACACGCCCAACTTCTGCTCAAGCTCCGCATGTCGATTGAGGAGCGTCTTGCTCACCCCGCCGTCCTTGTTCAGAAAGGACTCGTCGAAGTAGGCGAAATCCTCCCACGTTACGTCCTCGCCGTTGAGCAGCTTGCTCGTGATCCGGCTCTCGTGCTCCGAGAGGACGGTGGCGTTCAGCTGATACTCCTCGAAGGCGGCGTAGGCGTGCGGCGCGACCGCGTTCGCACAGGTGGCCAGCGCCTTGGCATACTCCCGGATCTCGTGCTGCGCATGGGCGTCGGCGCGCAGGCTGATGAAGTGCAGCAGGTTGTGCAGGTTGATCTTCCAGTACCACTCCGTGTAGGCGGATACGGGCAGGGCGATTCGAGCCAGCTCCCGGGCGAGCCCGGCCTCGATCAGCTCCTGGTACAGCGGATAGACCGACTCGGGCACGCCCGTCAGGATGGCGAGCACCCGGGCCCGAAGCTCCGGCGAGACGGCTTCCGCCTCGCGGCCCTGACGGTTAGACCGGCTCTGCAGGCCGATGGCCTTTTCATCGGGGACGTAGAACTCGTCGGGCATGATCGAGTACCGGAGGCTCTGCTCGTTGACGTTGGCGGTGCGATGCCGGATCCACTGTCGGGCCACGAAGATGGGCAGCTTGACGTGAAACTTAAGCTCCACCATCTCGAATGGGGTGGTGTGCCGGTGCCGCATCAGGTAGTTGACGAGACCGCGGTCTTCCCGAACCGATTTGGTCCCTGCCCCGTAGCTGACTCGCGCGGCCTGCACGATCGACTCGTCACCGCCCATGTAGTCGATCAAGCGGACGAAGCCGCGGTCGAGGACGCGAATCTCCTGGTCGAGGAGCGCCTCAGCCGCCGGCGCGGTCACCCTCGCCACTAGCGCGGCTCCGAACCCGTGGCCGTCAAGCGGGACCTGTTATCCTGACCGAGTTGAGGTAGACAGGCGAGTCGGGTGCGGACATGCTGCCGTCGTTGCCGAGGTGGGTAGGAACCGAACCGATGGCCTTGACCACCGCCAGGCCCTTGACGACATGTCCGAAGATCGTGTAGCCGGGTGGCGGAGCGCTATCGAGGTTGGCGCAGCTCGATCCCTCACAGATAAAGAACTGACTTCCGTTCGAGTTGGGCTGGCCCGTGTTCGCCATCGCCACCGTGCCGGGCAGGAAGTTACGACCGGAGGACTCGATCTTGAAGCTGTAGCCGGGGCCGCCTGTCCCCGATCCGGTCGGGTCTCCTGTCTGGATCATGAAGCCTTTGATGATGCGCCAAAAGGGAATGTGGTCGAAGAACCGGTGGCGTGCCAGGAAGACGAAGTTGTTGACGGCAAGCGGCGCCTGCTTCGGCTCAAGGGCGATAACGATCTCCCCTTTCGAGGTGGAGAGATAGGCCGTATACCGACCGTTGCGGTTGATCTGCATCGGCGGAGGGTTCGCGAAGTGCGTCTGCCGCGTGGGTGAGGTCGGAACGGCCGTGGGCGTCCGTGTTCTGATCGTGCGACCCGTAGCGGTGACAGAAGGCCTGGGTCTCGCACGCCGTGTCGGCGTAATTCTCGGCGCGGGCGCAGGATGTTTGGTTGGCGCGGCGCTCGGCGTAGGCGTGGGGCGTGGGCTTGGAGCTGGGACCGCGGTCGGGGTCGCTTTCTGGATCGGTGTGGGTGTCGCCGTCGGCCGTGGGGTCCGGTGCTGACCCGCGGAGTGTGAGCCGCATCCGGCGAGCATGAAACCCATGATCACGGGGCAGCACAGGAATAGACGAGAACGCATCAGGGCTCCAACCTTCGAGATTGTAGCCTGGCCGAATGTAGCTGAAAGGAAATGGTTTCGAGCTGGCGGCGGACAACGGGACCAATCCCATGCCAGGCTCTGCGCCCGGTGCCTAGCTCAGATCCCGGGGTCATGGCAGCTCATGACTGCAACCGGGAGCGCCTGATCTCTGCGGGGACACCATAGGCGACGGATCCGGAGGCGAGGTCACGAGTGACGACGGCGCCGGCACCGACGACGCAGCCGCTGCCGATAGTCACGCCGTCCAGCACCACGGCATTGGCGCCCAACCAGCAGTTCGCGCCGATGGTGATGCCACGATAATCCTCCGGCTGAAATTTGATCGGCCGGTCCTCGCCCGAGAAGAGGTGGCTCGCGGCGACCAGCGTCACCCCGGGCGCGAGCAGGGTGTTGGCTCCGACCGTCACCCCACCCTGTCCATAGATGACCGCGTTCTGGCCGGCGAACACGCCCTGCCGCAGCTCGATCCAGCCACCATGCGCATCCACGTAGGCATTCTCACGAATGATGGTGTACCTGCCCATACTGAGGCCCGGATGGCGGGTTCCCGTCCCTCGAAGGGTGGCGCCCGCGTGTACCTGCACGTGGTCCCCAAGGTCGATGTTGGCGGCGTCGACCAGTCTTGAGCGCGGATGGACGTAGGATGCCCGGCTCAGCGCTCGAAGGCGGAGCTGGAGACTCGCGGCCAGATCGGCCGCGGTTCGAGCCACCTCACGAAGCACCAGCTCATGCAGCGGATGCGGGGTATGAAGGTCCTGCTCAACGTCGGGTTTAGCACGCACCATTCACCTTACCCGTTGACGCCCGAATCAAGCCCGACCTTCAAGGCACTCGGTTCTCCGACCTCCGAGTCTGAAGCGAGAGCCTTCCGATTCGGCTCTGGACCTTCAACTCTGAAGGTCGGTGTGGGCTTCCAGCGCCATGCTGACCAGCTCGTCGAGACTCAGCGATCCGCCTGCCTGCCACTCTACATCCCACGCGTCTGATCCCAGGCGGTCTCGGGCGCGCTCCGTCTCACCCTCCCACTGGCTACGGTTGCCGGCCAGGCCGGGCAAGCCGAAGGACCGGCGAAGGGCTTGCGTGGCGCCCCAAATCCTGGCCGCGCGATGGTCGCGCCCCCGGCAAGCCTCGGCGAGTGCCAGCAGCTCGCAGGTGAAGAGCTGGTCTTCGGGCTCGTCGAGCCCTTGAAAGATTGCCAGAGCCTGGCGCAGATAGGGCAAAGCCGCCCCCTCAGCCGACCCGGTCAGAATGCCGCCGAGGTTCATGGCCGCCACGGCTCGCGGCCAAGCGCCACCCTCGTTGGCGCCGACCTCGTAGGCCTCGCGGGCGGCCGCGTCGGCCTCCTGCCCCCTGCCTGACTGACGGAGGATCCAGGCCAGGTTGCCGAGGCCGATGATGAGCAGGTCGTGCAACCCCGACGCCCGCGCGGCGGCGATGCTGCGCCTCACGTAGGGCTCGGCCTCCTCTGAACGGTCCTCACCCAGGAGTGCTGCCCCCGCATCCCCGGCAGCCCGGGCGACCAGCCCCTCATCTCCCGTACGCTCCGCGATCTCGAGAGCCTCAGACGAGAAGCGCAGCATGCCCGTCGCGTCGCCTCGAAGCTCGGCCAGGCTCGAAAGGGCCCTCAGAGTGTGGAACAGCTCGACCGGATCATCAGTGGCTCGGGCCTGAGCGAGAGCCCGCCAGAGCAGGGCTTCCACGTGAGTCGCGTCAGGCGAGTGGAACGCCAGCACGGCAGCGCCACGGAGGGCGCGGATGTCTCCCGGAGTATCCTCCTTAGATGAGGCGGGGAGCGCCTCCATCAGACTGGTTCTGCCCTGCTGCCGGAAACCTCGATCATGCCAGACCGTCCAGACGTTGCCCGCCAGCCTAGCGGCATCCTCCCGCCTGCCGGAAATGACCAGCCAGTGAATGGCGGCCGCGATGTTGTCTCGGTCGACCTCGAGTCGATCTAACACTCTCGCCCGTTCGGGACCGTTCAGATCCGGATAGAGATCATCGGCTAGCGAAAGGAAGAACGCGGCGTGGCGATCCGCGGCGACCGCACGGCCCTCGCCGCCCAGCTTCAACAGGGCGTACTCTCGAATCGTCGGCAGCATGAAGTAGCGAGCTCGGCCCTGACCATCGGACCGCTCGTGGAGCAGGCAGCCGTCGATGAGCTCTGCCAGGGCGGCCACGAAGGCGTGGGGCGGAAGCTCTCCAACGGCCGAGAGTGCCTCAAGAGTCCCGCCTTCGACGAAGATCCCTGCAGGCCCGAAGAGCAGTTGAGCGTCGGGCTGCAGGAGCCGGAAGCTCCACTCGAGGGAACGCTCCAACGACTGATGCCGCTCTGGGGCGAGCCGGTTGCCCGGGGGAAACGGCTGCAGCGGCCCCTGGGACTGCAGAGACAGGAGGAGCTGCGCGGGAGACACCAGGCGAGTGGCTGCGGCCGCCAGCTCGATGGACAGTGGAAGCCCGTCGAGCCGGCGACAAATCTCGCCGATGACTGCCCAATCTCCCGCTGCCGGACAGAAGTCGTTTCGTGCCTCCAAAGCCCGCTCCGCGAAGAGCCTCACGGCGTCGAAGTCCATAACCTCAGCGACCTGCGCCCGATCGTGCGGAGTCATCATGGGAGGCACGTGATACACATGTTCTCCAGGGACGCGCAGGGCGATCCTGCTGGTTATGAGGAGCGTAACGGAAGGGCAGCAGCGGGCGATTTCCAGGAGATCGCAGCCGGCATCCAGGACATGCTCGAGATTGTCGACGACCAGCAGCGCAGGTTTCCGGGTCAGCGCCTCTGCTATCGCGGCCAGGTCTCCGGCGGTGTCCTGTTCGGCTCCTACAGCTCGCCGTAGGGTGGGGAGCACGTAGCTGGACTCGCTGAGCGGAGCCAGCTCTGCCAAGAAAATGCCCCCGGGAAAGGCCGCCCCAGGACGGTCAGAGATCTCAAGCGCCAGGCGCGTTTTGCCGGCGCCACCCGTGCCGGTTAGGGTCACGATTCGCACCTCAGGACTGGTCAGAAGCGACCTGATCTCCGCCAGCTCCCGCTGCCGGCCCACGAAGGAGCTGATGGGTCTCGGGCTGCCGGCCGGAGCCTTGGGTCGCGCCGTCGCGGTCGTCGACCACGCCGCTCGCGCCTCCAACAGTCGGGACCGGCCGGCCGGATCGAGGTCCAGCGCTTCGACCAGCACTTGCAGTGAGGCGATGGTTGGCCGGCGAGTTCCACCCTCCAGCTTGCGGATGTACTCGGGGCTAAAGCCCGCCTGTTCCGCCAGCTCTTCCTGGGTCAGACCGGCGCGCCGGCGGTGAAGCCGTAGGAGTGTTCCCAGAGAAGCGAGAGTTCCCTGCTCGACAGCCCGCTCCGTGGGTGGACGACGTTGCCCGGCTGAAGGGTCAGCCGGTACCGGCGACTGTACCGCTCTGTACCTGTTGGAAGCCATCGATCGGGCGTACCATTGGAATCAGTCTGAGGAGCAAATCACCCGCAGTTCCTCAGTGTATGGCCGAGCAAATGGAGGCTGATGAGATGCACGAGCATCGCGACGTTATAGCAGTGGAGCTGACCCAATCCGAAGAAGGAGTGGGTGATCGCCATGAAGCCGTGAAACGACCGACATCCGGCTTGACTGAAATGGCCAGGACCAAGCAGGATAACAATGAAAGGGGAACAGACGTGACAGACCAGTCATCGATCAAAAGAACAGGCAAAGCGCGAGCCATCTTTACCCGGCCGCCGCAGCGATTGCTGAGCGTCCTCCTGGCATTCGCGCTGGGGCTTGCAGCCTGCACCTCGATGATGAGCACTGGGCAAGCGGCCACCAACCCTGCTGGGTCCTCGCGTCCGTCCATTGCCTGGGGCTCGGCTCATCGAGTGGAGGCGTCGAACAATCTCAAATCCGTGTCATGCCCGGCGGCGTACTTCTGTGCGGCGGTCGACGACGCCGGCAACGCGTTCACGTTTGACGGGCGCAGGTGGAAGACCTATCACGACGTCGATAGTGGCACCGGTGGCTTCGGGTCGGTCGCGTGCGTGAGTGCCAAGAGCTGCTGGGCGGCGGACTCGCAAGGCTTCGTTTCCCATTTCGACGGCAGGGGATGGTCGGCGCCGGCGAGCGTCGACTCCTCGCCGGGGGTGTACTTCGGCCTGGCCTGTCCAACGGCGACGTTCTGCGCCGGCGCGGATGGCAACGGCTCAGCCTTCACCCACCAGAAGGGTCGCTGGAGGCGCGTGTCGATTGGCGGTCAACCGGAATTCCAGAGCATCGGCTGCAGTGGCTCCAAGTTCTGTATGGCGGGCGACTCCAGCGGCGACGTGACGACGTGGAATGGAGCGCACTGGTCGGGGCCACATACGACACCGGCATCTGCATCCGGCCCATACGATCCCATCAGCACCATCGCCTGCTTGGGAAGTCACATGTGCGTGGCGGGAACGGTGTACGGCGGGGCTGAGGTGTGGCGCAACGGTCACTGGTCCGCGATGCAGGCGCTGGCAACGAATGGCGCCAGCATGGTCGGCGCCGCGTGCTTCGCCGGGTCGACCTGTTTCATGGTCGACGGTTACGGTGAGGTCTTCACCTGGAGGAGTGGCCGGTGGACGAAGTCGCCGGCGGTCGACCCCAGCGGCAACCCGGGGCTCCTGCCCAATGGAGCCGACGGGCTGAGCTGTGCCTCGCCGTCGTTCTGCGCGGCCACCAACAACGGCAGCGAGGGAGCATACATCTACTTCCGCTCTCCCGTTCCCGACGTCACGACGGGGTCGCTACCCGGAGCCAGGGTAGGCAGGGACTACAAGGTGAAGCTGCACGTGCACTTCGGCCTGGCGCCGTACCGCTGGCAGCTCCGAAGAGGTGGGCTGCCAAAAGGCCTGAAGCTGGGAGCGAAGGGCGCCATCCGAGGGAAGCCGGCCAAGGCGGGTACCTTCCGGATCACGGTCGCCGTCACCGATCCCCTCGGTCAGGCGGGTACCCGGAAGCTGACGCTCTCGGTAAAGAAGTAGTCGTCTAGACTGCTCTAGGCAAGAGACGGCGGTGCCATCACCCTGCGTGGGTAAAGGCCGCCGTCTCGGTCTACCTTCCGGATCAGACCGCGATGGAGGCGGTTGCGTCCAGCACCGCAGTACCACGGTGCGGTCGACTCTATCCGGCACGGAGTCAGCCCGGCGAAGGGGCCCTGGGCTGCGGTGACCGGCATCAACAAGCCGTCGCCGGCCGGTACCTGAGGCTCCCGTACTGCCGACATCCAGCCCAAAGGGGAGCGCGCGGATGTCCGGTCAAAGACTGAGGGCTGGGAGGCCAAGCTCGGGCAGGTGGCCGGACGGGCTCCGCAGCGATTGAACCTCCGGCAGAGCTGCGCCCGGAGTCCTGGGGTGGGCTGCCGGGAGGCTAGGTTGCGGACCCTCTGCATGTTCTCACTCGCCTGGCTGGAATCGGACGGGGGTTCGCGGCTCCCTCGTCGATGTTCAGTATGTCCGGGTTCAGGTAAACATACGGTAAATATCAGGTAAATATTGGGTAAAAATTTCTATACTCGGTGCCGGCGGTTGCTTGGACGGTCGAGCCGGGCGAAGAATCCGCCCGCCTGCTTGCGGCACAGCCACCAGAAGGATCGACCTGCGCGTTTGTCACACCACCCGTCTCCGGTCTACTGGTTCGGCCACGCGACGGATTGATCGACCAGGAGGTGAGGAGAGCCTGATCGGGTCCGCCGTGCAAGGAGCTAGCGACTGGGCGGACCGTCCCATGGCAGCCGTCAGGCCTGCAGTTCACTGACTCTCTCCGTTCAGGCAGGGATCAACACCCTCGTCGCTGATCCAAACGGGCCCGGTGTAGCCGTTTTCGACGGCTATCCCAAGCTTGTCTGCTTCGTAGCCGAACAGTTCGTTGGACATCGAGCGGAGTTGGGAAAGGGTAGGAGGATGGTAGACGCCCGTCGCCTCGGGGCCTTCTCCGAGCACGCCGTAGTCCGCGCCCGTTGCAGCTTCGGACCCGATGATGGTCGTCTGGTCCAACGTCTCCGGGAGCACGTCCTGCCCGAGGATTTGATCCAAGGCTCCGTCGCTAACATCACGGTAGATGCCCGAAAGCCATGTGGACGGAAACTCAGCGGGAGTCTCGATAAGAGTCGAGCCGGAGAGCGGGGGAAGGTCAAGCGGCTCGAATATTGTCGTCGGAAACTCAAGAGCCGGCTCGAAAATTGTGGTAGGAAACTCAAGGGCCGGCTCGATAACCGGGGGCGCCAGAGAAAGTCCCTCCGTTACTGCCCCCAAGTCGGCGAGAGGGCCAACGGCTAGACCGGGGACTGCATAGCCGACGGGCCGGCCCAATTGAAACTCGGGGGAGGTGTAGTGGCTGAATATCTGCTGCTTGCCCCAGACATAGACGCCGGCAAGTGGGTTGGCGGGGAGTCCGAACTGGGCGAGCTGAATCTGTCCGGGCCCGCCGGTGGCAGTCGTCATGGACGCATCCATGAGGAATTCCAACGCGCCCGCGACCTCTCCACCGAACGCCTTGGCATACTTCTCAGGCTCTTTCAGGGGTGACACAAACGCCTGAGACCCTTGCAGGTGTGCCTGCACGGCTGAGCTCGAAGCAGAGTTTCTCGCGAGCAGCGCAGCCATGACGTCGCTCTGATCTTTCAGCGTTTCGGTCTGAGCTGTTACGGCGCCAATAGAGCCGCTGTCGGAGACTGTCTGCGCGGTCAGATTTCCCAAGTCCTGTAGACCGGTTGGATCAGAAGCAGCGGTGGGGTCCCCGCCCGCGTACTCATATCCCTTGTACAGTGGATCCATGCTGATGAACCGGCCCAGTACCGGGTCCATATACCTGGCCCGGTCGTAGTACAGGCCGGTTTCCGGGTCGAATCGCTGGCCCGTGAAGAGGAACGGATTGCCGAGCCCACTGGGTCCCCCGGAGGTGATGGAATCCTTCTTGCTCCAGGTGATGCCCCCGCCCTTGCCGAGATCGAACACAAGCGGCCGACCATAGGCGTCGTAACCGTAGCCCTCGACCAGCTTGCCCGCCGCGTCGGTCAGGCCAACTACCGAGCCTTGGGAGTCCTGCTCGTAGAACAGCCGCTGGGTCTTGCCGTCCGAAAGGGTGCGATCCAGGACGGTGGGATTGTCGATACCCAGGCCATAGACAAACTGAGTCGCGACTGCGCCGGCCCCGTTTGTGTCCTCGATGTCGTTCTCTCCGTCCCAGTTGAAGCGCGTCACCCCGTTCAGCGAGCCCGAGTTGGTGACCGTCTTCTGCACGCGGCGGCCAAGTCCATCGTAGAGATAGCTCGCCACCAGCTTGCCGTCAGAGGAGCGCGTGGCACCGACAAGCCGGTTCTGTCCGTCCCAGGCGTAAGCGTACGTCCCGCCCTCGTCGATGTTTCCGTTTGCGTCGTTCGTGAGGTTGGTGGTCCTGCCCGACGCCGTCCGCGTGACGATTCCGTTGTAGGAGTTGAATGTTCGTGTCTCGCCGTCGACTTTGAGCCAGTTGCCGGCGCCGTCCAGTTTGAACACCGACTGGGGCGGCGTGAGGAAGCTGACGGTGGTAACCGACGTCCTGGTCGAGTTGAGCGTGCCACGCTGGAAGGTGATTAGACGGTTGGCGGAATCGTACCGATACAGCTCGCTCAGGTTGGGCGCCTGGAGCACCGACTTGGAGACTGGATTGCCGGTTCGGTCGTAAGTGTACGCGTAGCCGAGGATCTGGCTCTGCGTTGGTCCCAGCACCTGCACCTTGATCGGCCGCCCGAGACCGTCATAGCCGGCGTCCTGAGTTCCACCCGGATTGGCGTAGGTCATGATAGTGCCGTTCTGCGGATAGGACCGCTGCAGCACCCGATCCCGCCCTATGTACGAGTAGGTGGCCAGCGGCTTTGCCGCTCCGGCATCGGAGATTGTGGCGATTCGGTTATCGGCGTCGTAGGTGTAATCGGTTGCCCGGCCGTTGGGGTAGGTTAGAGCCGAGCGCAGGCCATCGCCCCGCCAAGCGCTGTCCACGGGCTCGGGGCGGGAGCTACCGATCTGCTGCCGTTCCTCGATGGTCCTGCCCACGCTGTCGTATGAGAAGCCGGTGGTCACTCGGTCGCCGGCGACGTTGGGCTTGTTGCTGTCGAAAGCGCTCGTCAGCCGGCCCAGCCCATCGTACTGGTAGGTCATCCTGGTCGTGCCCACGATGCCCTTCGCAGGCTTGATCGAGGCCGACGTCAGCCGTTCGGCCAGGTCGTAGCCGTAGGTCGTGACGGTCCCGTTCTCGTCGGTGCGGCTCGTCTGCAGACCCGCGCCGTCGTAAGTAGCGGTAGCCGAGACAGGTCCGATGCATTTGGTCGCCAGCTTGGGCGACACGCAGGTTCCGATAGTCTCCTTGACCGGATCGTCGACGTTGTCGTACGCATACTGAGTCTGGTTGCCGTTGGAATCGGTCTCGGTGGCGATGTTGGAGTTGGAATCGTAACTATAGAGCAGCGTGATTAGGCCGTCGTGGCTTCCCTGCAGCGGATCAGGCGCGGGCGAGAAGGTGCCATCGCCGAGGCCGCTCTTGGTCAGAATCGAGACCTGTGACGTCGGGCGGTCAAGACCGTCGTAGGTATAGGAGGTGACATTCCCCGGCAGATTGGTCCTGTTCATCGTCCTGGGGCCGGGCGGAAAGACGCGACGCGTGACGACCGGACCCGCCGGACCCTTGGCGTCGGCCGTCGCGATGAGATTGTCGCGGGAGTCATACCGGTAATAAGTCGTCTCGCCGATGTTGTCCATCGACTCCGTCAACCGGTCGAGACTGTCATAGAAGTTCGTTGTGAGAAAGACCTCGGAGGTGACGGCGGGGATCTGGGCCTTGTCGGTCTGGCGGGTCTCGATGAGGTTGCCGTCGCCGTCGTAGGCGTACTCCATGAGGTTGCCGGCCGGGTCGACCGTCTTGATCAGCCGGCCGGCCCCGTCGTAGAAGCTCGCCCCCACGTCGCCCGAGTCGTTGACGGCAAAGGTGGGACGCGAGTCGGCATCGTATTCCGTCCGGTCACTGACGCAGCCCAGCCAATGGCCCGGCGGCGCGACAAGCCCAGGAACAGAACAGGTCCCCGGGTTGAGGTTGAGTTTCCCGATGCTCTTGGCGCCAGCTCTAACATCTGGCGGGCGCACCGTAGCCTCTGAATTCACGAACAGCGATTGGCTCACCTGGGTCTGCCGGTTCAGCGAGTCGTACTGATAGCCGACAGCCGAGAGCAGGCTGGTGCTGACGAGATTCTGAGACTGGATCACCCCGAGCACGGAGACCGGCCCTAACGGGATCGTCGGTGTAGTGGTGCGGCTGGCGCCGCCCACAGGTCCGAAAGAAGCACTGCGGATGAGGTTGCCGTCAGCGTCATACTCGCTGATCGTCTCATCACCCGAAGGATCAATCACCGCCGTCCGCCGGTCGAACCCGTCGTAGACATAGTGGGTAATACGGCCATCGCCGTCGACCAGCGAGGCCAGGTTGCCATTGGCGTCGTGGTGATAGGTCGTGACCTGGGACACCCCGCCTCGGACATCGAAGCCGGTAGGGTCGGTGGACGCCATGAGCGCAAGTGAGGGCGCGTGGGTGGCGCCCGCAGTCTGTTGATAGAGCAGGTTGCGCTCGTCGTATACAGAGCTGACGGCGTTGCCCGCAGGCTTGATGAGCAGCACCAGGTTGCCGTTGGGATCATAACGGTAGTTGGTGTAGAGGAAAAGCGGGTTGGAGCCGTCCCGGACCGTCTGGACTTCCTGTATCGGGTGATCGAGGGCGTCGTACTTGTAAACAGTATCGACGAAGTCGGGGCCATTCGAGGGGTTCGGGTTCGTGATATTGGCCGGCAGGTCGGCAGCCGCTGGCGGCCCGGATGCCCCTGAGAGGTCGCCACGATCCTCGACCTGACTGAGAACGAGGTTGCCGTCGGCGTCGTAGAAGAATCGGCGCAGGTATTTGTAGTCGGTCAGTGGCTGCGGCTCGGTCACCTTCGGGCTAAAGATGCCGTGAGCGGCGGCCCGACTAACCTGGACAACCTCGTCATCTTGGTTGTAAATGAAATCCGTCGCCACGCCGCGGCCATCGGCGATCTGGGTTGGATCTCCGACATTGTTGTACGCGTAGCTGGTTGTGATCAGGGCGGGTGCGGGGTTGGTACCGGAGTCGCGCCCGTCGATAGAGAAAGCGTCGACAATCCTCTGCTTCAGGTAACCGCCCGTGCTGGCGTCGCCGGCGCCCCTGGTACCCGGACCTCCCGGAGTGTCGGCCGGGTAGTAGGCGAACGTAGTGACATTGCCCTCTGGATCGGTCGACCGCGTGCGCTGGCCGTACTGGTTGTAGCGATACAGGTCGACAATCTGCTGAGTCGAGGAGCCGGACTGGCGCGCCTGAAACGAGCAGCCGATTGTTGCCGGAGTGAGGTACGCGTTTGGGCAGGCCGTTCCCAGCGCCACGGTCGGGCGCTGCACACGGATGACGTCGCCGTGCACCTGATTCGTGATACCGTCGCCGTTGACGTCGCCCAGCGGCGCCTTGCACATGCCAGCTGCCGACAGGGCTGATTGGGCTTCGGCCGCAGTCATGCCCACTCTGGCCCCGATAGTGGCGAAGTTGCAGGCCTCCTCATAGTCGAACGTGTTCTTAGTGGTGAAACCCCTGGGATCGGTCGTAGTCCGGACCTGGTTGAAGATGGGCTCGTAGGTCCAGGAGGTCGAGATCGATTTCTGGTCGCCGGCCCGGGCGGAGTAGGGGATCTGGGTCTCGGACAGTAGGTTGCCCTGCTGGAGGCGATCGGGATTGGAAGAGTCGTAACCGTATACGATCTTGTTGCCCAGCGGATCGGTCTCGCTGAGCAGCCGGTTCTGGGGGTCGTAGGTGTACGTGGTGATGAAGGGCCCCGGCGCCGTTGGGTCGACGCGCCGATTCGCGAGGTTCTCCGCCAGGACGATCGAGCCGAAGGAGTCGAATCGGTAGATATAGTCATTGCCGTCCCGGTCCGTCACATCGGTTTCGGTGACTGCTCCATTGGGGTCCTGCATGTTCCCGCTAAGGGACCTGTAGGCGTACGTGATGGTTCCCCCAGCCGGAACACCGTTGGCGGCTCCCCCCAACGCCTCGCTCAGAACGCGGTTGAAGGCGGGAGAGCTGGGATTGGAGTCGTAGGTCAGCCGTACTCGAGCTTGCAAGGCGGGAACACCCGCGGCGACCTGGTTGGGCGACTCGATCGCTGTGATGTCGGCGTTCAGAGGACTAGAGGGATCGGTTTGGTAGTAGGTGTAGGCGACAGTACGGCCGGAAGGAAAGTTGTTGCCGTTTGGTGTTCCCGTCACGGCGGGAGATGTCACAGTCGTCAGATAGTCACCGGTGTAGCCGAACGTGACCGTCCGGCCGGAGAAGTCGGTGATCGATGTCAACAGGCCGTCGGAACGGTAGGCGAAGTGAATCGGGCGGCCGAGCGTGTCGACGACGGTCACAAGCTGCCCCTCGTCGTTGTACTGGAAGGTCATCGTGTTGCCGTCGCGATCGGTCATCGCCGTCATGGCCGCGGTACCGGTGTCCGGATCCGCCGGAGCATAAATCCATGTGAAGCCGGACCGGTCGGTCTCCGAATAGCCACCGCTCGCATTCTTCGTCAGGCGTGTGTACGTCCCGAGGGGATCCGTGTAGGTTCCGTTCGAATTGAGGCGATACAGGTCGGCTCGTGCCGATCCGCTGGCCACACGCTCCACATCGCCAATCTTGGCCGAGGAGAACATGGCTTGAATCGAGCTCAGGTTGGTGCTGTTCGCAACCACGAGCCGGCGGTTGTAGTTGAAGTCCCACTTGTAGCCCAATGGCCCAAGAAATTCGTTGCCGCTGTCGTAGGTGCATTGGAAGCTGAAATCGAATCCGCGTGCAGGGATGGTGAGGTCGGTCGAGCTCTCCTGGAGCTGGCCGTTGTAAAGCGACACGGGGTCGCCCCCCGCCCGTGGGCTCGGCTGCGGTGGGAACGGGGGGCACGGGCATGCGGCCCTTTGGTCGGCGATATCATAAGCGGCGTTCGGCGGTAGCTTCGAGCGAGTGGTGTTAGTGTAAGTTCCTTCGTCGGTTGGAAGAAAATAATAGGTCGGGATGTTGCCTTTCCCTTCCGTGATGACGGCAGCGCCACCGTCGGGGGAGCCGTATGCGGACCAGTCCGGCGGGAATTCCTTCCAGCTCAGGCCGTCATCCGTGCTCTTGAACCAGCCTGTCATAGTGACCAATATCCTGTCGGGCCCATCTTCGGAGACCCAGAAGGCAATCGGGACGACACTAGTCTCTCTACCGTTGAGGTCGTAGACTGCAGCCGGATTCAGCGTCTTGCCTCCGTCGTCGCTGTAGTAGACCTGTCCGTCTGTTCCGATCGAGACGCGGCCGTCGGACTGGCTATACAGCGGACGTCCAGCGTGAGCCCGCGGCCTACGCTCGGCGAAGGGACGGGACGTGAAGGCAGGTGGACCAACGGCAATGGCGGTCACCGGCAGGCCGACCGATGACTTTGCCTGGTTCCAGGACGTCCCCGCGTTCAAGGTTGAGAAGACGCCGTCGCCAGTGCCGACGTAGATGTGGGCCGGCGCCGACGGGCTAACGGCGAGCCCGGTGACCTTCAAGTTCGTCAGTCCGGTGTTTTTCGCCATCCAGACGCCGCCGCCGTTGGTCGTTTCGTAAACTCCGGCGCCGTTGAAGGCCACATAGACGCTGTTCGGCGCGGCGGCAGAAACCGCAAGAGCGACAACCGGGCAGAAGCAATTGGGCAGCCCCTTTTCGAAGCCGAAGGTTTCCGTCCAGGTGCTGCCTGAATTCGTGCTCTCGAACAGGTCCCCAAAGGTATCGCCGGCCCAGACGGTCGAGGGCTTCGTGGGGTTCACAGCGAGGGCGGGAACGGCGCCCAGCGGGCTACCGTACAACAAAGCCTGAGTCCAGCCGCCGCCTCCGTCAGATGATGTGTACAGGCCTCCATCCTGGGTCCCCGCATACATTTGCTGGGAGTTGGCGGGGTCGATGGCGATGGCCAGCGTCGGGTTGGCCAGGATGCCGTTAACAGAGAGCTTCCACGACGAGCCGGCGTTGGTGGTGAGAAACACGCCCGACCGGGTGCCGAGATAGAGGGATGACGGCTGGGCCGGATCGGCAGCGAGGACGTTCGCGGAGTAGTCGGGGATTGGGATGCTTTTCCAGGAGAAGCCGGAGGTCTGCCGGAACAGTCCACCTGCGACGGCGTACAGCTTGCCCGGAACTGCATTGAGGAAGCTCACGCTTGGGCCGCTCTTCCCAACCGCCGGCAGCCCTGAGTTGTCGACCGTCCACTTGGTGCCGCCGTTGGATGTGGCGAAGACCCCACCCGAGTACTCGGTTCCGACCCAAGCTCTCTTCGCATTCTCGGGGTCGACGGTGACGGCATCGAGCTCGTTGCTCGAGAGCCCGCTGTTCACCGGCTTCCAAGTTCCGCCGGCATTCGTACTGACGAAGGCGCCACTCCCCTCGGTTGCGGCATAGACGGTCGAGGGGCTGGAGGGCGCGACGGCCAGCCACTCGCCCAAAGGCGGGGAGCCCAGCCCGCTGGAGGCGGCCTGCCAGCTCGCGCCGCCGTCGGTGCTCTTGAACATACCGCCGCAGTCGCTGCCCGCGTAGAGAATGGAGCCGTTTCGGGGATCGACCGCTAACGAAAGCAGGTCGGGAATGCCAAGGCAATTGCTGCTGGCAAGGCCCTTGGTCACGAGCTTCCAGGTCTTACCGCCGTCGGCGGTAATCTCAAGACCGCCGCCTCGGCCGCCATATCCCGCGGCCGCGTAGATCGTGGCGCGGCTGGACGGGTCGACCGCCAGGGCATTTACCGGGATTCCCGCCAGCCCGCTGGCAATCCATGACTTCCCGCCGTCGGTGCTCTTGAACACGCCGCCTCGGCCTGCGGCGACGTAGGCCGTGCTGGGATTGACGGGATCGACGGCCAGAGAGTTGATATCGCCGCCGGGAGGGCCGATGTCCCGCCAGGCTGTTCCTGCGTGGCTAGTGATGGAATGCCGGCTCAGGCCGGCCAGAGTCGACGCGAGCGCAGTCGGCCCTCCTGCGAGCTGGAGGACACAATGGACCCCACAACCCGAACCGCGAGACGGCGAGGGCGCAATAGCGAAACAGACACACGACAGCGCTGCGAGAAGTTTGAGGAGCCGGCGGAATCGCATCTCAGTGTTCCCCCTGGTTCAATACGGGCGCGCTAGTGGGACAGCCAACAGAATTGTGACTCTGATGACAGAGCTATGGAGGTATTGTAACGATTTAACCCGCCCGTGGCAACTCCGCCATGACCATCCGCTTGCCCGCCCAGGGTCGACTGTTCAATGGGCACGAGTCGGGCCAGTCCGACACCTCCGGACGGGGGCCCGAGGGGGGTCAACGTCGAACCTTGAACGTTGAACATTGGGTGACTGGCGGTTAAACAAACCCATGCACTAGATGTAGTGGTTGCCTCCCAAGCGTAGGGTGAGGAGAAGTGCCCGCGCCAGCATGTAGGACAATGGGCATGGAGGCACGCGAGATGACAGAGGTTCAAGAGCCGCCGTCTGCCTTCGGGCAGGACAGCGGCGACAAGCACCACCGCAGTCGCCGGTTCCCACCCATCACCGTCGAGAACCCCGACGAGCTGGAGATAGATGAGGTGATCCGGATCATGGGCCGGACGCCGCCACCTCCTGAGCGGCAGGAGCAGAAGGCACGGAGGAATACGGCTAAGGGTTAGTTGGGCTCTGGAGCCGGTGGTGGAGAATGTACAGCCGCGTACTCTAGTGCTGTCTCGGCAGCCTTAGCCATGCTTGTGCGGCTGACTGCGGCCACTGTATTCCAAAGATCGGCCACTTGGGGGTTCACCCCAATCGGAAATTCGTATTCGACGCGGTTCCCCCGTATGTAGTAGATCACCTTCAGGGTGCCGTAGATGGTGAATCCCCCCGAAGCATCTCTCGGTTCAACATCCGAGTCCGTCTGCCCTACATGTGGAGTTCTGCCGAGGTCGAGGGTCATGCGGAAGATGAAAACATCATCCTGTTTGGGAGCCCCTGCGTCAGCCATAGATAACCGGCGTTCTCCTGCTCACAGTCCCTTAACGCCTATCATCATTAAGCTAGCAGAATGCGTTAGGGTGAGCGGGAGACCAGCGATTGCCAACATGGTTGGTAGTGGCCTTATGTGGCACGGCTGGCGGCTTCTTGGCCTCGTGGCTACCGGCAGGTATGGACATTCCTTTTGGCAAGTTCATCGAGCCGCATCTAGCCGATCATCATGTCATCGCCGCAACTCTACACGTTGTCCGCAACGTGATCTTTGGAGGAGTAGCCGCGCCGCTCTTATGGTTGGCGGACGACCCGCAAGCAACAAGTTCCACTTCCAGGGTTACGCCGTTCCTTCTGGTTGCCAGCTTGTTAGTAGGAGGTGGAGGCGTGCAGCTCCTAGGTCAGTGGTTCAGGCAAAAGACGGAGGAAGCCACCAGCAATGCTTTGGGTAGGGCGACCAGCGATCTGGCGCAGCGAGTGCTACCAACAGTTGATACTGAAAGTACCGGCCGAGTGAAAGGAGAGCCACATGTCGAGGGAGAGCCTGACGAAGATACAGAAACTAGTGGATGAGTTAGTCAACTCCAACAACGCACAGGAGCGGCTGCGGATTGCCCGAGAAATTCAACAGATAACACAGGCAGCCGCGGCCGATCGGCTTCCACGTGAGGAGCAGCCTGAATATCGTAGCCATGCCAGACTGGCCGCCGTTTAGCGCGGCCAGAGCACCTAGCGCCCCTTCACCCCGCTCTCATACTTCAACCGCTTGCCACGCGTCCGACTGATCGCCCCAACCATCCGCTCCGTGTCCGACTGCTTGCGGGTGTTGTAGCAGTGGTCAAACTCCGTTGCGTACCGCTGTAGGTGCTGCTTGCTGACGGAGTGGTGCGTTCCGTCAATGGATCGCTTCAACTGTGAGAAGTAGCCTTCCGCCGTATTGACGTGCGGCGCTCTCGGACCCTTACCGCGCACATACTCGTCGTTGTTGTGATCGACCGACTCGTGACCGCGAAACATCCGGCCCGGCTTCCGATAACCGGGATTCGTGTCGGTCATGAGCACGGCTGACTGAGCCACGTTGTCACGGAGCGCGTCTCCGAGGTTGCTTCCGTCGATGGTCGGCACCGTCCGGCTTCTGACTTCGCCGCCGCGCTCAACCAGCGTGACAACGGGCGTCTTATTTTGAGCAAAGACGCCCTTGCCTCTGCCCTTGCCCTTGAGCACGCCGCCGACCCACGTCTCATCGGCTTCGACGATGCCGGTTAGGGGCTCTGAGTGCTGCTGTACGAGGGCGTAGCGGATTCTGTGAGCCATGAACCAGGCGGCTTCATGGGTGATGCCTAGCTGACGCTCAAGCTCGGTGGAGCTGATACCGTTCTTGCCCGCACAGAACAGGTTGAACGCCAGCACCCACTTCGAGAGCGGGATCTTCGAGCCCTCCATCACGGTACCGACTGTGACCGTGAACTGCTTGCGGCACTTCGTCTCGCCGCACTTCCACAGCTTGCGCTCCGAGAGCCTACCTGTTCGCGTCTTCTGGTTGGGCAGGAGGTAGGCATGGTTCACGGTTCCACAGTGCGGGCAGACCGGCCCATGCGGCCAAAGCACCGACTCCGTGAAATCGTATGCTGCCCGCTCACTGGCGGCAATCTTCGTGACCTGGTCCAACGTCAGCTTCATGGTTTGCTCATCCCTCCCTACCCCTCATTATACGGGATGACAAACCCAAATATCAAGAAAGGATAGCTACAACATGGAAGTTACGAGCACAGAGAGAGGGAGGCAGCTAGTCAGAGATCAGGCAGAGTCCCGAGGGCGGGTGTCCGATGCGGTTGACCTATTGGAAGTATTCGACGTGGTGCCTCCGCTCATTGTCGAGCCTATGCTTGAGGTCGAGACATGCGAAGGGGAATCGTAGGATTGAACCACGACGCGAATCCGCAGTGGCCACATATCGCTGTGACCAAGAAGGCGGCGTGAGACATGGTCTGCGGCTGAAACTGTTTCATCTCTCCTGTTAACAATGCAACGATGTACCGAGGCTGGAGGGATTGCTGACCTCGGCCACATTCCGGACATGGGCGTGGCAATCTCACGCCCGCCTCTGCCAGTGCTCCGAGAATCCTTTGATAGTCAGCGTCGCTCATCTTCGGCATTGACGGCTCTGTCATGAACCACCTCCAGCAGTTGATTAGCGCCCAATACTACGCCCGAGCGCCCGAGCCGCCCGACCACTACATGTTGGGGCTGGGTTTGTTTAACCGCCAGTCACCGAACATTGAACCGCCCAAATCCGATAGAATGTGTCGGAGATAGGTGATGATTAAGTTCTCGACGCGCGGAGAGTACGG
>DASRCF010000032.1:0-4742 GCA_035653255.1 Chloroflexota bacterium
CGGCAGCCGCACGCCTCGAAAATGCCGGATACTCGGCGGCACGGCTCCTGCACCTCCTCACGAGCTACTTTTACTAATATCTATTAGTATTAGAAATCCGGGTCGGAGGAATCTTTCCATGCCGGAGACCGTAGCCGCGCCGGCGGTCACGCTCCATGCGACTGCCAAGCTCCCCAGCCGGCACGGCAACTTCCTGATCCAGGCCTATCGGGTCGACGACCTGCCGGTCGAGGTCGCCTGTCTGCTCATGGGTGACATATCCGCACCTGAGCCGCCGCTCGTCCGACTCCACTCCGAGTGCCTCACGGGAGACGCCTTCGGCTCGCTGCGGTGCGATTGCGGAGAGCAGCTGGCTCTGGCGATGGAGCTGGTGGCTGAGGAGGGCCGGGGGGTGATCCTGTACCTACGTCAGGAAGGCCGCGGAATCGGGCTGGTGAACAAGATTCGCGCATATGCGCTTCAGGATCAGGGGATGGATACGCTCGACGCCAACCTGGCTCTCGGTCTTCCGGCCGACAACCGCGAATACGCCAGCGCGGCGGCCGTCCTGCGTCACCTGGGCGCGCCTCGCGTCCGCCTGATGACCAACAATCTCGCCAAGTGCCGGGCGCTGGAGGAAAACGGGGTCGCCGTGGAAGAGCGAATCGGGCTGGCAGTTCGGCCCAACCCCGCCAACCTGGCCTACCTCGATACCAAGGTCAGGCGCATGGGGCATCTGATAGAGCTGCTGGAGCTGGACGGCCGCCCTGCCTGAGGGCTCCGAGGAGACCGGCCGGCCACGAGTAACCATCCACTGCGCCCAGAGTCTCGACGGGCGGATCGCGACGCGCACCGGCGCCTCGCAGTGGATCGGAAACGAGGAATCGCTGCACCTCGCCCACCGGCTTCGGGCCCAGTCCGACGCCGTGCTGGTGGGCGTTGGAACAGTGCTCGCGGACGACCCGCAGCTCACCGTTCGCAGGGTTGAAGGCAGGAACCCGCTACGGGTGGTGGTGGACTCGACCCTCCGCATCCCGCTGACGTGTGCCCTTCTCAGCCGTGACGCCCACACGACCATCGTCGCCACCACCGATCGAGGGCAGGCGTCCAAGGCCGACGCCATTCAATCGGTGGGGGCACGGGTTCTCCGAATCGGGTCCGATCCTCAGGGTCGCGTCGATCTGCAGCGGCTCCTGGAGTGCTTGCGAGGCGAGCAGGTGCAGTCGGTGCTGGCTGAGGGCGGTAGTGGCCTGCTGACATCTCTCATCAGGCTCCGGCTGGTGGACCATGTCATCATCTGTGTAGCGCCGATGATCGTCGGAAGGGGCATCGATGCGATCGGCGATCTGGGGGTCGAGGACCTGAACCAGGCCGTGAAACTCGAGCATGTATCGTATGAAGCGCTGGGCGATAACGTCATCGTCCGCGGTGACGTGATCGGAGGCGAAGGATGACGGTTGAGCGTCATCGCATGCCGGCTCGAGCGGTATGGTTTTCGGGGCGCGAGTGTGTCGAGATCCTGTACGAGGGACCGCCCATCCCCGGTCCCAACGACATCAGGGTCCATGCATTGGCGTCCGGCATCAGCCAGGGGACGGAGCTGATGGTGCTTCGGGGTCTGGCGCCGGCCTCCCTTCCGCTGGACCTGCCCACGCTCGAGGGCACCTACGATTTCCCCATCAAATTCGGCTACGCCAGTGTTGGCCGCGTGGTAGAGCGCGGCCGTAAGGTGCGCCATCCGGCCCGGGGCGACCTGGTGTTCGTCCATCATCCACACCAGACCGAGTACGTGGTTCCGGCCGTCGACGCCGTCGTTCTCGATCCGCATGCCGACGCTGCAGTGGGGACACTGCTGGCCAATATGGAGACGGCGGTCAACGTCGTCTGGGACGCCGAGCCGCGCCTCGGAGAGCATGCCGTAGTCTTCGGCCAGGGGATCGTGGGGCTGCTGGTGGCGCGTCTGCTCATGCTGGCGGGAACCAGGGTCACGGCCGTCGAGCCTCATGACGAGCGCCGAAAAACCGCCCGCACCATGGGCATCTCTGTGCTTGCCTCGATTGACGTCGAGGAAGAACGCGCCCACATGCACGCCGACCTGGCCGTGGAATGCAGCGGCAACCCTGGTGCCCTGAACACCGCCATCAGCTGTCTCGCGATGGAGGGCCGCGTGGTGGTGGCATCCTGGTACGGCCTGAAGCGGGCGTCGATCGACCTTGGCGGGGCGTTTCACCGGAAGAGGCTGCGACTCATTTCCTCGCAGGTCGGGTCGATCCCATCTGAGATGGGCGCGCGGTGGGACCGTCGGCGGCGGATAGAGCTGGCCCGCGATCTCCTTTCACAGCTTGATCTCAATCCACTCATCACGCATCGAGTGCCCTTCGAGGAGGCCTGGTCCCTGTACAAGTTGCTTCTCGATAACCCCGGGTCCGCCGTCCATGCCGTCCTGACTTACGACGATACCGATGTTTGAGGTCGGAGTCGTCGGTCACTTCGAAGCGGCTCACCGCCTCCGCGGTGATTTCGGACCAGCCAGACGTCTGCACGGCCACACCTACAAGGTGGAGGTGGCCGTTCGAGGAGAGGCCATCGAGGCGGACAACGTGCTCTATGACGTGGGCAAGCTGCAGGAGGCGCTGAGCCGGGCCCTCGCACCGCTGCACTACCGGGACCTGGATGAGGTCGAAGGTTTTGGCGGCCGGAACACTACAGCCGAGACGGTCGCCCAGTACCTGCATGAGCAGGTGGGGTCACGGCTCGATCCCCGCCCGGACTCAATCCGGGTAACCGTCTGGGAATCGGACTCGGTCTATGCCTCATACGAAGCCGCATTGAATCGATGAACGCAGGCGGGAGTTTCGGGCTTCGGGTTTCGGGTTTCGGGTTAGGAGGCCCTGCCGGTAGCGCATCGTGGAAGGACCTTCATGTCTCGCAGGGGAGCGAGGTGACGAGGGCGCCCGCGAGGACCAGGTCACTACCGTTCGTACGCCTGGGTGCACACGGGCCGCCTGCGCCGGAATCCCCGGCAAGCCATCCGCTCGTTGCCCCAGATCCGCTAGTGGCCCAGAGGGCATGCGGGCCGCCAAAGGCACTTTCGGGTTTCGAGTTTGGAGGCATGCCTGGCAAGCGCGGCACTCGACGATCCCATCCGCGCGGTTACGGTCGGGCAATCTTGTGGTAGTGAAGTGTCGATGTCATGTTTTCGAATTCACGCACTCGGCATGTCCGCGTTTCGGAGCGAACTCTCCACTTCTCACTCTTGACGCTTAACCTCTAGCGCGTGACCGATCCGCTCCGAGTTTCGCTGCTGACGCTGGGCGACCCGGGACAGCTCTCGGGCGGCTATCTATACCACCGGCGCATGGCGTCAATGGCACCCGAGCATGGCGTTGCGCTCGAATTCGTCTCGCTGCCCGATCGGCCGTTTCCGATAGCGTCTCTGGCCGCTCGAACGCTGGGGCGCCAAATACGAGATACACGACCCGACGTGCTGATCGTCGACAGCATCGCCGCCTGGTCACTCGGCCTGATCCCATTACCGCCAGACCTGCCCGTCGTCGGCTCCCTGCACCAGCCGCCGGGAGGTGTGGGTCAGCCGGCATTGCGGCGCTGGGTTCAATCGAAGCTCGACGTCAACGCCCACCGGCGGTGCCGCTTACTCATCGCTGCCAGTGAGTCGCTGGCGACGGATCTGAAATCGTCGGGCCTAGCTCGGGACACGATCGTGGTCGTCCCGCCGGGGCGGAATGTCGCCGAGAGCTGGGACCCGGAGCCGCTCGACCTGCGACAGGGCCGGGCCATGGCCCTTCTCTGCGTCGCCAATTGGACGCCGGCCAAGGGCATCGATTACCTCCTGGAAGCCGTCGCCACTCTCCCTCGCGAGCTGGCCACCGTCCATCTTGCCGGCGCCACGAACGTCGACGCCTCCTACGGCACCCTTCTGAGACGCCGCATCAGCCACTCCGACCTGGGCGAGCGCGTCGTCGTGCATGGGGCCTTGACCGTAGACCAGGTGGCACGCCTGTATGCAAATGCCGACGCCTTTGCGCTGCCTAGCTTTCAGGAAGCCTTCGGAACTGCTTTGGGAGAGGCCATGGCCTTCGGACTGCCGGTCATCGGCTGGAATCTGGGCAACCTCCCGTTTCTGGCCAGGGACGGGAAGGAGGCTATCATCCTTCCGCCCGGAGACCTGGCCGCCCTCCGCGCCGCCATCCTGCTACTGGCCGGAAACCCCGCCTTGCGTCGAGATATGGGGCAGGCTGCCGCCGAGCGCGCGACCTCCAGGCCCACCTGGCGTGACTCGGCCGAGCGGTTCTTTGCCGCCGTCCGGGAGGCTGCTTACGGGCCGCATGCGCGCTCTTTCACTCATGGGTTAGCCCGTCCTTCCTAGCGACTGTCAAGACATCGATTCCCGTAGGACATTCGAGGTAGCCAGGGCAGCTTAAGCCCGCTCTACTTGGGCTACGACCGTTTGGGTATCGCCCGTTGCAACCTTTTCCCTCAAGGTGAGGGCGAAGGAACGAGGTTGTTCGATTTTGGCGATGTCAACACCCTGACACGCCGTCGACGGCCGGGAGGAACGCCGGAGAAATGTGGGGCCGTGGATTCGCCGTCTCAATCGCCGTCTGGGCTGTATCGGCTCCGACAGTCGCGCTCGCCGCGACGGCTTCAGGACCCGTACCCGGGCATTCGACGGTGATAGCCGGACGACGGCCACCCTCCAACAGCTTCGCCCGAGCTACCGTCCGCGGCACGGGCGGCAGGGT
>DASRCF010000033.1:0-6645 GCA_035653255.1 Chloroflexota bacterium
CGGGGTGCTGGAGCTCATGGACGCATTGGTATATATTCCCCAGGCTGGGCTGGTCAAATCACTGAATGTCGCCACCGCCGCCGGAATCGCCATGTACGAGTACGCCCGTCAGCGGTGGCTCACCGGCTTCATCCAGCCGGCTCGCCATCTCGCTCCTACATGTGCGAGCGTGAGAGTGGTGAGGGAGGACAGCTAGTGGCTCGGCCGTCACCACGCGCAGATCGTCGCGCCTCCCTGCTTGTCTCTCTGTGCCGACTTTTCACGCGCCCGACCAGAGGACGCAAGATTAGAGATGAACCCCACTCTCTGTCTTTTGGGATTCATTCTGCCTCCTCGGACCTGACGTGATTGAGACAGATATCCCGCAAGTGCGAAACGGCGTCGGCGACGACCTCCTCGCGCTGACGGCCATCTACAACCACTACGTGGTCAGCAGCCACTGTACCTTTGACGTAACGCCGTTGGAATCGGACGAACGGCGCTCGTGGCTCGAGCATTACCATCCCCGTGGACGGCACCGGCTGCTCGTGGCCACGCTGTCGGGGGACGTCTGCGCTTACGCCACCAGCAGCGCCTTTCGCACCAAACCCGCCTATGACACCTCGGTCGAAGTCAGCGCTTACTGCCGGCCCGATTGCCGTGGGCGGGGGCTTGGTCGGCTGCTCTATGAGGCCCTGTTTGAAGTCTTACGACACGAGGACGTGCATCGCGCTTATGCCGGGGTTGCGCTTCCCAATGACGCCTCGGTCGCGCTCCACCGGCATTTTGGATTCGTCGAAGCGGGCCTGTTCCATGAGGTGGGATGGAAGTTCGGGCACTACTGGGACGTGCAGTGGCTCGAGAAGGAGTTCAACCAAAACCCGTGAGGGAGCTTGCAACACCAGCCCGGCCTCAGATTTCTGGGTTCCGTTTGCTGAGACGAGGTAACCGGCGGCTGCTGGGCACCGTGGTGCCGGCAAGCTGAGCTCAGCCCGAGGTCAGCTCTCCTGCTCCTGAACCGGCTGATCTACCTCCACATGAGGCTGCCAGTCGTACTCGTTGCGAGGAGTCTCTCGACGACCTCCGGCTTCGGTAAGCCGTCCCTGGATGCCTGCTTCCAGCGGAGTGGTGCCGTCCAAGCCGTCTCCTGCGGCCGGCGGCTCAAAGTGGGCCACCACCGCCGGCATCTCACCTGGGTCCTCCGCATCCACCCGCTCGTTATTGGTGCCCGATATCTCGTCCATTTCCGCGTCCTCCTCGTTGTCGTTCATCCTGTTATCCGTGCCCTCCAATGCGGCGCATGAATTCGCGGACTTGAGCGTCCCACTCGGTCGTCACCAACTCCAGGGTCGTCTCCTTCTCGTTGGCCTGCTCAGGAAAGCTGATGGAACCCATGCCGCCGCCCCCCTGCCAAGTCGAAACTCCGCTCGCATCGACGTCCTGAGTGAGACCCAGATGGATGCCAAAGAACTGGCGTGCCCTGGCGAGCACCTCTCGCGGAAGAAGTTTCGTCCGCGTCTCGTAGCGCACTACAGGGCAACCCGCATCGTTTAGGAATCCAAAGTTTCAAAGCTCAATGCTCAAGCAGGCTGTTCGCCGGCCATCGTGGTGGCCAGCTCGACTAGCGTGGCCACACCGTAGCCGGTTGCTCCGGTCGAGGTGTAGGCGCTCTTCCGCTCCAGCCAGGCCACTCCTGCGATGTCCATGTGGGCCCATGGTACCCCGTCCACAAATTCCTCCAGCAGCGACGCCGCGTTCAGGGCCCCACCGGGTCTACCGCCGGTATTCTTCATATCGGCCAGCTCGCTGTCCATCCGTTGACGATATTCCGGATAGAGCGGCATCTGCCAGAGCCGCTCCAGCGCTCGGTCGGCGGCCGCGACGACCGTTCTCACCCAGTCGTCAGGCCGTCCCATGACGCCTGCGGCCTCGTTGCCGAGCGCCACCTCGATGGCGCCGGTTAACGTCGCCAGGTCCACTATATGTGTCGCTCCGGCCCGTCTAACGGCGTAGGTGAGCACGTCGGCCAAGACCAGCCGCCCTTCGGCGTCGGTGTTCAGCACCTCGATGGTCTTGCCGTTCATGGTCCGGAGAACATCGCCCGGCTTCATGGCGCCGGGTCCCGGCATGTTCTCGACTGCACCGATGATGCCTCGGACGTGGATGCCGGCCGGCTGCAGCAGACCGATGGCCCGCATGGCTCCAGCGACTGCAGCCGCACCGGCCATATCCCCCTTCATCCACTCCATGCCCGCCGCGGTCTTGATGGAAAGGCCTCCGGAGTCGAAGGTCAATCCCTTACCGACCAGGGCCAGCTTGACGGGAGCCTGCTCGTTGCCGTATCGCAGGTCTATGACCCGCGGCGGCTCGCTGCTACCCTTCCCGACGTTCAGGATCGCGCCCATGTTCAACTCGCTCAGGCCCGGCTGCTCGAGCACCTCGACCCCCAGCCCGACCTCCTCCGCCATCTCGACGAGTCGTTCAGCGAAGGTCTTGGGTGAGATGTCGTTGGGCGGTAGATTGACGAGGTCGCGGGCGAAGTTCGTGCTCTCGCCGATGATCTCGCCCACCTCGCCCTGCCGCGTGACATTTCCGTCTCCACCGATGAGCACGACCTCTCGGACGCTGCGATCTTCCCGGTCTGCCGTCTTGAGCAGGCCTTCGTCATACGCGCCCCGAATCACCGCCTCAACGGCCATGCGCGCGGTTCCGTTTCTCGACACTGACGGCAGCTGCACTGAGATGTCGTGAAAGCCGTGCCGGGTCAGGTAACGCGCTCCCGCCTCGACCGCGCGCCGACACCGGATCTCGGAGAACTCTCCGCGCTTGCCCAACCCCACCACCAGTGCCGATGGCGATCCCCGCAACAAGGTGGTCGCGTAGAGGCGGCCCTTTAGCTCTTCGCGTGTGATGGCGTCCTCAAAGTCGGGAGCGGCGCAGGCGCGCAGCGCGTCGGTCGTTTCCTGATCCAGGTGCTCGCCCTGGAATTGGAGTACGATAACGGCCGAGTCGGCGGGCGCATCGGAGAGACGGGGGGCGACAGTGATGTTCAAGGAAGCGTCCTCACTTCTAGTGTTGAAAGTTCAAGGTTTCAGGGAACATCTGAGCTTGATAGAGGCAACCGAGGGAAGGGGTCATTCAGCCTTGGACTGCCGGCGACTGGGTTTACTGAGCCACGCCGGCCAGGGGAGCCTGCACGAGACCCAGCTCCGCCCCGGCTCTCTCGAAGGCGGAGAGCGCCTCGCTGAGGTCTTCGCGGGTGTGGGTTGCCGTGACGATGGTGCGGACGCGAGAGCGGCCATGGGCCACGGTCGGATAGGCGATGCCCGGCGCGAAGACGCCTTCGCGGAACAGCAGGGTGCTGAGGGCGCCTGCCTGCCGGTCCTCACCGGTAATGACGGGCGTTATGGGGCTCTCGCTCGCTCCCGTGTCGAATCCCAGGTCGTGAATGCGCTGTTTGAAGAACCGGGTGTTGTCCCAGAGGCGGTCGATCAGCTCCGGCTCCGACTCCAGCACGTCGATGGCGGCGATGCACGCGGCCGTGACGGCCGGTGGATGTGAAGTCGAGAAGATGAACGGCCGGCCCTTGTTGATCAGCAGATCCTTCAATCCCTGGGTCGTGGCCACGTATCCGCCGAGCACTCCGACGGCCTTCGATAGTGTTCCCACTTGCACATGGACGCGTCCGTCGAGACCGAAGTGATTGATCGTGCCACGGCCGTTCTTGCCGAAGACCCCGCTGGAGTGAGCGTCGTCGACATACACCATGGCGCCGTAGCGCTCGGCCAGGTCGACAATTTGAGGCAGCTTGGCGACGTCTCCGTCCATGCTGAAGACGCCATCGGTGACCACCAGTCTGCGCCGGGCGTCCTGGCTCTCGTTTAGAGCCGCTTCGAGTGCGTCCATATCACTGTGCGGAAAGATGCGCCGGGACGCCTTGGACAATCTGATGCCGTCGATGATGCTGGCATGGTTCAGCTCGTCGGTGATGATGACGTCGCCCTCGGCCGCCAGCACCGGAATGATGCCGCTGTTGCACGTGAAGCCCGACTGGAAGACCAGCGCCGCCTCAGTGTGCTTGAAGGTTGCCAGCCGCTCCTCCAGCTCCTGGTGTAGCGTCATGGTGCCGGCGATCGACCTCACCGAGCCGGTCCCAACCCCGAACCGCTCAAGTGCGTCTAGTGCTGCGGCCTTCAGGCGCGGGTGCGTCGTGAGTCCCAGGTAGTTGTTGGAGCAGAGGTTGATAACCTCCTTGCCGTTCACGATGCTGCGTGGCTCCTGGGGGCTCTCGAGGACGTTGAGGTGGATGGCGGTCCCCGCCTCCTCGAGCTGTTGGACCTCCTCCTCGGCCCACTTCATATCCTCGGCGATCATGCGCTGATTCCTTTCTCAGTCTGGTTTGGATACATGATGATCTTGCCGGTACGTCCTTCTCCGAGCAGCGCGAACGCACGCTCGAAGTCCCCTAGCGGCATGGTCTCGGTGACGACCGGCGACATGTCGACGCCGTTCTCGAGCAGTCCTCGGGTTTGGTGCCACGTCTCCGGCACGCGCCGACCAACGATGCCCTTGATCGTGGCGCCTTTGAAAATGATTCCATCGGCCACATCGACCTCCAGCGCATGCGACGGCAACCCGAGCAGGGCCATGGTGCCGCCGTAGCGCAGCGCCTTCAACGCCTGTGCAAAGGCGCGCTGATTGCCTGACATCTCCAGTACCACGTCGACGCCCTCGCCCCCTGTTTCCTCCAATAGGGAACCGACGATATCGTCCCGCTCCGGCTGCAGCACCCGGTCGGCGCCCATAGCCTGTCCCAGCCGGGCGCGGAAGGGGCTGACCTCGATGCCGAACACCCGGGCCGCCCCATAAACCTTAGCGATGCGGAGGGCGAAGAGGCCCAGCGGCCCCAGTCCGAAGATTGCGACGTCGGCGCCGACGATGGGGGTGGAGCTGACGGTGTGCACGGCGTTGCCGAGCGGCTCCTCCAGGGTGGCAATCTCGGGCGGCAGCCCGGAAACGGGCCAGGCGTTGGCCTCGGGAATGGCGACATACTGGGCGAATGCGCCCGGACGATCCACGCCGATAATCTCGACATTGCGGCAGGCATGCAGCTCGCCGGCCCGACACTCCTCACAGTGCCCGCAGACGACGTGACTCTCGGCGGCAACGAAGTCTCCCAGCTTCACCCGGCTGACCTCGCCGCCGGCCCGCACCACCGTCCCGCAGAACTCGTGACCGAACACTATCGGTGGCTTCATCCGGCCTGCCGCCCACTCGTCCCAGGTATAGATGTGAAGGTCGGTGCCGCAGATCGAGGTGGCGTCAACGCGCACCAGGACGTCCCGCTCACCGATCGTCGGCACGGGAACCTCTGCCAGCTCGGCCCCGGGACCCGCCGAGGGCTTGATCAGCGCCGTCATGGAAAGCGGGATGCTGTCGGCGGTTTCGGGCATCGGCGCGGCCACGGATCGAGCCATTTCACCCCCTGATCAGGACGGTTGGCCGTCCGTTTCAGTCTAGGGCGAGTGGAAATAGACGGTGAAGCTTGGGCGTGAAGCAAAACGTGGACGTGTTCCGTCTTGGGCAACGCTTGAAGTAGCCCGCGTCGGGCCGCTCGTGCCACAAGACTTGGAGCACGATCTGCCAGTCGTGGAATCCACCATCAGCCGGCTTGAGCGGTCATACCGAGGTTCGCCATCCGAGTGCTGCTAGCGATTCTCGTGCTGCCGGCGACACGTCGCCTCGTGAAGGGCGGTTGACGCCTTGTACCGAAAGGGTGAGGACCCAGGCCACATGTCAGGAGCACGCCGTGCCTAGCGCCCGGGGACGCGTGCACCCGGAAGCGGAGCGTCTCGCTCCTGTTGAGCAGGGCGCCGATAAGGCGTATCCGAACTTTCGGCCCCTCCCCGTTCGATGTTCCACGTTCGACGTTCCACGTTCGACGCTTCCCCCTATCCCTTCGACTCGCCTTCTATACTTCGGTCAGACGGTGCTTTACTCACGGAGCGTTGGTATGCAGCTCGCGAAACGGATGGAGCGGCTGGGAACCGAAACAGCCTTCGAAGTTCTCGCACGGGCCCGAGCGCTCGAAGCCACCGGCCGCGAGATCATCCATCTCGAGATCGGTGAGCCCGACTTCGACACGCCGCTGAACGTGGTTGAGGCGGGCAAACGGGCACTGCAGGAGGGCGCCACTCATTACTGCCCAGCCGCCGGGATTCCCGAGCTGAAAGCAGCTATCGCCAGCCACATCTCAAAGACTCGAGGCATTCCTCTCGGCCCCGAGAACGTGGTGGTCACGCCGGGCGCCAAGCCTATCATGTTTTTCGTGATGTTGGCCCTCCTGGAGGAGGGTGACTCCGTCGCCTACCCGAATCCCGGCTTTCCCATCTACGAGTCCATGGTCGACTTCATCGGTGCGCGTCGGATTCCCATCGGATTCAAGGCGGAGGGCGAATACTGTGTCTTCGACGTCGACGATCTGGTGGACAAGGTCGATGAGCGCACTCGCCTGATCATCCTCAACTCGCCCAGCAACCCTACCGGAGCCACCCTCTCCCACGAAGACCTGGTTCGGATCGCGGATGCAGCGCAATCGGTGGGCGCGATGGTGCTGTCGGATGAGATCTACTCCCGCATCATCTACGAGGGGGGGCACGAGAGCAT
>DASRCF010000034.1:0-3008 GCA_035653255.1 Chloroflexota bacterium
ACCTTCCGGCCCGCGCGAACCCAGACTGTCTGGTCTTCGTCGGGCGGCGATGCGCTCGCGGTCGGGAGCTTCGCCGGCAACGGCGTTCCCTATCTGGCGGCGGCCAACTTTGGTTTGGGTCAAGTCATGATCCTCAAGTCCAACGGCGACGGCAGCTTCAGTCGGGAGGGGTCTTACACGGTCGGAGCGGGGCCGGAGGGCTTGGCGGTTGGAGACTTCAACGGCGACCATCGCCTCGACATAGCCGTCGACGATCTCAACGACGGCGGGGTCGCCATGCTGCTGGGCAGGGGGAACGGCGCCTTTGTTCCGGCGGCGAGCAGCTCCACCGGCCGGCCCATGCCGTTCGGCTGGGCGGCATACGGCTATCCGACGTTCCTGGCCACGGGCGACCTTTCCGGTCGCGGCCTACCCGACATCGTGACGGGCAACCTTCTTAACGCGACGATCACGGTTCTCAAGAACAGCACTCGTTAACCTGCTCCGACATTTGGAACGGCGTCGTGCGGCAGAGTCTGCCGCCACCCTGGTGTGCACGGGCTCGTCAGTGCTCATGCTCGGGATCGTTGTTCGGATGCGACACCAACTGTTGGCCTAGCCGGCTCGACTCGTGACACTGGACCGTTCCATAGGCCGGGTTCACCTGCTGACCCACTTCGCAAGCCAGTGTCGGCCGCCCGTCCGCCTTAGACTCGCGGAGCTCCTCCGCGCAGGGCGGCTGGGTCGTCGCGTCGGTGCCGCCGCCGAAGCGCCTCGCGGTATTCCTCGGCCAGCTCGTGCTCTCCGGACTCCTCGTACACGGCCAGCTGTTCCGACGGCCAGTCCCGGTGCACGGATTGCAGAACCGGAAGCTTTCGCCTTCGACGGTAGAAATAGAACCCTACCAGACCGAGCGCGATCCAGACGGGCCCGGCGACCCGGCCGATGGGATGGGTAATGATCACCATCAGAAGCACGCTGAAGATGCCCATCAGGCCGAGGACGCCGACGATAGGGAGCTGGTAGGTCTCCTTCCCGCGACGGATATCGACGTTCCAGGGCACCCGAAAGCTGCGAGGAGTGTCGGGGTCGGTGAAACGCAGCGTGAGCAGTGAGCAGAAGACGAGGGTGTAGCTGGTGGCGGCGCCGAAAGCGTACATGTCGCCCAGCGTGGTGAGCGCGTTCGGGGTCAGGCCGGCAAAGATCAGCTCCGCCACGGCAATGGCCGAGAAGACCACCAGAGAGATCACCGGCGTCCGGAAGCGAGGCTGCACGTAGGTAAAAAACTGTGGCGTCAGGTTGTTGCGTGCCATAGAGTACATGATGCGGGACGAGCCGTAGACACCGGCATTGGAGGAGATCAACAGCAGCAGCGCACCGAGGATAGCAATGACCGGACCGATGAAGCTTCCGACGAAGGGGAGGTTGACGGCCAGCCAGGCGACTGGAGCGTTCTGGTGCGCGGCGTGTACGGCCGAGCAGGCCGAGTGGGTCAAATGCCCACAGAAGGCGTGTGAGCTGGGGTCGTAGGTCTGCCAGTGAACGACGCCAAGGCCGAGATTGCTCAGCGCCATGGCATAGACCAAGATGGTCAGAATCAGGGCCACGGAGGTCCTGGGAATCACCGTGGTGGGCCGCTCGGTCTCCTGTGCCGCCTGAGAGATCGACTCCAAGCCGACGAAGGAGATGATGGCCAGCGAGGTTCCGAAGAGCAGGTGGGGAACGCTCAGGTGGGTGAAGGTAAAGCTCACCTGGTGCACGTAGAAGGCCGGGTTGAAGGCAAAAAGAAACCCAATGAAGATCAGCGTCGTCTCGACGCAGATGTCGAGTCCCGCCGCCAGCTCATTGAGCCGGGACGACTCGCGGACCCCCAGCACGTTGAGGGCGCACAGGAAGACCACCAGGCCAATGGACTGGATGATGATCCACGGTGGACGGCTCAGACCGGGGAAGAAGTGATCGATGTAGCCGGCCGAGCCGAAGGCGAAGAGGGCGATGTCGATGGTGAAGTCGAGGAGGACGGCCCAGCCGGCGACGAAGCCCCAGAAGTCGCCGAGGCCACGGAGGACGAAGAGCTGACCACCGCCGGCGAGCGGGTACATCGCCGACAGCTCGGTATAGGCCAGTCCCACGGTGACGTAGATGAGGCCGGCGAAGAGAAAGGCGACGTTGGCCAGACCCTCGGCGGCCGCCAGAACGAGGCCCAGGGCGATGTAGATGTCCGCGCCGACGTCGGCGTAGCCCCAGGTGTACGACCCCCAGGGGCTGACGGCTCGGCGCAGGCTCTGGTGCGGTTGGGCTGGCTGTGTGGCGATGGGCGGCCGTCCCTGGTCAGTACTCGGCGACAGTGGATGTGCCGGTGGTCCGCCCGGCGGCCCGGGCTCGTCCGCTCGGATGCGTCACCTTCGATTATGTGTCGAGGGCGAGTTTCGAGTTTCGGGTGTCGAGTCGCCGACCCAGCGGCAGGGCCAGACGCTCCGAGGCGTTGAGCATTGAACCTTGGACAGGCGCAGCTCTACCCTCTCCCGACCTGCTCGGCCAGGGCCGCCTGCTGCCGCTCACGCAGCGCCAGCGTATCGGTGAGAATGGCGCGCAGATCGGCCAGCCAGTCTTCGGACAGGGAGCTGCGCTGAATGCGCAGGGTGTTCTCGTCGATTCGCGCGCTCATGCCGAACCGCCGGTACAGGCCTACGCGATCGAAGACGATGCGGCGCTCGCCCTTGATCACCAGCAGCTCGCCCCGAAGCACGATGGAGATGAAACCCACCTGCTGTGCCATCAGCTTCAGCTCGAGCTGGGTAAGCAGATTCTGAACCGATTTGGGAACCGGTCCGAAACGGTCGCGAAGCTCCTCCTTCAGGGGCTCGATCTGGTCGACCGACTCCAGGCGCGCCACTTTCCGGTAAAGTGCCAGGCGCTCGCGCTGATCGGGCACGTAGGCATCGGGGATCAGCATGTCAAACGGCAGGTCGATGGTGACCACCGGCTTCTCCTCCCGCACCTGGCCCCTCATGCGGTCTATGGCATCC
>DASRCF010000035.1:0-3200 GCA_035653255.1 Chloroflexota bacterium
GGCGACGGCCTCATCCTTGGCGTTCTGATCGAAGCGGGGAAGAAGGAGCTGGACGACGTGGTTGGGCTCGACGCGCAGCACGGCCGTGTCACGGTCGATCAGCCCTTCACGGACCATGTCGGCGGCCACCTTCACGGCGGCGGCGGCGGTGCGTTTGCCGGCACGCGTCTGGAGCATGTAGAGCTTGCCGCGCTCGATGGTGAACTCGAGGTCCTGCATGTCGTGGTAATGCTTTTCGAGCCGGCGGGCGATCTCCCGGAACTGGTCGTAGACCTCAGGCATATCGTCCTGCAGGGTGCTGATGGGCTGAGGCGTGCGGATGCCGGCCACCACATCCTCGCCCTGGGCATTGAGCAGGTACTCGCCGTAGAGGACGTCCTCGCCCGTCGACGGGTTGCGGGTAAAGGCGACGCCGGTGCCCGAGTCGCTGCCCATGTTGCCGAACACCATCGACTGGACATTCACCGCGGTGCCGAGATCGTCCGGGATCTTGTTGTACGCGCGGTAGGCCTGGGCGCGGTCGCTGTTCCATGACCGGAAGACGGCCGATATGGCGCCGCCGAGCTGATCCAGAGGCGTGGTCGGGAATGGTGATCCCGTCTCGGTCTCGACGATACGCTTGAAGTCGGCCACGACCTCGCCCAGCGCCTCGGTCGAGAGATCGGCGTCCGTGCCGGCGCCCGTCCGCTGCTTGTGCTCCTCCAGCTTCTCCTCGAAGAGTCGCGGATCGATGTCGAGCACGATCTTGCCGTACATCTGGATGAAGCGACGGTAGGCGTCGAAGGCGAACCTCGGATTCGAGGTGAGGTCGGCCAGGCCGGCGACGGTCTCGTCGTTGAGCCCCAGGTTGAGCACCGTGTCCATCATCCCGGGCATGGAGAACTTCGCACCCGAGCGGACTGAGACCAGGAGGGGATTGGATTGGCTGCCGAAGCCCTTCCCGGTGGCTTCCTCCACTGCCCGCAGACCCCTCAGCACCTGGTCCCACAAGCCATTGGGGAACTCGCCACCCTGACGGTAGTACTCGTTACAGGCCTCGGTGGTGATGGTGAACCCAGGCGGTACCGGAAGGCCGGCTCGTGTCATCTCGGCGACGCCGGCTCCCTTGCCTCCGAGAAGCTCGCGCATGCCGGCGTTGCCTTCGGTGAAGAGATACACCCACTTGGTTGTCGCGCTCTGATCGGATTGGCGCTGTCGCTGCTCGATGGTCTGGGTCATGAGGGGCTCCTAGAGTTCAAAGTTCAAATCGAAGATCGAGATCACGGACGCGATTCGTGGTCATTCCAGCAGTAGACTTCGGGCCAGAACTGGTGCTCGCGAAAGGGCTGGAAGTTCATGAGGCTGGCCATCTCCTGGCCCAGCATCTGGAAGTCGGGGTCGTGGGTCATCTCGCCGAAGCGTTCGGCATCCTCGACCTCCAGGACCATCAGCCCCTGGTTGCCCTGCTGGAAAACCCGCATCTGCTGCAGACCATAGCGCCGGCCAATCTCCCCCAGCTCTCCGCCCCGGCTTCGAATCAGCTGCCGAAAGGCCTCTTCCAAGCCGGGCGCAACAGTCTGCGTCAGGGCGATCCACATCCTCTCCCTCCCGCTCCCGTCGACGTTCACGCGTGCACCCGGGGCTTGGGCGGGCTGGTCGCTCTCGGCCCCGGCTTCTCCATTGTCGCAAGCGGCAGGACGACGGTAACGCAGGTGCCTCCCTGGGGCCGGTTCTTGATCTGGATCTTGCCTCCGTGGGCGCGCACGATCCAGTCGGCTATGGACAGACCCAGCCCGGCGCCGCCTCCCTCGTGCGTCCGGGCTCCGTCCGCGCGGTAGAACCGCTCGAACACGTGCGGTATCGCGCTCTCAGGGATGCCGGGTCCCGAGTCGCTCACGGTCACGGCGACGTGTCCGTTTTGGCGGACCACCTCCGTTCGCACCTCACCGCCGGCCGGCGTGTACTTGATGGCGTTGTCGAGCAGGATCAGCAGGAGCTGCCGCAGTCTGAGATCATCGCCGGCTACGATTTCCGGCTCCCCGGCGGACAGATTGCTCGACAAGTCTTTCTTGCTCGCCAGCGGCTGGACGTCGGCGTGAGCGTCCCTCGCGACTTGGGAAATGTCGACCGGCGCCTCCTTCAGGTCGATCTGCGAGTTGTCGACGCGCGCCAGCGTCAGCAGATCGCTCACCAGCCTGCTCATGCGGTCCACCTCCGAAATGACGTCTTCCAACAGCTCGGCGTCCTCGGCCTCCAGGTTGGCGGCGGTCTGGGTGACCATCTCGGCGCTGCTACGGATCAGTGTCAGAGGGGTGCGCAGCTCGTGGGAAGCGTCGGCAATGAACTGGCGCTGGCGGTCGAACGCCACCCGGATCGGGCTCAGCGTGCGCTCGGCCAGGAAGAACCCGGCCGAGCCGGCCAGGATGAGGCCCACGACAGCGCCGCCGACCAGCACCGACTCGAGCCGGTGGAGCTGATCGATCTGCCCGTCGACGGGGCCGTAGAACTGGATGGCGCCGGCGACAGGGAGGGTCGGAATCGCCCGCTGATAGATCGGGAGCGTAGCGACGCGCCAGTAATGGTCGTCGTGAGTCACGGTGGCGATCGAGGCCCTGTTCCGCAAGGCCTCGGCGATGCCGTGGGCGTAGATGCCGTTGCGATAGAAGGCGTTGGACTGCACCGCGCGGCCCCGGCAGTTGACGACAGTCCAATCGGGGGCCGGACCCGACTGGTCGACGGTGGGGAGATTGCTCAGGCGTCTGATGAGGCAGGGATTGCCGGCGCTGGTGGCGTTGTTGCCGAAGTAGGCCTGAAAGAGCGAGGTCTCATTCCCGAGCGAGCGATCCACGTCCACGTACATGTTCTGTTGGAATAGCGTGAAGACGGTGATGCCGAAGCCTACGAAGATGATGGCCAGGATGGCACAGTAAAACGCGACCAGGCGCCAGCGCGCGCGATTGAACACCTAGCTTTCGCGGAGCCCGTAGCCGACGCCGCGCACGGTCTTGATCAGCGCCGTCGGGAACCCCTTGTCGACCTTGTTGCGGAGGTAGTGGACGTAGATGTCCACGACGTTGGTCATGGACTCGAAGTCGTAGCCCCACACGTGGTCGAGGATCTGAGATCGTGTGAGGATCTGGCCGGGGTTGCGCATCAGGTACTCGAGCAGCGAAAACTCTTTGGCGGTGAGATCGATGACGGTGTCGCCGCGGCGTGCCTCG
>DASRCF010000036.1:0-27027 GCA_035653255.1 Chloroflexota bacterium
GCAGGCGAAAGGGACCGACAAGTGGCTGGTTGCCAGAATCATTCGACAGGAGATGCGTGCGCTCTGCTCCTGGACCCAACAACCGGGATTCCCTGAGGATACCGTTGCCATCTTCGGCGTGACTCTGTTGGCGCGCGCTGCGGCAAGGATGGGCTTCGACATCCGATGTAGGCCCGCGGGCCTACTGGCGGGCCTCCAGCGGCTGTACTTCCAAGGGTTACTGGCGATCTACTCCTCGGAGGGGCTGGACCGTTTGGCGCTGGGGCGAACCGTCTCAGATCTTCCCGCCGAGGCCTGGATCTCTGTCTCGCGCCTTCAGATTCTCTACGGAGTCTCCCACGCAACGTCCGGCGGCTGACGCGCTCTTCGCGAAGTCCCTGCTCACAGTAGCGTGAAGGTCGGCAACAACAGTGCTAGTGCTACGAAGTTCCGCCACCTTGGAGGTCACTCCCGCAAAGCCAGTCCGTCCCGCTCAGGGACTGGACACCCGACCGGGAGGCCGAAACGCGGTGGCCCTTAGCTACTCAGAAGCTGACGCCGCTCCATGAAGAACTTGAGGAACTCGTATCCTTCACGCAGGCGCCTTGCTGCTTCGGCTCTATCGTGACTCATGTCCTTGAGGATGCGAAGGATAGGCGCGGGCCGCATGTAGAAGCGGCGGTAGAACTCCTCCACGCCCTGATAGATCTCCTCGCGACTGAGGTCAGGATACTCAATGGAGGCTTCCTGGATCCCATGCTCGTCGATCAGCTCTGCATGTTTGAGCCAGCCGTTCTGCAGCGCCCGGGCGTACAGCTCCGTTCCGGGATAGGGTGCCGCCAGAGACACCTGGATGGTGTCGATGTCCAGCTCCTGCGCGTAGTCCATCGTCTCGCGCATGGTCTGACGCGTCTCGCCCGGAAGACCCAGGATGAACGTGCCGTGGATCTTGATCCCCAGCCTCTTGCAGTTCTTTACGAATTCTCGTGCGCGGTCGACCCGGATGCCCTTGCGGATGCCATTGAGGATGTCCTGGTTTCCCGACTCGAAACCGACCAGCAGGAGGCGCAGCCCGCACTCTCGCATGACCTTGAGGGTCTCGTAGGGGACATTGGCCTTGGCGTTGCATGACCAGGTCACCCCGAGGGTCTTCAACTTTCCGGCGATCTCCTGGGCACGCGGACGGTTGTCGGTGAAGGTATCGTCGTCAAAGAAGTACTCTTTGACATTCGGGAACAGCTTCTGGGCGAGCTTTATCTCCTCGTAGACGTGCTCGGGACTCCGGACCCGGTAGGTGTGTCCCCCAATCGTCTGTGGCCAGAGACAGAAAATGCAGCGGGAGTAGCAGCCCCGTCCGGTGTAGAGAGACACGTACGGATGCTGAAGATACCCGATGTAATAGTTCTCAATCGCCAGGTCGCGTTTGTAGACGTTGACGACGAAGGGCAAGTCATCCATATTCATAATCAGTGGGCGTTCGGGTTGACGGACCACCTGGTTGCGTTCTCGATCCCGGTAGGTAATCCCCTGCGTCTCAGAGAATGAGGCGCCCTCCGCGATGTCCTTGATGGTGAAGTCGAATTCGCGGCCGGCGACGAAGTCCAATTCGGGGCAGGCGTTCATGGTTTGCTCGGGAAGAACGGCCACGTGTGCACCCACGAAACCGGCAATGACCTGCGGGTTGCGGGCCTTGAGCTGCTTGACAAAGCGAATGTCGTTGGATATCGTGGGCGTGCTGGTGTGAATGACAACCAGCTCGTACCCGGCGGCGCTGCTCAGAGCCTCGTCGACCTGGATCCCCTCCGGGGGGGCATCAAGAAGCCGGCTTTCGGGCACCAGGGCAGCCGGCTGAGCGAGCCACGTCGGGTACCAAAACGACTTGACCTCGCGTCTTGCCTGATACCGCGAGCCGGCGCCGCCATCGAAACCTTCGATGGAGGGCGGATTGAGGAACAAGGTCTTCATGTCGTCCTTCCCCTCTCCATGAGCCAGCTCATGGATCGCACCCTGCTCTCCCCGCCAAGTATATAAATCGGAAAATTCCGGGTAGCCTTCTCATCTTGTCACACCGCGATGTAGCCTTCGCCGTCGGTAAGGACTACCACCTAGGCGACCTGCTGTGGCTCACGGTCGTCGTCCAGCGCTATCGACAGATCTGCCGGCCCCGGTCGGTCTGGTTGGTGCTACCGAACCGGCCCATCAGCCGGATTCTTGAACACCACCCCTTCCTTGATGGGCTGGTCTACGGACTTTCCGGGGACGGATTGCGGAGACTTAGAGCAATGTTCGGGCCGAGCCTGATCGTGCACGATCTCCGGCCGCTGCCTGTGGCTCGATCGATGCTTGCCGATTACCGCCGCTATCGTCCGTGGCTTTACTACCGGGACCTCTGGCTCCAGCCGCGGGGCCAATGGCTGGCCACATACCTGGGGCTGGGGACGCTCGAACACTTTCGACCGTCCATCGTCCTTACCCACGAGGACCGGGGCGCATTGACCATGCCGAATTCTCCCTACGTCGTGCTTGCCCCACATACGGGCTCATTTACCCTTCCGGGCATCTCCAGACTGTGGCGGAGAATCAAGGGGTGGGACATGGATAACTGGCGGAGTCTGGCAAACGGCCTCCGCCGTGTCGGTGTCGAACCCGTGACATTGGGACAGGCCGGTCAGCCGGTAGTGCCGGGATCTCGTGCAGTTGTGGGGCTGCCCATCCGGCAAGCCGCAGCCGTCATCGAGAGTGCGAGTGCTCTCATAACCGGCGAGAGCGGGTTGTGGTTCGTGGCGGCCGCTACCCGCACTCCCTTTGTGATCGTTCCGTGGTGGCTCCCCGCCTCAGTGGACTGGGCCGGACCAATGGAAGTCCCTTACCGGCTGGTGAGACGCGACGAAGCCAGTCCGGAAACTGTCTACCGCAGGCTGCAAGAGATTCTTCACTGTGCGTGCTGATCAAGTGGACCTCATACGTCGCTTGACTGTCGGCCTGAGAGGCATCCTCCTTAGGACCCGCATCTCTGTTGTCATCGCAATCGTCATAGCCATGGGGCTGCTCGCGGTGATCTCTCGTATCGCCGCTGCCCGCAACAGCGCGACCGAGCTCTTAACGGTTCTCCGTCAGACCTGGATTTTGGTGTTGGGTCTGACGCTCCCGTACCTCGCGGCTCGCGCCCTGGTCTGGCAGGAGCTGCTTCAGGAAGTGGGGATCAAAGTGCCGGTACGGCAGATGGCAATGTCCTTCGCCGGTGGTGAGATTACGAAGATGCTTCCGGCCGGCGCCTACGTCCAGAACTACCTGCTGGCCAGACTGGTGCACTTTGGTCGGTACTCCGTAATCAGGTCCTCAATGGCGACAACGGCCATGCTCGGGTTGGAGACCATGATCGCGGTACCGGTTGCTCTCGTTGTGGGGGTGCCGGGGCAGCCCTGGATCTTCTGGACCATCATAGGGATTCTGGCCGTATGGATCGTCGTCCTAGCTCTGGCATGGCTCACGGTGCATGCCTGGGTTCCCCACGTCGACGATAGCCTGCCGCCGTTCATCCGGCGTGTTCGAGAGGCAATCGAGGAGTTCCTTGAGGCCGGTAGGGACCTCATCAAGCCAAGGACTGCCCGTACCCTGTTGCCGACGTGCCTCTACATGCTCTTCTACGTCATCTCTCTCTACGCCATCATCCTCGCCCTGGGCATCCACAACATCACGTTTGTGGACACCGCCGGCATTTATGCATTGATCGTGCTGGCCGTTATTCTGGTGCCCATCCCGACCGAGATCGGCATTACCGAAGCGGCGGGTTTTGGTGCCCTCCTTGCGTACGGAGTGCCCCATTCCACGGCCGCCATCGTGATGCTTTCGTTGCGAATTCTCGCTACGGGTTCCACGATTTTGGTCGCCACCATCGTCATGATTCTCATGCGGGCCGAGCTTGGCAGCGAGGTGGAGCAACCCGTACCTGTGCAGAAACCGAGGACATCCGAGTAACCGGGCGGCTATTGAGGCTTGAGAAGAGCCTGATCAGCTCTCGACCACCTGTCCTCCGTTGACATGGATCACCTGGCCGGAGATGTAAGAGGAGTCAACTTCTGAGGCCAGAAACACATATGCCGGCGCCAGCTCATTCGGCTGTCCCGCCCTGCCCATTGGCGTGTCCTGGCCAAACTTCTCCACCGCCTCGGCAGGAAACGTCGCCGGGATCAGCGGCGTCCATATCGGACCCGGCGCGACCGCGTTGACGCGGACTCCCTTGGAGACAAGGAGGTTGCTCAAGGCTCTCGTGAACGAGACAATCGCCCCCTTGGTGGACGAGTAATCGAGTAGCCGCGGGTTGCCTTGATAGGCGGTGATCGAGGTGGTGTTGACGATACTGCTGCCTGCTCTGAGATGTGGCAAGGCAGCCTTGGTCATGAAGAACTGACCAAAGATGTTCGTTCGGAAGGTGCGCGCAAGCTGCTCTTCGGAGATCTTCTGCAGGTCGTCCTGAGGATGTTGCTCCGCGGCGTTGTTGACGAGCACGTCGAGCCTACCCAGCTCGCGAACCGCACGATTAACGGCGTCTCGGCAGAAGTCTTCGGAACCGACGTCTCCTGAGATACAGATGCAGCGTGTGCCGTAGCCTTCGACCTGCCGTCGCGTGAACTCGGCATCCTCGTGCTCATCCAGATAGACGATGGCGATGTCTGCGCCTTCCCGCGCAAACGCCACCGCTACTGCACGGCCGATTCCGCTGTCGCCACCCGTGATCAGCGCTACCTTGCCCTCCAGCTTCCCGGCGCCCCGCGCGCCTCTGGGCTGGGTCTCGGGCTGAGGCTGCATCGGGCCTTCATGGCCCGGCTGCTCGTCCTGGTGCTGCGGCGGCCGTCCGGCATTTTGATCGGCCATATCTTCCTCCCTCGACAGATTCCATTTGCCGTCGGGCGCTGCCGGTCACGGGACGCAAAGCCTGTGAGAGCGCTGCCGGCTAGGATGACGTGGGCATGGTTTATGCCTGAACACTATCGACTAACGAGTAGGAGGTTTTGGTGGCATCTTCGAAAACGAAGGACGCCGGGATTGGGCTCCTGACCCTTCGCTTGATCGGTGGAGCATTGCTTGCGGGCCATGGGGCACAGAAGCTCTTTGGTTGGTTTGAGGGCCCCGGGCTCCAGGGCTGGAGTCAGGCAGTCGATAAGATGGGCGTACATCCTAGCAGGATCTGGGGCCCGCTCGCCGGCGTCTCGGAGTTTGCGGGCGGAGTGCTCACGGCCCTTGGCTTACTGAATCCTTTTGGGCCGCTGGGCGCAATTGCCGCCATGACGGTGGCCACGCGTAAGGCGCACTGGGGTAAGCCCGTCTGGGTCTCGAAAGGCGGGGCGGAGCTTGCCCTGACCAACCTTGCGATCGCGGCTGCGGTAGCAATAGAAGGACCGGGTCGCTACTCGCTTGACCGCCTTCTTGGTATCCGCGTGCCCCTGTGGATGCGAATCGCAGCCACTGGCGCCACCATCCTGGGGGTTGCGGCAGCCCTACGCCCAGACCTTTTTGGGGTCGCTCAGTCACCGGCTTCTGGTCAGCCTGCCGGAGACTGACCTCGACAGCCCTGGCACGAACTAACGGCTCAGCCCGTCTCGGCTCTTCCGGCGAGCGCGAGCGTTGGAAATAGGTGGCGGTAAAGATGGTAATTGATATAGAAGTCCCGCGGGAAGCCGGTACCTGTGTATTGGGGTTCGTCCCAAGTTCCATCGACCTGACGGCGGCACAGGAAGTTGACCCCGCGCAGAGCAGCCTGTGAGTTGCCAAGCCCGGCCGACTGGAGGGCAATGACGGCCCAAGCGGTTTGTGATGGGGTACTTACGCCGGCTCCCGCGAAACTTACGTCTTCATACGAGTAGCAGGTTTCCCCCCAGCCTCCATCTTCGTTCTGCCGTCGAAGCAGCCAATCGACAGCTCTATCCACCATCGCTTGGACCGAACCGGTCCGCTCCTTGAACGAAGTGAGTGCGGCGATCACACACCAGGTACCGTACACGTGGTTGACGCCCCAGCGACCCCAGAACGATCCGTCCGGCCGCTGGGTGGACTGCAGATACCTCAGGGCCTCGACTACGACGCGATCGCGAACGGTATATCCGAGTGCGGCAAGCATCTCGAGCACGTGCGCCGTAACGTCTTCCGAAGGCGGATCGAGCATGGCCCCGAAGTCGGCGAAGGGCAGCTTGTACACGATCTCGCTAGTGTTGTCACGGTCAAATGCCGCCCAGGCTCCATTGCGAGAGCGCATGGCGAGGATCCACTTGAGTGCCCGATGGACGGCGTGCTGTGTATCCAGTCCTGGGGCAGATTCGAGAAGGGCGACGGCGACGACGGCAGTGTCGTCAATGTCTGGGTAGATGTCATTCTCGAACTCGAACGCCCAACCTCCACACTCGACATGAGGCGCCCGGATCTGCCAGTCGCCGGGAGCTCGGATCTGTTCAGCTAAAAGCCAATCCGCGGCCGCCCGAATCTGTGGCTGGAGGCTCTCCGACCTTGAGCGCTTGAGCGCCAGGAGCGCCCATGCAGTATCCCAAACGGGAGACATGCAGGCCTGCAGGCGCCAGCCTCCGTCATCCTTCAGGCTGAACCCTTCAAGACCGGCGAGCCCGCGTCGCATCACTGGATGATCGATCCCCATCCCTTCCAAATTGAGCCCGATTAGCGAGTAGACCCAGGGTGGCTGGATCCCTCCCCAGCTCCCATCGGCTTCCTGCCGTTCGACAATCCACTGGACCACCCTGGCGCGGGACAATGCCCGACCAGGATGAGCCGGCAGCCGATCGTAGAGCTTCAACAGCCGGTCTGCCCACCAAAACACTCCCGACCCCGGCGAACGGTTCATCTGACTCTCAGTACCGGGAACAATCAGCTCCAAGGTCGTACATCCGAGATCGCGGACTGGGCGATGCGCCAGAACGATAAGCAACCCGGCGATGGTGCCTCGGGCCCAGCAGGCGAAATCGTACAGATTGAATGGTAGGGCCGGCGGGAGCTGAATCATCTCCGGTGGCATGCTGGGGATGCCGATCCAGGGATACTGGCCGAAGAGCGCCATCCAGATCTTGGTGAAGACGCGAGCCTCAGTCAGGCCGCCCTGTTCCCTGACCACTCGGCGCGCACGGCGCATAGACTCTTTACTGGGGTCGAGCCCCAAGACTTTGAGAGCGACGTACGCCTCGATGGTGGTGCTGAGATCAGCGGGCCCGTCGAAGTACAGGGCCCACGACCCGTCTTCCCGCTGCTGATTGAGGATGTGGCGGATTGCGCCCTCGCGAATTGCGTCGAGAGGCAGGCCGAGGAAGCGCAGCAACAGGACATGCTCGGCGGTCATTGTGACGTTGGTTTCCAGCTCCGCGGTCCACCATCCCTCGGTGCTTTGTCTCACCAGAAGCCAGTCGAGCGCGGCGGAGAGGGCCTCGCGAGATGGCGACGCCGTCTTAAGCCGCATGGGTCTCGAGCAGTGCCGATGCCGCGAGGCGACCGCTCCGAACCGCGGACTCCATGGTGGCGGGCCATCCTGTATCGGTCCACGCACCAGCCAACGCAACTTGAGGGACTGAGGTCCGTTGCGCGGGACGTACCAATCCAATCGTGGGGATGAATGTCGCCTCCCGGTCCCGCGTAACGGCGCTCCGCAGGAGCTCGACGCCATCCAAGGCCGGAAGCACGGCCTGCAGCTCACTCCGGCACAGCTCGACCAACTCTTGGGTCGGTTGCTCGACCTCTTCGTTCGCCGCGCTCATGCTGCAGCACAGGTAGAGCTCACCCGACGGAGAACTCTTCTCGAAGATCCACTGAAGCGGCGAGTCCAGCACCGCCGCGAATGCGAAGCCCAGCGGGTTGCGCTGGTACCAAAGATGGACATCGACGATCGGCGCCTCGCGAAATTGACTTAGGCCGAACACGCCGAAGTGCTTGGGCGACCCCAACAACGCACTCAGTCGTCGGGGTGGTACGGCAAGAACCACGGCGTCGAACGATGCCACGCGGCCAGCCGTCATTTCCAGCTCTATGCCTGATTCGGCCCTCCTCTCGGGAAGACGCACCCGCACCACCGGCGTTCTCATTCTCACCTCATCAAGCTCCGCTGCTGCTCTTTGGGCTAGATGAGCCAGAGGGACTCGAGAGAAGCCGAACCGAGCAGAATGTGCATCTTGCAGGAAGGCCGTGCGAATGACGAACAGGGCGGCGTCGGCGGACACTTGGTCGAGGGGAGCGTTCAAAGCCGGAACCAGGAAGGGCTCCCAAAAGTTGGCCCAGGTTGATGGTTGCTGCCCGTGACGCTTCAGCCAGTGGGCGAACGTCTCGCCCGGCAGAGGCTCGGTGAGCGCTCCCAGCATGGCGAAGGCAAGCTGCAGGCGCCCGCGAAGGCCAAGACCGTGATGGACGAGCAAGGCGGGAAGGAGGTGGAGAGGTGGCGGGAATCGCCCGGCCGCGAGCCGCACCGGGCGCCGACCCCGCCGGAGCATCAACACCTCAAAGCGAGGCTGAAGCGCGAGCGCGGGAGTTTGATGGGTACCATCGTGCGCGAAACCAAGACTATCGAGGAAGTCAATGAGCTCCGTGCAGCAGGCCAGATAGACGTGCTGGCCGTTGTCGACTTCGACCCCATCGACGGAGAAGGATGTGGCCTTTCCTCCCAGCAGACGGCTGCGCTCAAAGAGATCCACTCGGCATCCGGCCCGTTTGAGATGCACCGCCGCAGTGAGACCGGCCAGGCCGCCGCCGACCACTGCTACATGGCCTGAAGCCATGATTGCAGAAGAACCTTTATCTTGGTCCGCTTGCGCAGAGAGGTCCGCTGTCGCAGTGGAAGGCAGGGCTCGTCGGCTATCCGATCCAGGATGTTGCGATAGATGCCGGCCATGGTACGGACACATACCCCCGAACGACGAGGGATGTACTCGGTGACGCGCATGCCGGACGAAAAGTAGGTCCGCGCCCGCGCCACTTCGAACTCGACTAGGCTCTCCCAGTCGGCGCCAGGAATCGCTTTGAGGAGGTCATCCTCCCCAAGAGCGAAGCGAGCTAGATCCTCTTGTGGGAGGTAGACTCGGCCCAAGTCGTAGTCCTCTCGAACGTCCCGAAGGATGTTGGTGAGCTGCAACGCAACACCCAGGTCGTCCGCATGGTCAAGGGCCGCGACATCGCTGAAACCAAAGATACGTGTGCACATCCGCCCCACCGCCGACGCCACATGACGGCAGTAGACTTCGAGATCCGACCATCGCTGGTAGTGAGAGTTGTCGATGTCCATCTCGACGCCGGTAACAAGCGCCTGCATCTCTTCCATCGGGATCTCGTACCGTCGAACAACCTCACACAGGACCGACATTACAGGATCGGTCGGGTTCCCCGCGTAGCAGGCCTCGATGCGTGATTTCTGCTCTGCTGCCGCGACCCGGCAGGCAGCGCGTCGCGCTTCCCCTCCGCCGTTGAGCCCTTGATTATTGAGGTCGACGCTATCGTCCACCTCTCTGGAGAAGCTGTACAGCGCGTAGATCGCCAGCCGTTGCTCGCGAGGCAGGGTGACGAATCCCCAGTAAAAATTCCCCGCTTCACGCTTGGTGACGTCGAGACAGTAGCGCTCGTCGGCTGAAAGGCGGAAGCGCACACCGGCCGAGGGATGCGGCAACCCAACCCGACCGGCGCTAGGTTTCATCCCGGTTCGAAACTGCGGAGGCCGGCGGGGGCTAGAGGACGTGTTGGGGCTCGGCACGGTCTATTCTCGCCCTGGTCTCCGCGAAGGCCTGCGGCAGCAACCTCACCTTGGCCAGTGCCGAGACTTGTGGTCGCTCCAAGTCAGTTCGATAATCGATGTTTCTGACGCTTCTGATGATCTCCAGGCCGCCAAGGCGGTACAGGGCGAGCTGAGCTCTCAGCGGCATCGGCGCGAGGGCTTCGAGCTGACGGCCCGATTGAAGGAGGTCTTCCGCACGATCGGATAACATACGGATTGCTGCTTGCAGGCCCTGAGACCGGATGGCGGCCTGAGGCACGTAGGTGCGGCCCTTCTGCCGGTCGCGGAGGACATCTTGGGCGAAGTTGGCCATCTGAAGCCCGTTGCAGACGTCGTCGGAAAGGCGTCTTGCGGTGTTATCGTCGATCTCAAAGACCGATAGAACCATCCGGCCCACGGGGGCAGCCGAAAGCATGCAATAGCCCCAAAGATCTTCCCAGGATTCGTAAGCTCTTACAGTCTGATCTTGGATGTTTGCCTGGATAAGGTTGAGAAATGGTCGAGCTTGGAGATCGAACACATTGATGGTTTGGCCGAGAGCGATGAGCACGGGGTGAACGGCCAGGTCACCGTCGACAAAGGCCTGCTCGACCTGCGTACGCCAGGCATCGAGGCGAATCAGCGCTTGATCACCGGCTCCGGATAGTGCCGTCTCATCACCGAGGTCATCGGTGGTACGGCAAAAGGCGTAGATTCGTGCCAGGTGTCGACGCAGCGAGCGACTCAACAGCGGGGATATGACGGAGAAGTTCTCATAGTGACGTCGGGTTAAGTAGCGGCAGTACGCATCCGCCGAGCGCAGCTCGGTAAGCTCGGTCACCGACCTACTGCCTGAAGTGTTACCTGGCGCTCCCGTGGTGCATCCAGCTCGATCAGAAAAACCCGTTGCCAGTCCCCCAGCCGTAGCGCGCCGTCGATGATGGCCAGGCTCTCACTCGAAGAGAGGAGCAGGTGCTGACAGTGCGACCGTCCGTTTTGGGGCTCTTCTGGTGGCACCGTTTCACGCTTGGACAGATTGTCGTGACGGTAGTTGCCGTGCGGCGCCAGACGGTCCAGCAGGGTCCGGAAGTCTTCCAGGAGCAGAGGCTCGTTCTCGTTGATCCGGATGGCCGCGGTGGTATGAGGCGAGGCGACATGGATAATCCCATTTCGGACGCCACAGACGCGGGCGAAATCGACGACATCCTCGGTAATGTCCAGGAACTCTCCGCGGCCGCGAGTTTTATAGCGGCGAACGATGCCGGCCTGTCCGTCCACCGAAGACCCCTCGAGAATGAGGCGATTGGTACCTCGCAACGCCGTGAGATTCCGGACTCCCACCACGAACATCGTCGTGCGTAAGACCTCGACCAGCTCCATGGCAAGCTCACGGGCGGCTTCTGGACTGTGTGCCGCCGCGCGAAGAAACGGGCCGGCCAGACCGACTATATCCGCGCCCAGTGCAACAGCCTTGGCCACATCCATTCCCGAACGCACGCCACCGCTGGCGATGATGACGGCTTGCGGCGCTGCCTGGCGTGCCGCAACAAGCACCTCGGCGGTGGGGATACCCCAGTCCGCAAAAGCCGCCGCGACTCGAGCTCGCACCGGGCTGTTCATTCGGTGGCGTTCAACCTCACTCCAGGAGGTGCCGCCGGCACCCGCGACGTCAATGGCGACAACACCCGCATCGACCAGCCGGGAGACCAAGTCCGGCGCGATTCCCCAACCGATCTCTTTCACGACCACCGGTGTGTCCAGAGCCTTGACGAGCGCCTCGATGCGCTCCAGGAGACCGCCGAACTCCGTGTCTCCCTCAGGTTGCAGCGCCTCTTGCAGGGGATTGAGGTGCAGCACCAAGGCGTCGGCCTGCAGCAGATCGATCAGCCGCCGGCAGTCATCCGTCGTCACTCCCTTGTTCAGCTGCACCGCTCCGAGGTTGGCAAGGATCGGAACGTCCGGAGCATACCGTCGCATATCGAAGCTGGGCAAGGCTGTTGGATGCTCCAATAGTACGCGGGCCGAGCCCAATCCCAGTGCGAGCCCGAACGCCTGAGCTGTCTCGGCCAGCGTGCGGTTGATCGCTTCCGCCTCGGGAACGCCGCCCGTCATGCAAGAGATCAGGATGGGCACGTCCAGAGAACGTCCAAAGAAAGAGGTGGCCATCTCGACGTCTGCCAGATCAATCTCCGGCAGAGCGCAGTGTAAGAAGCGGTAGCGTTCGAAGCCGCTAGGCACCCCTTTCGAGGAGACATCCTCCTCGACGTTTATCCGGATGTGATCAGCTTTGCGGCTGACAGTGGCTCCGGATCCCGTGTCGACAGAAGGCGATGCCCCCACGTTCCCCTCCGCCTCTCGAACTGAGCGGCTGTCTCGGTGATGGTTCGCCTACCGCGGCTAGATGGCCCCTAACCGCTGCCGGGACGCGCTCCGCCGGCGTCCGCTCCTCCCCACACCCCAGATGTCTCGGACATCGAAGACAAACAGGTCGCTCCCTATAATCTAACTATACGCACCATTGGTTGCCTCAACAGAGGTGCGATTCCCGCTTGTGTGGGTGCCCTATGCCAATCACATTGCGTCAGAATCTGAAGGTCAGTCGCTACGTGCTCACCCAGCGGCTTCGGGGTCGTGAGAAGTATCCCCTCGTTTTGCAGCTCGAGCCGCTGTACCAGTGCAACCTGGCCTGCGCCGGCTGCGGAAAGATTCAGCACTCAAATGACATTCTGGCACGCCGGCTGAGCGTGGAGGAGTGTGTGGCTGCGGTGGATGAATGCGGCGCGCCCATCGTTTCCATCGCCGGTGGTGAACCCCTGATCCACAAGGAGATCGATCGGATCGTGGAAGCGTTGGTTGAGCGCAAGCGCTTCGTGTACCTATGCACGAACGCGATCCTCATGGGCAAGAAGCTTGACCTGTTCAAGCCGTCTCCCTACTTTTCCTGGTCGGTGCACATAGATGGCCTGCGGGAGCGCCACGACGAGTCGGTTTGCCGGCAGGGCGTGTTCGATAAGGCGGTAGCGGCCATCCAGGAGGCGAAGGGACGCGGCTTCAGGGTGACCACCAACACCACCTTTTTTGCACAGGACGATGCACACACCATACGTGATGTGCTCGACTATCTCAATGACGACCTGAAGGTCGACGCCATGCAGATCTCCCCCGGGTATGCCTATGAAAAGGCGCCCGACCAGGAACATTTTCTCGGAGTCGAGATCACCCGTGCGATTTTCAAGGAGGCGTTTGCCGGCGGCAAGCGACGGAAGTGGCGGCTCAACCACTCGCCGCTGTTTCTCGACTTTCTAGAAGGGAAGGTCGATTTCAAGTGCACCGCCTGGGGAATCCCGAGCTATTCGGTCTTGGGCTGGCAGCGGCCCTGCTACCTGATGGCCGACGGATACGCTTCGTCCTACCGCGAGCTTGTCGAAACCACCGACTGGGACCGCTATGGACGGGGGAGCGATCCTCGTTGTGAAAATTGCATGGCCCACTGTGGCTACGAGCCCACCGCGGTGAACGCGACGATGAAGTCGCCGGTGGAGTCACTGCGGGCTACTGCCGATGTCTTGCGAGGTGCGGTCGAGGTCGGTTGGGGACGAGGCTAGACCCGCCCACGGCAGATTCAGCAACCGCAGACACCGTGTTCTTGACCGGTGGAACGGGGTTCATCGGCAGCCACGTACTCGATGCCTTGGTTGACTCGGGCTTTCGAGTTCGGGCGCTCAGCCGTCGTGAGCAGGCGATTTCGCCTCGGTCGGGCGTCGAGGTCATTCGGGGCGAGTTGAGTCGGTCCGGCGACCTCGTGCCCGCCCTACGCGGCTGTCGGTATCTCGTCCATGTGGCCGCGCTGTACACCTTTGCTCCACGTCAAAGTGGCAGAATCTGGACGACTAACGTCCAGGGGACCAGGTCGATTCTGGAGGCTGCCCGAATCGCAGGATGCGAGAAGGCGGTGGTTACCTCGAGCTCGGCCACGGTCGGCCCCGGAAAAGATGGCCGGCCCGCGACCGAGGAGTCATGGGTGAAAGCCGCCGGCCGCCGCGGCACGCTTCGCTATCACGTCTCGAAGGTGCTGCAGGAGCGCGCGGCCTTGGCCGCTCGGATTCCTACAGTCCTGGTTCTGCCGTCGGCACCCGTCGGGCCTCGTGACTGGAAGCCGACCCCCACAGGCAAGATGATCCTCGACTTCATGAAGGGTCGCATTTTCGCCTCATTCGCCGGGGGCCTCAACCTTGTCCCGGTCGAGGATGTCGCCCGAGGGCATGTGCTGGCGCTGCAGCACGGAGCCGATAGAGAGCGCTATCTCCTGGGCGGTGAGAATTTCAAGCTCGCACATCTGTGGCGTGTGCTGGCCCGCATCTGCGGTCGGCGGCCACCTGCATTTGAACTTCCGTACCCGATCGCGCGCGCCCTTGCCGTGCTTGATGAGGTCCGCTGCCGGCTGATAGGAGATGCTGACCCGCTGATCCCTTTGGAAGGTGTGCAGATGGCCCGGCATGACATGTTCATCTCCTCGGACAAGGCGAAGCGGGAACTCTCCTACGTGCCTGGACCGGTCGAGGACGCGCTAAGACGAGAGGTTTCCTGGTACCACGAGAACGGCTACGCGTGAGACGGCGAGGCGTGGCAGAATCATACCCTTAGGCAGTGTCAGCATCGAGAACAGCCGTAACGACGGTCGGGCGGCTGCCGTACTCGGGGCGACGTGGCTCGAAGCCTTGGCTGCGGCCCGAATCCTGGGACGGAACCGGGTGGTGCGGGTTGGAGTGGGGCTCAACCGCTGGAGTCCTGACGGTGTACAGTACCCGGTCGTGGTCTGCGGGCTCGCGGGATCGCTGCTGGCGCGGGTACTTCCGGGGACAGTGCTGGTGCCCACGGTGGTGGGTCTTGAAGATGGACGGCGCCTTCCTCTCGACCAAGGGATGAGTGAGGCGCTGTCGGATGCCGCCGAGGGGCTGGGATACAGAGTCGAGCGTGGAGACATGCTGACCTCCCGGTGCATCGTTACCGGAGAGGCTCGAGTTCGGTGGGCGGCTGAGGGCTTTGCCGGAGCAGACATGGAGACGGGCATTCTGGCGGCACACGGCCTTCGCGTAGCCACGATTCGAGTGGTTCTAGATACCCCTACGCATCCCATATCTGACCTATGGACGGGCCCGCGGGCGGCTCTCAGTCCTGGTCTTCTGCGTGAGCTCATCTGGATGGCCCGGTATGCGCCGGCATTTGCCCTCCGATCCGCCGGCGTCGTTCGTGTCGCCGGTCTCTAGTGCGACGGGAACGCGGCGATATGTTTGCACCGTTCGAGGGAGGCAACTGCAAAGAGCCACGGAACCAATGTCGCTCGTCCACGCGTGCCTCCGGGAATGACCGGAATCGCCGTGAGACCGGACTCGCGTGAAGAAGCTGGTCGTCGCGTTGCACGATGTGGCGCCTCCCTTCGAACTGGAGATCAGAGCCCAGCTCACAGCGCTGGCACAGGTCGGCGTTCGCAGGGTGGCGCTCAAGGTCGTTCCCGACTGGCACGGAGCATGTCCACTCGACAAGAGTCCTTCCTTGGTCGCTCTGCTGTGCGAGATGGAAAACCAGGGCTGTGAAATCGTGTTGCACGGATACCGGCATCTATGCGGCGGGCGCCTCGGTGGTGAACCCCTGCAGCGCTTACGCGGTTCTCTGTTCGCGGCGCAAGCAGCCGAATTCCTTTCACTCACAGAAGAGCAGGCCGACGTAGCGATCATGGCGGGGCTGGAGATGCTGGAGCGATGCGGCTTGTCGAGGCCCCGGACCTTCTGCCCGCCGGCATGGCTCATGGCAAAGTCGTTGGAAAGTGTGGTGCGGCACCATGAATTCGACCGGCTGGTACGCATGATGTCGGTCAATGACCTGCGAGATGAAAGGGTAATTCTGCTTCCAGCCTTTGGTTACATGGGCGCCGGGAGCCTTCACGAGGCCGGGGTCGAGCTCTTGAATGAAGTTCTGAGACCATGGGTTTCCAGAGCGAGCAGGGCCAAGGTCTTTCTGCATCCGGACCCCTCGGGCAGACAGAGTTGGCGAAGAGTGGTGGAAGAGATTGGGCAGCATCTGGCAGGGGGAGGATGGCGTCCCAGCCTCTTTGCGGAGCTTTGATACCCAGCTTCTTGGGCGGAGGAGGTCGAGTTTGACAACAGCGCATCTCGGTTATTTCGACCGCTGAGCAGCGAGGAGTCCTTCGCGCCGCCGACTGTATCGGTCGTCATTCCGGCCCGCAATGAACGCCACCTGGTCCCTGGGGCCCTTCGTTCTGTGATTATGCAGCACTATCCGACACATCTGCTCCAGTGCGTGGTGGTCGACAACGGCTCTGTTGACGGAACTGCCGATGCGGCATCCCACTTCGTCCGCAAGCACCCGGACCTCAACGTTCAGCTGGTTTATGAGGCCACGCCAGGAGTGGGACGGGCAAAGAACACGGGGGCGGCACTCGCCTCAGGTGACATCCTCATTTTCATGGATGCGGACTCGTGTATGGCCTGCAATCTCGTCTGTGAGGTGGTGAAGCAGGCTGCTGCAGGATGGCCCGCCGGTAGCATCAGGGTGACAGCCGACGGAGGCGATGTCCTCGACTGGGCGTTCTTCAGCCTCATGGAATTCGGCAAGGTTGCGTTCGGTGTGCGCGGTCAGATGATGTACTGCCGCCGAGAGCTGTTCAATCAGGTGGGTGGATTCAATCCAAACATGTACCTAGCCGAGGATCTGGACTTCCTTCGCCGGACGACCGCCGTTTTGGGCGGAGGACGTGGCCGCCTCTCTCACGTTCGTACCGGCTCCATCGCCACCTCTCCTCGGCGCCTGCATGGTGGCCGCTTCAGGAGCGGCCTGCTGCGAATGTTCGAGAGGTGGTTCTTGGCGTTCTTGGGCTTCGGACGCCACCGACCCTATTGACAAACGGACCGGCTCAGGTCGCCCCGTTGTGGCTCCAGGCACGGTTGAGTCCCTTGCGGCTTTGCCGGATCACTTCCTCCAGATCGCCTTCCCAGAGAGAGTCGGGCACCTCACCTGAGAAGATCTCTACTGAAATGGCGCCGCGAAAGCCACTCTCCCGGATTGCTCTCAGCAGCGTCGGCAGCGGAATGACTCCGTCGCCTGGGATCAGCCTGTCCTGCGTCGAACGAGGCGTTCGCCAATCGCTCACCTGTACGACGAACGTACGACCACCGCATTCCCGGATGGTCTCGTCGATGCCGGCATTTTGCCAGACGTTCCAGAGATCGAGGCAGATTCCGAAATTGGAGCGGTCGACTGCCTGTGCCAGCTCCAGTGCCTGGGTTAACGTCCACACGGCGGACTCGACATTCATAATGCTGGGGTTCAGGGGTTCAAAGGCTATACGCGCTCCATACTCGGACGCCCTATCCGCCAGGCGCCGGTACTGGTCGACGGCCACGTCCAGGACGTGCTGGATGTTGCCGTTCGGAGGGTTGCCTGAGTTGGTAACGAAGGCGAGGCCGGACGCGAACTCGCCGAACCCGCGGATCGTCTCGAGGAATCGAGACATCCTTTGATCCACATCCTTAGGTTCCGGCTGCGATTGGCTGGGAAAGAGGGTCCGTACCTCCGGTTGAGCCGAGCTGATCAGCAGGCCAGATTCCACAATCTGCTGGAGCTGCTCCGGGTAGCTTCCGTGCCGCAGCTTGAACTCACAAACCTCCATGGCCTGTACGCCCAAGGAGGCGTAGTGGTCTACATCCTGCCTGAACGGCCACGGCCAGGTCGTGAACTCACTGACGCCGAAGCTGAACCCCTCCGGCCACAATTGACCGTCGTCACGCGACATAGCCGTGACGCTCGCAACATGTGTACCGTCCTCCGGCTTGTCGAACGTAGCGCGGCCCGACAACATGCAGGCTGTGAAGGAGACGTCGAGGCTCGATTGGTTCTTCATTCTGGATTCCGAGGAGAGAGCGGATGGAGCTACAGGCATGACTCGTAGCCCCGACAGCGCTGTCGAAGCGCTCAACGTACGTGTCTACACCGTCCCTACCGACTCGCCCGAGTCCGATGGCACCTATGCATGGACGTCGACCACCATGGTGCTGGTTGAGGCGCACGCCGGTGGCAAGGTGGGAATCGGGTACACGTACGCCGACAACTCTACGGCGGTGCTGGTCAGAGAGGTCCTGGCAAAGGAGGTCGTCGGTGTCGACGCGATGGACGTTCAGAGGGCCTGGGAAGAGATGGTACACGCGATCCGAAACCTGGGTCGCCCCGGCATCAGCTCGATGGCCATCGCCGCCGTCGATGTCGCGCTCTGGGACCTGAAGGCCAAGCTTCTCGACCTCTCCCTGGTCGATCTGCTTGGAGCCACGCGGGACTCGGTCCCCGTTTACGGAAGCGGCGGCTTCACCTCCTACTCCATCGAGCACCTTCAGCAACAGCTGAGCGGTTGGGTGGAGGCAGGGATTCCAAGAGTAAAGATGAAGATCGGAACGCACCCCGACAAGGATCTCGAGCGGGTAAAGGCCGCTCGTGCAGCAATAGGCCCAGAGGCGGATCTCTACGTTGACTCCAACGGGGCCTATGGACGGAAGTTCGCACTTGCTCAGGCAGGAGTCTTCCGGTCGGACTGCGGGGTCATGTGGTTCGAAGAGCCGGTGTCATCGGACGATCTCGAGGGACTGCGGCTCATCCGAGACAGGGCTCCGTACGGGATGAACATCGCTGCCGGTGAGTACGGGTACGACCTGTGGTATTTCCGCCGCATGCTGGAAGCAGGAGCCGTCGACGTGCTTCAGGCAGACGCGAGCCGCTGCGCCGGAATCACGGGATTCATCCGCGCCGCTGCCCTCACCGAATCGCGAAGCATGCACCTCTCTGCACACTGCGCTCCTTCGCTGCACGTCGCGGCCTGCTGCTCCATCGCCAAACTCTGGCCGATTGAGTACTTCCACGATCATGTACGGATCGAGCACATGTTCTTCGAGGGCGCGCTCACGCCGAAGGGTGGCTCGCTCTATCCGGATCGGTCTCGTCCGGGCCTGGGACTCGAGCTGAAGGCCGCCGATGCCGAGAGATACCGAGTGACGTAGGAGATCCATGGTTACTCGAGGGAGGCTCTTGGGTTCCCCGTCGCTAATCAAACGGATGCTGGAGTCGTGACCGGAGTTGGAGGAGACCATCACGGGGCCGAGCGTATCGACCGAGTTCGTACGGCGATTAGACGAGAAGGCCTCGACGGCATCATCTGTCAGCTGCCATCGAATGTCCTGATGCTGTCGGGCTACTGGCCCGTCGTCGGAACCGCCTTCGCGGTAGCTACCGCCGACGGACAGGTGGCGGTACTGGCCCCCGAAGATGAGCGCGACTTGGCGGATGCCGGCTGGGCAGCAGCAGTCGAGACCTACTCTCCGCTGTCAATGAATGATCTCGCAGGGCCGGCCGAACATGTTCGCAAGCCGCTTTCTGACCTACTGGAACGTTTGAGACTCACGGGCGGGACAGTCGGCTTCGAGGACACAACCCTATTTGAGGAAGCGACCTACGCTGCCTCCTTCGTTTACGGCCAGATGTTGTTACCCACACTTCAGGCCGCTGCGAGTGGACGACTCGTCCCTATGGCGGCCGTCATGACCAGCTTGAGATCCAGACTGACCAGGTATGAAGTGTCCAAGGTCGGCGACGCTTGCAAGGTTGCCGGCATTGCTTTCCGAAATGCCTCACGAGCTATCTGCCCCGGTCTGCGAGAGCCGGAAGTCGCTGACGCTTTTCAGAGCCGAATGGTGGTCGACGGCCTGGCCTCAGAGGATGTGCGCCGCGCCGGATCGTTCACCTTCTGCATGTCCGGACCCAACGCTGCCCTTGCGGGAGGCGCCTATGCCCGAACCCGCAATCGTAAACTCGAGCGCGAAGATCTCGTCCTGGTTCACTGCAACTCGTACCTCGACGGCTACTGGACGGACATCACACGCACCTACTATCTCGGGCGGCCCGACGAACGGACCCGAAGTGTGTATGACGCGATTCTGGAAGCGCGGTCTGCCGCCCTCGAGGTGATAGCTCCGGGAGCCAGGGCAAGCGAGGTGGACCGGGCGGCACGCGATGTGCTCGACAAGCACGGCCTCGGCCGATATTTCACCCATGGCATTGGACACAACGTCGGCTTTTCCGCCATAAGTCCAGACTTTCCGCCGAGGCTCAGTCCCGTTTCGCCTGACGTGCTGACCGAGGGAATGACGTTCAATGTCGAGCCGGCCGCCTACATCGAAGGTTGGGGAGGGGTTCGGCACTGCGACGTCGTCACCGTCCGTCCGAACGGGCCTGAGGTGCTGACGCCGTTCGAGGCGAGCATCGAAGATCTCGTACTCGGCCCCTGATGGATGGTCCGCAGCTCCTCAGAGGGGAGAAATCGCCACAAATTGCAACAAATCATAGGAGGATTTGATCGATGGCCAAGAAGACAAGTGCCGATCTTCTCGTGGAGCGGCTGATTGCTTGGGGTGTTGACACGATATTCGGATATCCCGGTGATGGCGTCAACGGCATTTTCGAGGCTCTAAGAACACACCAGGAGCAAATCCGATTCATTCAGGTGCGGCATGAGGAAGCCGCGGCATTTGCCGCCTGTGGCTATGCCAAATACACCGGCCGCATGGGAGCCTGTATCGCCACCTCCGGCCCTGGCGGGATCCATCTCCTCAATGGCCTCTACGACGCCAAGTGTGATAGCCAGCCTGTGCTTGCAATCACGGGCCATACCTTTCATGACCTCATCGGCACACAGTATCAGCAGGACGTCGACCTCTCAAGGCTCTTCATGGACGTGGCCGTCTATTCGGAACGCGTCATGGGACCAAGCCATGTCGTGAGCGTCGTCGACGAAGCGATCAAGAGCGCACTTGGCTTGCGCGGCGTCGGTCACGTCTGCATCCCAAAAGACATCCAGGACTGGACCTCTGACGACGATGAGACCTCAATGGCCAACGTTGCCAAGCACAGCGGTGACATTTATCCGGGTGTCTATCCGGTTCCGCCCCAGAGGGAGCTGCAGCAGGCCGCCGACCTGATCAATGCCGGATCAAAGGTTGCGGTTCTTGCCGGTCGAGGCTGCCTGCACGCTCGAGAAGAGCTGACTCAGTTTGCGGAAGCTACCGGGGCCGTTATCGTCAAGCCACTTCTGGGGAAGGGCGTCGTTCCCGACGACAGCCCCTACACCACTGGAGGCATCGGCTTGCTCGGGACTGCCCCGTCTCAGGAGGCGTTGGCGGAGTGCGATACCTTCATCATCGCCGGCAGCAACTTTCCCTACATGGAATTCCTCCCCAAGCCCGGACAGGCAAGGTCAGTCCAGATCGACATCGACCCGCGACGTATCGGGCTTCGCCATCCGGCCGAGGTGGGCCTGGTCGGAGACTGCAAGTCGGTTCTCGGTGCTCTGCTGCCGCTCATCGAGCGGAAGAGCGACCGTAGCTTCCTCGAGGACGCTCAGGATCGCATGCGCGGCTGGAATGACCTTATGGAAAAACGAGGAACCTCGACCTCAATGCCCATGAAGCCGGAAGTCGCGGCATACACCATGAACAAGTTCCTCGACGACGACGCCATCATCGCCTGTGACTGTGGGACCGTGACCACGTGGGCGGCTCGGCACCTAGAGATCAAGGGCGAACGCATGTTTACATGCTCGGGGCTTCTGGCGACCATGGGCTGCGGGCTACCGTACGCTGTCGCCGCCTCGGTCGCGTATCCGGGACGGCAGGTGGTGGCGATGGTTGGCGACGGCGGCTTCACCATGCTCATGGGGGAGCTCATCACGATGGTCAAGTACAGGCTACCTGTCAAGGTGATGGTCATCAAGAACAACCTGCTTGGAGAGATCAAGTGGGAGCAGCTGGTTATGGAGGGCAACCCACAGTACGGGGTCGAGCTACAGCCCATCGACTTTGCCGCCTATGCCCGGGCCTGTGGTGCGGGAGGTTACTGCATTGACGATCCCACCACCGCCGAAGACGTGATGCGCCAGGCGTTTGAACATCCGGGTCCGGTCGTCATCGAGGCGGTGGTCGACCCCAACGAGCCTCCGCTGCCAGGAAAGATCACCACCGAACAGGCCAAGAACTTCGCCCTGGCTCTGGCGCGGGGTGAGACAGACCGCTTTGCCATCGTTAAGGACGTCCTCGCCGACAAGGTTCGCGAGGTGGTCTAAGCGGCTCCAAGGTGGGCTTTAGCCGGCCGGGTGCGACTCAACTCGGCCGGCTCGCCCAGCATCGTCGCGTTCGGCAGCCCCAACAGTCTCTTGATCTCGTTGCCTTCAGGTTCCCGTTTGTCGCCTTTCAGTGCCACACGCTGCCGCCGGCTGGTTCAGCCTACATTTGGAGCGTGTGAAGCGACCAGGGCGTACGCGGCCTCTTCGGGGAGTATCCTATCGGCCGACTTGCAGGCATCAAACAGCGCTGCCACCAGCTCAGGAGTGGGCTTGAGGTTCCGCTCCTCGAGCCAGTACACGACGTTGGACTGACCGCTCATTGGTCCCAGCTCGATGATCTGACGCCGTCCGAACTCATCGCTCGGGACGCCTGAATACACACGGTTGGCCAGCCATTCATCTCCTTTCCTCAGGGCCTTGATAATGGCAGCGGCATGAACGCCCGTCCCGGTGCGGTAGGCATCGGCCCCCATAACCGGATAGGTGCACGGAATCTCGACGCCGGTCATGCGACTGGCCAGATCGCAGTAGTCAGCCAGGACCGAGAGGTCGCGGTCGATCCAGCGGTAGAGTTTGAGATTGATCAGGATCTGGTCCATCGATGCGTTCCCGACGCGCTCGCCGATTCCGAGGGCCGTTCCATGGAGCCGGTCGGCGCCGGCGAAGGCAGCTGTGAGTGCATTGATGAGTCCGAGACCCCGGTCGTTGTGCCCATGCCAATCGATCTTGACCTCCTCACGGGTCTCTCCAACCAACGTCCGTGCCCACATGACGAGGTTGCGCGTGCCTTCGGGAGTGGCATGTCCCACCGTGTCCGCCAGACAGATACGTCGCGCTCCGCACTCTATTGCCAGTGAGTACAGTCGACGCAGCGCCTCGGGGGTGGCTCGCGTGGTGTCTTCGGTAACGTACATAACCGGGAGCCCCAGGTCAACGGCACAGGTGACTGCCGTCTCCGTGTGGCGAAGCATCTCGTCGAGCGTCCAATCCTCGGCGAACTGTCGAATGGGACTAGAGCCGATGAAGACCGAAGCCTCGATGGGAATGCCCGCATGCTGCGAGGCCTCCGCGATCGGTTCGATGTCGACCTGCAGCGTCCGAGCCGCACAGTTGGCCTCCATGTGCATGCCCGCCCGGGCCATTTCGGCTGCCAGACGCTTCACATCTTCGAGTACTTGCGGCCCTGCACCAGGGAGCCCGATGTTGGCGGAGTGCATACCGAGCTGCTCCATGTAGTGGAGCATCTGGAGTTTTTCCTCAATCGATGGTCGCTGCACGGAGGGCGATTGCAGGCCGTCGCGGAGGGTCTCGTCGTCGAGCTCGATCGGCCGCGGCTCCGGCGCTCCAGCGAGATTCCAGTCGAAGATCAGATCACGGGGTACCATGGCTCTCCGCTAAACGGCTTCGCCACTCCTACTCGGCGTCGCATCGCATCGAGGTCCTGCCCTCAGCCACCGTGTTCTCGCGTGACCGCCGGGCCCCTGCCGTAGTCCTGGCTGGAGGTGGATGGGACACTGCGCCGAGGCGTAGTTGGAGGGGGCACGGCTAGACCGCGACCGCCGTTCTGGCCCGGAAGAACGAGACGTAGCGAAACAGCTCGAGGTATGAGCGGGCCACGTTTGGCCAGGTCATGTTACGGCTGAAGCGGTAAGCCTTCTCTTCGATCTGCAGCAGCTTGCGACGGTCGGAAAGCAGCTCGGAGACGGCGGTGCCGATGGCCGGCGCGTCTCGGAAGGGTACGATAACTCCGCGCCCCTCGGCCAGCATCTCCAGAGCATAGGTGAAAGGCGTTGCGACCACCGCCTTGCCGCATCCAACGGCATACGCCAGCGTGCCGCTGACGATCTGGTCCTTCCCGAGGTACGGCATGATGTAGACGTCGGTGGCGGCCAGGTAGCGCACCAGGTCACTGTTGCCGAGAAAGCGGTTGTTGAACTTGACATGGTCCGTCAGACCGAGGCTGCGAGTGAGCTCGATGAGGCTGTTGCGGTAGGACTCGCCCTCACGGCTTCGAATCACTGGATGAGTCTCACCCAACACCAGATACAGGACATCGGGATGGTTTTCAACCACATGTGGAAGTGCTTGAATAACGTACTCGATTGCTTTGCTGGGCCCGATCAGGCCGAAGGTGGAGAGCAGCCGGCGACCCGAGAATCCGAGCAGTGATTTCGTGCGACGACGTATCGTTTCCTTTCGCGTGAAGACCGGCACGCCGTGAGGAATCACGTGCACTCGTTCCGGGGGGACGCGATAATTCTCGAGGATCAGCGGAACCGCGGCGTGAGCCAGCACGACGACCGCCGCTGACTGGTCGATCATCTCCTGCGTGACCTCTCGGAAGTGGCCTCCAGGCTCCGGGAGAACCGTGTGCAAAGTCACCACGATAGGCCGCTCACAGGCGGCCATGAAGTCGAGGATATGGTCGCCGTCCTCACCCCCAAAGATGCCGTACTCATGCTGGATGTTGACTACCTGAATCCGGCTCCGATTCAACTCGAGGGCCGCTCGCCGATAAGAGGCGCGATCATCCGACTGAATCTCGTGTCGTACCCGGCCCTGATAGTCGTGAAGATCATAGTCATATTTGGCGCCGTAATCGGTGAGGGCGATGACGGTCGAGAGTTTAGAGGGATCAATGGTGTCGTACGCGTTGACCAGATCGTAGGAAAACGTGCCTATGCCGCATTCGCGAGGTGGGTACGTCGAGAGAAAGGCAACTCGAGGCGACGCCTGGCTGCCGGGCGGCTCAATCCCCACGTACGAAGCCTCTGCCATGCTCAGTCCCAAACCTCGGATTTACTCTACCACAGGTAGTACCTGATGGCCCGGAATGTCAATAGTAACGGAGGCGTCTGAACGGCGTCTTCTCGCCTAATTTGCGACGGGTGGCCGGGGTATCAATACCTTACGGCTGTTAGCAATTGCTGGTCTGCCCCGGATTTCGTGAACGAGATCATCATCTCGTGGGCCTGTTTACCCAGTGATTAGGCCGAAAATCAAGGGTTTGAAGGTTAGTTCAGGCCGAAACGTGATTCAGATCACCCAGGCGCCATTTTCCGCATTCTCACGCGAAAACTAAGTTTCTTGACAGATTGCGGCTCAGGCCTTGACACCCGTCGACAGAGCATGGTACGTTGACTTTGCGTTTTGCGTGCTGAGCCTGTGTGAAGGGGTAACGGAGCCCAGGCTTCAGTGCGACTTTGATTACGGAGGTCGCATGTGAGGACAAGACTCCTGCTTGTCGCATTGCTTGCCGGAATGACAGCCAGTGCGCTGCCGTTCATGTCCGCCCTTGCCGCTCCGAGCTCGGTGGGTATATCCAGTACCGAGGCCGTGTCCGGTAGTGCCGTGGTAGCCGAGGCCGAAAAGTATGTCGGCTACCCCTACGCCTACGTCGGTGACAGCCCCGCTACTGGATTCAGCTGCATCGGATTCGTGTGGTTTGTCTACCACCAGCTTGGACAGAACATTCCAGGGACCCTGGGAAGCGCAATGGCAGCGTTCCCGACCGTGCCCGAGAATGCTCTTCTCCCCGGAGACATCGTCTTTTTCCAGGACACCGAATGGCCTGGCGTTTCTCATGTCGCCATCTACATCGGCGGAGGCAAGGTCATTGGCGCCGATAATCCATCGGTTGGCGTGGCTATCAATAGTCTCGTCAATGATCCTCAGGACGGTAACTACTGGCAGGACCACTATCTGGTGGCCGAGCGACCCTGGACCGGTGGCGCCGGCAGCTCTGTCGGCATGCACGGTCACCGGCGCCACCACCACTACCTGAGCGTCCTGGTTCCAAGCCTCAATGTACGCTCCGGTCCCGGATTCGGGTACTCGGTTCGAACGGTGGTTACCTATGGGACCCGCCTCCGGATCCGAGGATGGGCCCACGGGTGGGTAAAGATCGGAACGCCTGCCCATATCCGGGGGTGGGTTGTTCGCGCGGGTGTTTCGGTGCGGCGTCGCACGGGTCCACTTGATTCGCCCACCACTGCGGCCCGCCGCAAGACCTCTACTACGGGAGGTGGACCCCGGAACGTCAAGACCATTCACGTCTATGGATTGAGAGTACATACCGCACCATCGAGATTGGCCACCGTCATCCTCACGCTCGTTCGGGGCGATCGTGTGGCAGTACTCAGCCGCGTCGGCGGCTGGGATAAGATCCAGCTCTCCAACGGCACCGTTGGGTGGGCGATGGCCCGCTTCATAGGGCGCCAAGGGCACCAGGGCCGGCGCCACCGTCACGGCCCCACCGTCCATCACTTCCGGCACCCTCTCCGCTACGGCATCAATGTTCGTAGCTACCCAGGCATGAATGCACCTGTGATCGCCGTCAGCAATGGCTATCCGGTCCGCGTTCTCAAGTGGGGCGCAGGCTGGGCGAAGGTCGAGCTTTCGACCGGAGCGACCGGCTGGGTGTGGCGTGGTTATCTCGGTGGTCACCATCGTACGCGCCACGCACGTCGAAACGCTGTGGCCCGACCGGCAGGCGCCCGTCGTGCCGTCTCGTTCAATAGTGGACGAGCTGTTACCGCCGGCGTGAGGGTCCATAGCGGGCCCGGTTTCGGCTACGCTGTCGTCAGCTATACCTATGCCGGCCTAAGGGCTGAGGTCATCGGATACTCTGCTGGTTTCACCCACGTCCACTTGTCGGACGGCGTTAGCGGATGGATTGAGTCGGGGTACGTCGGTGCCGCGGGGGGAACCCACCGTCTCCATCGACGACATCGAACCGCCAGACGGTTGCTCCGGACGACCCTTGCCGGTACCGGCCCTCGCACGACCGCCACAATTCGACTTCATGCTGCTCCGGGCTTGAGCGCCCGGGTTATAGGTTATGCCTACGCAGGTGAGCACCTCGCCGTTCTCAACTCCTCGACAGGCTGGGATTATGTCCGGCTCGCAAATGGCCAGCGGGGCTACGTCGACGCACTGTATGTAACCCGATAGAACTCGAAGGTCACAATCCGGGAGCCGGCCGGCTAGATGCCGGCCGGCTCCCACTTTCTTCGCGGCCTCGACGTCACTGACAGGCACTTTTCGGGGTGACCGGAGGGCTGCGCTGAACTTGGGACAATCTCGTATCGTCACACCTCCGTCGGCCCGTTGATAGCATCGATTGCATGCCGATTCAACGGCGGTG
>DASRCF010000037.1:0-6318 GCA_035653255.1 Chloroflexota bacterium
CGCGATCCCCTGCACGCTCCGGCTTGTCCATCGACCGTATAAGCCCGGACAACTCATCCCTAACTACGAGGAGACCATTATGGTTCTCCGGCCGAGAAAGCAGTTCGGCGATCTTCTCCACGGTCGAGTCCTCTACGATGAACCTCCGCTCGGCGACTTTGCTCTGCTGCAAGCGCCTAAGGGCCTTCGCGAGGGCCTTCTCCGCTCTGGTGACATCGGCGAAGGTCCTGCAGGCGGAGCCGAGCTCAGAGCGTCGCTGCGATACTTCCGCCTCGAGGCGCGCACGCCGAGCCTCACGATCTGCCTGGTGATCGGAACGCGCCTGCCAGGCCAAGCCCCGGATTGGCGCGTGCGCGTCAACCGCACTGCTGCTCTTCATCGTGCCTGAATCGAGAATCGTCGCACCCCAAAGATTCGGGTCGGTGATATAGTCGTCATACTGGCTCGGGCGAACGCCGAGCGCACGGCCCACCACAGAGCCGAGGGCCACCATTGCTGGAATGGCGAAGAGCTCGGAAGGCTGCGACCGCACCTCAGACAGATCGCTGACCCACGAGCGCAGTGGCTCAGGCAGTATCTCAGTTCCCAGGTGCGTGACTGCTGGAGCCCTTCGGATTGGCAGGGGATCAGGCCAGTGAACCGCGCCGTTCACAGCCTTGGCCCCGGAGCGTACCGGACGACGGAGCCAGCAATGCGCCGGACCTCCGACTCTGAAAGCGGAGGCCGGCACCAACTGACATTGAATGAGAGCAAGAGGTCCTCGATCTCTGTCCGGCCGTAACCCAAGTGGCGCATACGCCCTGCACGCCTTGTTAGAACGTCATTGCGCTGGCCTTCGGCGATGTCTCCTGAGGGCGGGAGGTCAGGCCGAAATCGCCTAGAAGGCGAACTGACAAAACTGACAAGACGTCTATCGTCTCCGAGCAGAGCGCGCACCACCGCCCGCGGCAGGAGCGCCACCGCCGCATGATCGATCCACTCTTACACGCCCGCCACCCCGGGGCTGGGCGGCACGATGACGTATCCGCCACGTCCGCGAACGTCGACACCGGGCACAAAGAGGCTAACTGAACTGCCGACCTCAACTCCCACGGGTGGTCGAAAGTAGTAATGGCGCCCGCCGGACGGCGTTCGCGCTGTTCGTGTGACGACGCCGCCCAGCAAGGCGTCGAGGCGTCGTTGGCCCGCGTCGGCTTCGTAATGGCGAGGATCGCGGTCGGGCACGACGATACCCGCCCGTCCGCAGTCCACACCTATCATGGCGGGTGGCCACCGGCGCCACCACGTTCGGATGGTGGCATCATCCGGCGTAGCGTTCTTGAATCCATGCGGGGGCAGAGGTCGCTTGTTACAGGACAGGGGAACACGGGCCAGCCAATGTCCGCATAGTGCAGGGCGTTGGATAGAAGGTTCGTCCGACCCGTAGAGGCAGCCAGAGAGGGTTGGCGCTGGCTCATGCCGCACCAGCCTGTCGCCCCAGAACCCGACGGGGAAAGTCGTGCAGCTCGGATCGCGGGACGTACCGCCTGCCCTCCAGCTTGATTGTCAGCAACTGACCAGAGCCGATCAGCTTCCACACTTTGTGATGGCTGACGCCCAGCCGGCTGCGGAAGGTCTCTACGTCGAGCAACTCAGGGAGGTCCGTCCCCGGACCTCCGAGACCACATTGGTCGCATTCTTTCTTGAGGGCCCGAAAGCAGCCCCTCAGGGCCTCCAGCCACTACGGGCGAGGTCGACCTGAATACGATCATTTTCCAACTCCTTGAGGATTTAGGTCCCCAGGAGTGGCCACATACCCCCAAAGATAACACGCGGCCTGGCGCGTCTTGGTCCGCATGTTTGTCAAGGCAAGCCGCCCAGATTCGTCAAGCCACATCTTGACCCCTAACGGACCACAGGCACCCTGTCGACATGCATTAAGAGGTTGCGTTCCCAGTTGACTGAGGATCTGACTGAGAAGCGGACGAACGCGGCCGAGGGTAGTCCAGACGACAAAACCGCTATCGACCCCCGGTTCTGGCGGATTCGGACATCAGGACGAAGCCCTGCGAACTGCGACAAAGACGCGTCGGTCTCAAAAACCGATGAGGGCGACCTCGTGCGGGTTCGAGTCCCGCTCTCGGCACCATCTGAGCTACGAGTGGTGGGGCAAAACGAGTCCGGCAGAGCGGAGATTCCTCTCCCACCTTCGCAGGTCCGTATCGACCTGACGCCATACTGACACATCGAGTGGACGATCGTCGCCCTGGTCGCGTTGTTCGGGCACGAGCGCGACGAAGGCGTCTCATCAAAGGCCGAATTTCGATGGCACCGGCGGACGCCGTGTGATCATGACATCGAATGGGCGATTCGAGCGCCTATGGCTGCCGAAATGAGAGCGAGCCGCCGGCCCTCCAGGGCCGGCGGCTTGTTGGTCCGTGAGACTTCCTAAGGAGTGAATTTTCCGGCGGTCTAGTCGCCTCCTTGATGGTGGTGATGGTGATGGTGATGACGGTTGCCTTGATCGCCGCCGCCCTCACCTTCGCCACCGTTGAGCGCCGCGGCCTCCTTGAGTACCGCTATCTCCTGGCGAATGAGGCTCTTGACCTGCTTTTCGCCCGCCCGTTGATTGTTAAACTCGATCCCCTCTAGGAGTGACTGGACTTTGGCGCCGACCTTGTTGCGGTCCGTCGTGAGCCGGCTGATCTTGGCGTCCGTCTTCATGTATCGGCTATCGTCGGAGGCCGTGCCGCTGGCAATCGCCCGCGTGGCAGCTATCAGCGACTCATACCCGAGGAAGCCCACCGGCGACTCCATCTGCTTATAGAGGAACGCCAGTGCGTCCAGACCTCGGCGCTTGTCTCGAAGACCCTTTGGCAGCGCCTCTCGGTCCATGATGTTCCAGAGCACGCGCCCATCATGCGTGTAGTCATCCTTGAGTCCGGTGAGAGCCATAAGCGTTGGACGGATATCTGTCTCATCTGTCCACAGTCGACGGACGGTGCCCAGGTGTCGGACTCCAGGCCCCACGAATCCAAGCCAGAGCGTGTTGATATCGCGCGCCACCGTGCCGTGATTCCAGGCGAAGCCGCTCGGGCCCTCAAGCGTGGTGCAGGGGTTCGCGCCGGCATCCGTCGGATCGCAGGTGGCTCCATCCGTGTAGAGGTAATAGTTGGGATTGTCGAAGGGAGTGAAGGTCGGTGTCCTGGCCGGGTGGGCCGTGACCATGTGAAGAAGCTTCATCTCCGCCACGTCGGCCAGGTACCGTGTGAGACGGTCGGTTCCTCCCGTGTACGGATTGTGCACCTTCAACCGCGCCATGGCGCGCTCCAGCGGTCGGGTCGACGTCTCGTCGTTGGGCGCTGGGTTCCCATTCATGTACACTACCGGCGCCGAGTCGGAGTGCACTGAGAACGGATGCGCGGTGGCAATGCCGTTGTCCTCGGCATTAAGCAGACCCGTCAGGTTGCCGTCAATCTCCCCGATCTTGCCGTACGTGCATGGAGTGGTCACGCCGTTGCAGTTCGAGGGGCTTGAAGGGCCGCCCACGAAGTGGTCACCCTCGTCGGCCGTGAAGATGAACAGCGTGTTGCCCCGGTTGATCCCGTGAGCGTTGAGCGAGGAGAAGAACTTGGCGAAGGCTTGGTCGTAAGCCTTGAGCTGTGCCACGTAGCCTGCCTCACCGGGACCGAACGTGCCGTACGGCGGCGAGTGATTGTCGTGAGCATCGGCAATGTAGGCGTATGTGACCGGTATGCCCGCCTCCTGCATGGCTGCGACGTAGCCAAGGCTCTGCGTGGCGAGTGGATCGAACCCTGGGAAGCCCGCATTTCCGTGTCCGTCATTGATCGGGCTGCCGTTGAGATCATTCACCGCCGGGCTGCCGTTGTAGGTCGAGCAGTCGCCGGCGACCGTCGCGCAGATCGCGGGGTTGACATACTTCGCACCGTACAACGCGTTGAAGCCGCTGTACCCGCCGGGCTCCTGGGGTAGCTGGTCGGGCTCACCGCCATTCCCCGAAGAGCAGAGGGCGCTCGTCTGAGCACAGTGGACGGAGATTCCCTCGAAGTCGGCGACGGCTTTGGTTGGATTCGACGAAGCTTCGCCAGCGGGGCCCGGGTTGCCGTTGTTCGTGAACACGGTCTGGATGTCGCTGCTGATGTTCTCCAGCTCGATGTTTGCGGTGCCGAAGGCGCCGACATCACAGCCGGCGCGGGTGAACGGCACCCATGGAGCAGGTGTGTTCTTGCCGGCGGCGTCGATGAGATTGTAGGCAGTGTCGATGTTTGAGACCGGGTCCGTCCAGTATTTGAACGAGCTGGTAAAGTGGACATTCCCACTGGAATCGAAGTAGCCGAAGCCGTTGGCCACGGGCTGTCCGACGTTGTCGGGGTAGTTGCCGGTCAGCGAAGTCAAAATGTCGTTCGCCGTGTGGGCGATCAACGGGGTGTGTTCGTTGGTCAGCAGAACCCCGTTCTTGCGCATGAAATTGAGCAGGTGAGGCATCTGCTCCAGATCCGAGGGCACATTGCGTCTGTCGCGTCTAAAGTGCACGTTGTCGAACTGGATGTAGATGACGTGGTGAATGTTCCCACTGGGGGAGTTGAGCTGGCAGCTCGTCCCTGCTCTGGCCGTGTCCGGCTTCAGCCCTATCGGAGCGCGTGCGGCGACCTGTCCGACAAGGCCGAACGAGAGAACAAGAAACACTGCTGCGGCGAAGCGACTAAGCTGGTGGCGACCGAAGTGCGCGATCGCGTTCAAGCCATTCCTCCTCTGCGTTCGGGATGCGACGATTCCCGGCAAAGTCTGGACGTCGGACCTGCAGTGTTCCTCCTTCCCTGGGGGCAGATTCGATCCGCCGGCCGGAAGCGAACGGACCATCCCCTGGTCCCGATAACAATCTTGTTGAGTCGGTCTGCCGAATTCTAAGCCTCGAAAGACAGAGCGCGAGTGGTGGCGCACGCCCCGGGACGGCATCCACCCGAGTTCACTTCACGGTTGCGCGACGAATCGCCGGATGCTTCTTCCACCGGCTCAGTGCCCGACGACGGACTCTAGGGTCAAGAAGCCGGCGAGAAGGAGCAGAACGAGCCCCGAAGCCGCCTCGGCATGTTCGGAGAGGCCGCTCCCGAGACGGTGTCCCAGGCCAAGGCCAATGGTTGTCACCACGAAGGCCTGCAAGGCTATGAGGATAACCGCGGCGCCAATTGGAACGCCGATCAACCCGAGGCTGAACCCCACGGCCAGCTCGTCCATGCTGACCGAGAGTGAGCTAATCAGGAGGGTCCTCCAGCCCTCGATGGTTCGCTGTGTCTCCTCCGATCTGAAGGACTCAACCAGCATCCAAGCACCCACCAGTGCGAGGAGAAGTATTCCTACGGCACTTGCCCATCTGCCGATGGCAGCTCCTGTCAGCTTGCCGAGAGCCACGCCTACCAGCGGCATCAGGCCCTCGAAGAGTGCAAAGCTGAAAGCGGCCCGGCGCCGGTTCGAGCCCGCCAGACCACCCATTCCGAGGGCTACAGAGACTGCTAGCGTGTCGAGTCCGAGCGAGAGCACGAGCGCCAGGAGCCTGATGATCTGACCAGGAGAGCTCATGTCACTCGTTGATGTAACAGGGGTGGCCTTCTTGACTCGGGTGTGATTCTCCCTCGATTGCCCTGCGGAGATATGCAAGAGGCATCCTAGGGTCCCGCTGCCTAAACCTCGAGACCTTCCGTCTCAGCCCTTCAACCTGCGACTCCGACTCGCTCTCCCGCCACCTCTCGAACCGCATCCAGCACCACATCAATATCGGCGTCTGCGGTCGAGCTCCCGAGGGTCATACGCAGTCCATTACGAGCAGGTCCACGGTCGAGACCGGTTGCGAGCAGGACGTGCGAGGGCTCCGAGTGGCCTGCATGACAGGCCGAGCCGCTCGAACAGAGAATGCCACGGGCGTCGAGGTCTACGAGGACGGATTCGCTCGAGCGATGGTCGAGATAGAAGCTGGCATGACCCGGTAGGCGTGCCGTGGGGTGGCCGGTGAGATGCGCCTGAGGCCAGGCATCCAGCACACCCGCGATCAGTCGGTCGCGCAAAGGTGTGAGTCTGGCTGTGGTGACCGTGCGCTCTGCCTCCGCCAGCTCGAGTGCCGCCGCCATACCCATGCAGCCGGGCACGTTTTCGGTTCCGGACCGAAAGCCGGACTCCTGACCGCCTCCGAACACGACCGGATGCAGGATGACCCCACGCCGCACGTACAAGACGCCGACACCCTTGGGTCCATAGATCTTGTGGGCGGAAAGTGACATGAGGTCGACTCCGAGAGAGGCGACATCCAGGCTGAGGGCTCCCGCC
>DASRCF010000038.1:0-4297 GCA_035653255.1 Chloroflexota bacterium
GGCCAGGCAACGGTTGAGTACATTCTCCAGAACCCGGAGCGCAAGGGGATCGTTGCACGGGCCGAGGATTATCCGTATTCGGGGGTGCCCGATCCGTTGTGACGATGCAAGGAGGCTTGTGCACGACGCCCGGCCACAGAGGGGCCGGGCTACGTTCGGTTCGAGGTCGGCGCGGCTATGGCGCAGAGGGAGCGGGGCGACGTTCGGGCCGAGATTGGCACGGCGTATGGGGTGCAGAGGGGCGGGCTACGTTGGCAGGGGAATCGTGCGACGCCCGGCCACAGAAGGGGCCGGGCTACGTTCAGGCCGAGATTGGCGCGGTGTATGGGCACAGAGGGGCGGGGGGACGTTGGAAGGGGGCAATCGTGCGACGCCCGGCCACAGAAGGGCCGGGCTACGTTCGGGCCGAGATTGGCGCGGCGTATGGGCACAGAGGGGCGGACGATGTTGGCGGGAGGGAAAAGTGCGACGCCCGGCCACAGAGGGGCCGGGCTACGTTCGGGTCGAGACGGGCACGGCGTATGGGCACAGAGGAGCCGGGCGGATGTTGGCAGGAGGGGAATCGTGCGACGCCCGGCCACAGAGGGGCCGGGCTACGTTCGCGTCACAAAGGCAGTTTGCGAATGGAGCCTTTGAGGCATGCCATAGTGGCTCACTCGTTCGTGGCCCCTTCAACCCGGCACTAACCGCCTGAAGGGCTTACCTCAACGAGGATCGTAGGGAGCATCGACGTAGCCGCCTCGGTTGACGGTGATCCATGGTAGCTCCCACTGAGGGATCGGAGCCGTCGCATCGCGCCGGTGCCTCATGAGGGACTCGGTGGACCACATGGTGTCCTCGTTCGACGGCCAGGTGTAGTCGTCGAACGCGAAGGTCAAGAGGCTTGCCGCATCGCTGAAGCGGCCAAAATCCGTGGATCCGAGCACCACGGCAATGACGACGTGACCGTTGCGTCTGGCGGCTGCGCTCACAGCCGCGCCGGTGGCGTCGGTGGTTCCGGTCTTCACTCCTATGATTCCCGGATAGTTCCCGAGCAGCAGATTGGTGTTGACCAGATTGAAATCCAGACCCTTCTGGGCGCTGGGCACGACGATGTGTTTGGTAGCCACGATGCGCGAGAGCAATGGCGTGCGCAATACGATTCGGGTCATGTGCGCGACATCCTCGGCACAGGAGTACTCGTTCGGGGCGTCGAGGCCATGCGGGGTGACGTAGTGGGAGCACTGCAGCCCGAATGCCTTCGCCTCGCGGTTCATCATGAGCGCAAAGCGCCGCTCTGTCCCGGCTACCGCCAGCGCCAGCGCTTCCGCAGCGTCGTTCCCGGAAGGGATCAGAGCGCCGTAGAGCAGCGAGCGGACGCTCACACGGTCTCCAGCCTCCAACCACATGGTTGAGCCGGGCTCCGAGGCTGCCTGCTGATTGATGGTGATGATCCGGTCAAGTGGGAGATGCCTCACCGCCAGCTCCACCGTCATGAGTTTGGTGAGGCTGCCGATGGCGTGCTTCTCATAGGCGCGCTCGGCCACCAGGGGCCGGCCCGTCGCACCGTCCACCACGTCCACCACCGGTCCGATCGTCTGTGGGACCCGGTCGGAGCCTACCGCGGACATCTGGCTGTCCAGTAGCTGGTAACCGGAGGATGGATCTCTGAGCGAAGGCGCCCAGCCTCCAATCGTGACCGTGATGAGGAGTGCCAGGAGCAGGCGGCTCCAATGCCGGGTGACGAGCCTAGTCCTCGACGCTGGATGGCAGCGCCGCGTCAGCGGGTCACGACCCCGTTCGGCAGCCGGCATCGATCCTCGCAATCGAGAGCTTGATGACGCATTATCAGGGATCACAGCGGAGCCGCTCAACCACACCAGCATCCGAGTCATCGAACCCGGCGGCCCCCGAATCGCTTCTCAAAAAGCGACGGCCGGCTCGGGTGCGCCGAGCCGGCCGTCCGATGTTCGTACTGAGGGCTAGAGGAGTGCCGCCGGCACCGTGTAAGCCCAGGCGCTTCGTCCATGGGTGAACGCGACGACCCGGGTTCCGGCTGTGTTGATCTTGAGGTCGAAGACATTTGCATTCGGCATTCCGGTACCAGCCTGCTGCCAGGTGGGGGCAGACGTCTGCGCACCGGACGTTACGAAGACTCCGGGGCCACCCCCCACGAACACCGTGTGGGGGTACTTGGGATCAACGGCGACGGTGAAGAGCGGAACGTTGGGCAGGGCACCGCTGATGTCCTTCCAGGTGACCGCATTGGTGCTGAAGTTCACCTGACCGCGGAAAACGTGTCCGGCGCTGCCCATCTGGTAGCCGTTCACGACGGCGTAGACCACTCCGGCGGTGGTTGGATCCGCCGCCAGCCCTTGAACCGTCACGCAGCCACACGTGCTGGGCGAGAGTCCAGACCCACCCGACATGGTCACCGCACAGTTGGGTCCACTTGACACTGTGGTGCAGTGAGCTTGGTTCATGGAATGCCAGGTTGTCCCATTGTTGGTTGTAAACCAGCTATTGCCGGCGTTGTCACTCATGTAGATGGTGGTCTTGGCTGCAGCATGCGAGATCGCCAGCGCACTGACGTTGTTGGCATTGACACCCTTGGAGATATTGCGCCAGGTCGGAGTCAGCGAAGTCGCATTGGTGGATTCACAGAGATACAGGTCGCCCGCCAGCAAAGTGGCGGGATGGGCCGGATCTTCGAGCATGGGAGCTGAGAAGTTGGTGCTCTGCGTCCCGGCACCGCAGGCGGTAGGTGTCGTGTTGCTGAAGAGTTGGTTCCAGAAGTCGTTAGTGGTGCTGATCTGACCCTCCGTGTACTCTTCGAACTGGAACGCGTTGTTGATGGGGTCGAGCGCCGTGTAGAAGCCGTCACCACCTGCCGCCTCGAACCATTGCGGCCCGATGGAGTTGTCCGTCATGACTGTGCCGTTGTCCTGAAGGCCGCCCAGCACCTCGCTGGCATCGCACTGACCACTGCACGGCCCCTTGGCGGCGGCAGAAGGAGTACCCAGTGAGCCCGCATAGAACTGCATGGTGCTGAGGTTGCCGTTGAGATCGTTCCAAGCCGCACCCCCGTTGGTGGTATCCCAGATGCCGCCGTCATTCCCGAAGAAGATCGTCTGAGCCGGGCCGGTGGCGATGGCATGCTGATCCGGATGGACACCGACGGTGTTGCCGGCGGCACAGAAGTTCGTGTTGGCGGCGCCGATGACATTGTTGGCATACACGCACGTTAAGTCCGTGAACGACGGCTTCGAGTTCGCCGAGGTCACCTGATAGATGTTGTCGAGTGAGACGTACAGGTGGGACGCGTCTGGCGCCGTGATGGCCATGTTGTACCACGCCTGACCCTCGTACTTCTCGAAGTTCGAGAACCCGCCGATCTTCGTCCACGTCGGCGGTTTCTGTAGGTTGCCCGCCGTTGTGGTTCGATAGAGTCCGAGAATGTTGTTCGAATTCGCGGAGCTGCTGACAATGCTATAGAGCGTCTGCGAGCCCGGCAGAGCTGTTGGAGTGGCCAATGCCAGCTTGGAACGTGCTGCCGCCGAGCTTGCGGGGAGACCGCTGCTGATCTTGTGAAAGGTCGGGTGGGCGGCGCACGGCGCCTTGCATTCCCAGACGCCGTTGTCGCCCTGACTGGAAACGTTCATTCCCACGTCGGCGTAGACGTCACCACGGCTATCGATCTGGAGGTCGGAAACGCTGTCGTTGGCGAGGTTTGAGCTGTTTGCCCACGTAGAACCATGGTTGGAGGACATGAACAGCCCGGTTGAGAAGCTCTCCACCGAGGCGTAGACATCGCCGGTCACTGGATCGACGACGACTCTCGAAATGGGTCGGCTCCCAATCGTCGAGGCACCCTCCTGGATCCAGGACGCGCCGCCATTGGTGGTCTTGTACACCCCGACTCCAAACATGCAGTCGCCGCAGGCGTTGGTTTCCCCTGTTCCCGCGTAGATGGTCTTGCCTGTCGGATCCGTCGGATCTACGGCTAGCGCTCCAATTGCGAGATCGGGCATTGAATCGGTTAGGGGCTTCCAGCTCTTGAAGGGACTGACACTCTTCCACACGCCGCCACCGGCCGTGCCGATGAAAAGCGTGGCGAGCTTGGTGTCGTAGGCGACCGACAGGACCCGGCCACCATCGAGCTGGGGCGGTGTGCCCCCGAAGTTCACCGGCGATGGCCCGATGTCCTTCCAGGCGCCACTGGAGACCGAGAACCTACGGTGGGCATTTTCCCTTAGGGCGCGGGCCAGTGTTGCGGGGCCAACGGTCCGTGGCCTCACAGTCAACAGGCAGTTGGGTA
>DASRCF010000039.1:0-9755 GCA_035653255.1 Chloroflexota bacterium
AGCTACGCCGGAGGACTGCACGGCGGTCATGGCCTGGCCGGCCGCCACTCCGGAGGTGTGCGTCTTCATGGACATCATGCCGGCTCCGCGGTCCGCGCCCCTCACGGGCATGCCCGCGGCCCCGGTCGCCCCTCGGCTGCCGCACGAGGCCGCGTTTCGCGGGCATCTTCCTGGACACTCTCGTGGCTCAGCCCGCTGACCGTAGCGGCCGCAATGCTGTGGTTCGGAGGTGCCGGATTGATCGGCGAGAGCCGGTTGGCCGGCCTGGCCGTCGTGCTGGCGGCGGCGGCGGCTCTCATCGGGGCGTTCGTAGTGCGCACAATGATGCGCCTCCTCGTGGAGGCGGCGACTCCCCCCTTGGAGCAGGGCGCCGAGGGCGCGCTCGCGACGGTGAACGCCACCATCCGACCGGATGCCGCGGGTGAGGTCATCTATTCGCTGGAGGGGCTGACCCGGAGCTCTCCCGCCCGCAGCCTTGATGGAATCACCATCCAGCGGGGTGAGAGCGTGGCCATCGTCAAGCGATCTCAGGGCGTGGCGTGGGTCTCGCCGCTGCAGGAGCAGGAGATCACGGGGCAGCCGGAGCCGGCTGGGCCCAGGCTCTCACCGGACAGTCAGCAACCGTCAGCAGTCGACGGCAGTGTGAACCGAGTACCGGCCGACGCGGCCGACCAGCAGGCAGAGTAACAAGGAGAACATCGTGACCCTAATGACCATCATCATCGTCGTTGTCGTCGTCGGCGGAACACTAGGCCTGCTGTCCGCGCTGGGCTCGCTGTACCGCAAGATCGGCCCCAACCGTGCCCTGATCGTCTATGGGCGTGGAGGCACGAAGGTCGTGGTGGGCGGCGGCACGGTGGTCCTGCCCATGTTCCAGCGCGCGGACGAGTTCAACCTGGAGCTGATGAGCTTCGACGTGGCGCCCAATTTTGTCCTTTACACCAATCAGGGCATTCCCGTCACCATTGAGGCGATCACCCAGCTCAAGGTGGAGAACGACCGCGAGAAGATTCTGCGTGCCGCCAATCAGTTCTTGAGCCGGAGTGAATCGGAGCGAGAGACGATGGTGCGCCAGGTGATGGAGGGCCACCTGCGCGGCATCGTGGGCCAGCTCACGGTGGAACAGCTGGTCAAGGACCCGGAGATGGTGTCGTCGCGAATGCGGGATACCGTGGCTGCCGACCTCGACAAGTTGGGTCTCGAGGTGGTCTCCTTCACCCTCAAGGACGTCAGTGACGAGTCGGGCTACATCTCCAACATGAGCCGTCCCGAGATCGCACACAACAAGCAGATGGCCGAGATTGCAGAAGCCGAGGCCAATCGCAATGTCGCCATCCGTCAGTCTGAGACCTTGCGCGAGTCGGCTGAGGCGCGCGCCAAGGCCGACCAGGAACGGGTGCAGGCGGAGGCGCTCTCCGCGGGGGCGCAGGCCGAAGCACAGCGCGATCTACAGCTTAAACAGGCAGAGTACCTGGAGTCCACAGCCGCCAAGAAGGCTCAGGCCGACCGTGCTTACGATATCCAGAATGCGATCGCCCAGCAGCGGCAGATCGAGGAGCAGACCAAGATCACGGTGGTACAGAAGCAGGAGGAGATCAAGGTCCAGGAGGCCGAGGCGCAGCGTCGGGCGGCCGAGCTCCTGGCAACCGTCCAGCGTCAGGCCGAAGCCGACCAGCGCCGAACGGTTCTTGGCGCTCAGGCCGAGCAGCAGCGAACCGTGCTGGCGGCGGAGGGACAGGCCAAGGCCCGTCAGATGCAGGCTGAGGCCGAAGCCAGGGCCATTCGGTTGAAGGCGGACGCCGAGGCGGAGGCCATCAGGATCACAGGATTGGCCGAGGCAGATGCGCTCAAGGCCAAGGGGCTGGCGGAGGCAGAAGCCCTGAAGCAGCGCATCCTGGTGCTCAACGAGATGAATCAGGCGGCCATCGTCGAAAAGGCGCTCGGTGGACTTCCCGAGGTAGCAGGCAAGCTCTCCGAGGCCTACGGCAAGATCGGCAGCGTGACCTACATCGATTCCGGCGACGGAAACGGCGCCGGCGTGACCGGCAGGATGACCAAGGACATCGCGGGCATGATTCCGCTGCTGGGCGCGGTGATCGAGTCGGCCACGGGCATGAAGCTGCGCGAGCTGATCACGGGGCTGGGCAACGGCTCCGGCCCCATCCCAAATGGGCAGGACGCGGGCGTTATCCACGAGCCGGTGGTAGCGGTCACTCCTCCAGTCACACCCACAGCCCAGGTGGAAGTCATTCCTGGTTCCCCGGTCTCACACCCGAGCGGGCCTAGTTCCGAAGTTGCAACCGTGACGAAGCCGGGTTCGGATGCCGACGGCAAGGCGACGCCCAAGAGCTAGCGCAAGACGGGCAGGCAAGCCGTTGTGGTCTGTAGGGGTGCCGACGCAGGGCGCCGCCGGCGGATACCTCCGGGAACGGCACGTCCGTAGCCTTCCCGGGCGTACTCGTTTCCCTCGCCCGCCCCTACAAGACCTTCCGAGGACGCGGCCCTAAGCCAACGCCAGGATGGGCTGAGAACCAAAACTTCTAACCAGGAACCCGAAACCCGAACCCCGAAACTCGAAGTTCGAAACGCGAACCTCAAACTCCAAACCCGAAACTCGAAACCCCGAACTCGAAACCCCAAACTCGAAACCCCAAACTCGAAACTCCCGCCGGCCACAGTTGTCAAGGAGACCAACTCCTCGTACAATTGGCCACTGCTGCCGCTCCGTCCATGGGTCCGAATCGGAGAGGCGCGCAGAATCCTTGACCCGGGCGAACCGTCATGCCGAAACCGGCGGAGAGCAAGCAGCGATACATGCCTGGGCTCGACGGGCTCCGGGCAATCGCGGTGCTCGCCGTAATCGCCTACCACCTGCAGCTCGGTTGGGCGTCCGGCGGCCTCCTGGGGGTCGGCATCTTCTTCACCCTGAGCGGCTACCTCATCACGGATCTACTGCTCGGACACAGGGAACGGTTCGGGACCCTGGGCTTGCGGAACTTTTGGCTCAGGCGCGCTCGACGGCTGCTTCCGGCACTGTTTGTGATGCTCGCCGTGGTGGTGATCTGGGCCGCCCTCCTACATCAGTCTCAGCTACCCACTCTCCGCGGCTACGTCTTCGCCGCCGGGCTCTACGTCAGCAACTGGTACTCGATAGCGCGAGATGCCTCCTATTTCGTTCGCCTTGGTCCGCCCTCGCCCCTGGACCATCTGTGGTCTCTGGCCGTCGAAGAGCAGTTCTACCTCCTGTGGCCGTTCCTGCTGCTGCTTGCAGTCCGGTTCGTTCGAGGACGGTATCGAATGGCGGGCCTCATCCTGGCTGCTGCGGCCGCGTCGGGGATCCTGATGGCGCTCCTCTACCAGCCGGGCTACGATCCCAGTCGGGTCTATGAGGGCACCGACACCCGGGCCGCTGGACTGCTCGTCGGCGCCGCTCTGGCGGTGGTGTGGCCGAGCTACAAGCTAGATTTCCGTCTCGCCCGCGGACGCCGGCGCCTTTTGGATGCGGCCGGAGTCGCCGGTCTGCTCGTCATCGGATTCCTGATCTGGCAGGGGTCCCAATACTCGCCCTGGCTCTACCGAGGTAGCATCCTCCTGCTCTCGGTGGCCACCGCTTCAGTGGTCGCGGCACTGGCGCATCCCGCCGCACTGTTGGGGCGGGCGGTAGGCTTCGGACCCCTCCGCTGGCTTGGCGTGCGATCCTATGGCATCTATCTCTGGCACTATCCCATCATCGTGTTCACTACCCCGGCCTTCGCAAGACCGAGTCTTCCACTGGCAGCCGTCCAACTGGCCGCGACCATCACCGCGGCCGCATTCTCCTGGAGCTTCATTGAAGAACCGATCCGCCGGGGTGCGCTGGGACGGTTCTGGACCGAAGTCCGCGCGGGGAGATGGCAAGCCGTTCCGCGGCGAAGCTGGGTTGGCCTGCTTGGTGCCGCTGGAGTCCTAGCGCTGGCGGGTTGCGGTCTTTCCGGGCTGCGAATGAGCACTCCCACCCCGACCAGCCGTGCCGCCGCGAAACCTACGGTGCGTTCCAGTGTTCCGCTGCCCCGTCCGAGGGAGCACCCGGGTCAAGGCAGAGGACATCATAGGGCTTCGGCAGTAAAGACCTCCTGTCACTCGGTCGTCTATATCGGGGACTCGACCTCCGAAGGAATGATCTCCTATGACTATCTCCCCAACTGGAGCCAACGTTTGCCGGCGCAATTGAAACGTGTTGGAGTACGAAACTATCGCATTCGCATCTCCGGGGCCCGATCGATCGTGGAGACCCTGCCCGGTCAGACCAATGGGTACGGCGTGGCGCAGCAGCTGAAGGCGGCCGGATTCCGGGCGTGCTGGATCATCGCGTTGGGCACCAACGACACCGCGAACATCTACGTCGGGTCGTCAGTGGGGCGAATGGCTCGAGTGCAGCGGATGATGTCGGTCATCGGCAACCAGCCGGTCATGTGGGTCAGCGTGAAGACGCTCCTCGATAGCGGGCCCTACGCTGAGAGCGACATGCAGCTCTGGGACCGCACACTGCTCCAGGCCTGCCATGTCTACTCCAACATGCGCGTCTTCGATTGGGCGTCCCTCGTGAAAACGGGCTGGTTCATCTCCGATGGCATACACTACACGTCTTGGGGATATGGCCGGCGGGCTCAGCTAACCGCGGCCGCCCTGGTCCAGGCCTTCCCCGCCTCGGGCGCCGGCCGAGGGCGGGGATGCGTGGTGTGGTAGCTGCTCGAGAGGAAGGGAGCCGCGCTTTAGGCGGCGTAGCTGCCTGACACGGCCGTGAGGGGGTCTGAGGTGGTCACTACACTTAGGGTTTTGGAGGCCAACGGCGCGGGCGGGTTGACGACGCCGTGCAGGACCACCTGGATGGTGTCGCCGGCGAGCGCTCCCTGAACGGGGATGCGGATCGTGGATCCCCCTGCGGTGATGGCGTTGCAACAGGTGGCCACATTGAGGTCGTCCGCCGACTCGTCGAAGACCTGGTCACTGCTGAGGGAGTTGAAAGAGGTTCCGGCCGGGGCAGTGACCGTGATCGAGTCGCCACTGCCGTTCAGCGCTCCCGTCGCGGAAGCGGTGAAGGTGATCGAGTAATCGACACCTGAAGCGTCGGGCGTACTCTTGCTGAGCTTCACTACCGGCTTCGAGACGCGGTGAGCAGCGACGATAGCGTAGGAGGACGAGCTGACCGGAGTGTAATCCGAGCTGGTCGAGACCATTAGACGCTTACCGGTCGCCGGGCCCGATGGATTGGTGACGTCGTGCAGGATGACGGTCAGCTGATCGCCGGCCGCTGCGCCTCCCAGGCCCACGTTGATCGTCGAATTCCCATTGCCGATGCTCTGACAACAGAAGGTGATGTCGGTTGCATCCCTGGTGTCGTCCAACACCTGACCTTGCGCGCCACCGAACGACGTGCCGGGAGGCGCCGTCACGGTGATCGTGTCCTGAGTACCGCTTAGGGCTCCGGTCGTGGACAGGTTGAAGGTCAGCCTGTAGTCCACGCCTGTGGCTCCGGCAGCGGCTGTCGTCAGGCTCACAACGGGACTGGTGATCTTGTGGGCCGACAGGATGGCGTAGGTGCCCGAGCTGACCGGCGTGTAGTCAGAGGAAGTCGATACTTTGAGACGGTCGGTTGAGGCCAGGACAGAGGGGTTCTGCACGTCATGCAGGATAAGCGTTACCTGATCTCCCGCCTGAGCGCCCTTGACGGCTGTGGTAATGGTGAGCCCGTTCGAGCTGACATTCTGACAGCACACGGTAACGTCGCGACCATCGATCTTGTCGATGACCTGTCCCCTGGAAGAGGCGAAGGATGTGCCGGACGGCGCCGTGACGGTGATCGAGTCTTGAGTACCGGTTAGGGCCCCCGTGGAAGACAGATCGAAGGTGACGCGATAGTCCACGCCGGATGCTCTCGAAGCCGGTGAGGTTAGCGTGACTGTGGGCGTCGAGATGTGCTTGGCGGGAATGACGGCGTAGGCTGTGGAGGTCGCGGGAGTGTGATCGGCGCTGGTGAAGACGGTCAGATGCTCAGTCGAGGATGGAGCGGTTGGGTTGGCGACATCTGCCAGCAAAACCTCCAGCCTTTCTCCCGTCGGGGCACCGGAGACCGGCATGTTGATGGTCCGATCGCCGTTGCTCACGGCCTGGCAGCATACGCTGATGTTCTGTGCGGCTGGGAGATCGAGAACTTCGGAGCTTTGGAGGGAAGCGAACGATGTACCCACCGGAGCGGTCACGGTGATGGAGCCGTTCTTGGGAAGGGTGGACGTCAAAGTGAAGTAGACACGATAGTCGACCCCGGAAGCGCCGGCGGCAGGGGTGGTGAGCCTCACGGTAACACCGGACACCGACGATGCCAGTGTGGAGGCGCCCGACCACCAGAGTGAGCTGCCTACCAATAGTCCCGTCAAGAGCAGAGCGAGACGGATGCTCCGCCGGCGTCGCGGCCCCGTCGCAGGGTGGTGCGGTCGAAGAGTGAGTCCTGATATCACGCCGTAATCCTCCATCGTGAGATATTGCCTGCGTGACTCTACTCGGTCGTGAGGAGCTTCGTCAAGCGAGCTGACGGCATGGAATCGACGGCCTCGAACTGTTCGCTACGCTGGCCGTTTAACGACCAAAGGAACTCAGTCCGGGCCTCGAAGCCGGCTGGCTGTGCGCGCTTACCCGGATTGTCACCGCGACAAGGGAGACGACCACCATCGCGACCGCCGGTATCACCCGCATAGCGCCTCTCACTTGAGGCTCTGGCGATGAAGGCTGCTTCTGCTCGTCCCGACGACCGGCTTCACAATTAAGGGTCCGGTAAGACAGCATAGGTTCGCCGCCTTCCGAATGACCTAGTCGGTCTCGGGAAGCCAGTGGCTCGGCATCAGTCTTCAACACTTGACTTTCGACCTTCACCTTCGACCTTCGACGTTCGACTTCTAGCCGATGGCGATCCACTGGGCGGTCTGGGTGGATGAGTCGGCGTAGTTGTAGGTGTTGTTGACGATGTAGAGGGTGAAGCCGTTGATGGAGACGTTGGTGACGACGGCGTAGTGGTCGACGTTGTTGGTGGTGGCGACGACGACGGGCACCTGGCCGGACTCGAAGGTCTTTTGGAAGGTGACGTTGACGGAGCCGTAGTAGCCGTTGGGGAGGGTGACGGAGGAGGAGCCGTACTGGACCTGGGAGTTTTCCTGGGGGCACTGGAGCTTGCGGGCGGTGTAGTTCCAGCGGGTGTACTCGATGCCGTCGAAGTAGATGTTGGCGGCTGAGCTGGCGGGGTTCTTGGTGCCGAGGACGGTGAGGGCGATCTGGTGCCAGCCTTCGGAGAGGCCGCGGGCGACCCAGAGTTTTTCGGACGGGTAGACGGCTCCATCCTCGGTGGTGTCGGAGATGGAGGTTGGGTAGGCGCGGTAGTTGTCGAAGGTGGTGGGGGAGCCGGAGTCGATGGTGATGGTGAACTGGCCGCAGTCACGGCCGCGGCGGGTGAGGATGGCGAAGTCTTGGCAGGGGGCGTACCAGATGATGGTGTCGTTGGCGGTGTTGGACTTTTTGAGGGAGGCGGAGTAGTAGAGGGAGCTGAGGAGGGCGGGGTTGTAGGTGGACCAGTGGCCGCCGCCGTAGACGAGGGCGGGGTGGTTGTTGGGGTTGCGGACGACCTCGAGCTCTTTGAAGTGGCGGCGGGGGCCGACGGTCTGGAGGCGCTGCATGCGGCCGGCGGATAGTCCGGGGGTGCCGAAGAGCTTGAAGATCTCCTCGGCGATGGCCTGGTGGCCTAGGTCGGTGGGGTGGGTGTGGTTGCCGCCGGCGGTTGAGAGCCAGGGGCCGTAGCCGTCGTCGCCGGCGAAGTTGGGATCGGAGGCGTTGTACTGGTCGGCCCAGCTGGTGCGCAGGTCGACGAGGGCTACACCCTGCTCGATGGCGACACGTCTCGTGGCGGAGGCGTACTGTTCGAGCGTGTAGGTACCGGCAGGGATCGTGCCGCCGTTGCCGACGTCGGGCTGGTCATTGTGGTGGGGTGAGCAGAGGGCGACCTCGGCCTCGGGGTAGTAGGTGCGGAGGAAGTTGGCGAGCGAGGTAAGGCCGGCGTAGAAGGCGTCGGGTGGCACGAACTTGGAGGAGTCGTTGGTTACGGAGTCGTTGATGCCGAGGTAGACGATGAAGAGGTCGATGTTTGGGGACCAGCCGGTGAGGTTGTTGTAGCGGCGGAGGACGCGTTGGACGGTGTCGCCGGAGACGCCGTTGTTGACGATCTCGATGACCTGGGTTGAGCCGCCGGAAGGGCTTTGGATGGTGGTTGGTCCGTTCCAGCCGGTGATGGGGCCATCCTGGAGGGCGCCGTAGGCGTTGGGGTCGTATCGCTGGACGGCTGCGAGGGGGGCGAGCTGCTGGGCGATGAGGACGCCGAGCCGCTGGACGAATCCGCCGCCGACGGTGCCGGTGGAGTTGTAGCCGACGGTGATGGAGTCTCCGACGCAGTGGATGGTGGTGTTTTGGCCGGAGAGGATTTTCTCGAGGGTGATGGGGATGAGTGAGCGGCCGTCGGCCTCCTTGACGCGGGCGGCCTCGACGGGGAGAGCGGGCACGTGGTAGCGGAAGGTGGTTTGGCCGGCGGCCTTGACCATGAGATGGTAGTCGTCGACGGGTATGTGGTCGAAGACGAACTGGCCGGTGGCTGAGGCGGTGGTCTGGGCGATGTAGTTCTGGGTGCCGGGCCCGGGATCGGTGAGTGGAGGGGAGGCGTAGTCGGAGGCGCGGAGGAGGGTGACTGAGGCGCCGGGCAGAGCGTTGCCGTTGATGTCGAGGACGACGTCGGAGATGTAGGCCATGGCGGTTGGCGCTCCTGGAGGATGGTCTGCTCGATCCTCCCGGTACAAAGCCAACCGTCAAGGGACTCGACCGATACCAACACACCCGCGGAGGAGATGCCGACCTAATCTCTCGAATGCCACCCTGTCGACCGGGCCGAAGTTCTCTTTCCAACCACCTGTCATGGAGACCAAGCTCTGGTCAAGCGCAACGCGCTGAGGAACAAGCAGCGCGCTGGAGGTGCCTCGTTGGCTGGATGCTGGTATCACTTCTCTAGCAGAGTCGAAGCGCAGTTCGGTAAAGCAGACGGTCATGCTGGCCCCGGCAGCCGGCCATGTCATCGCGTTCTCACTCCTCCGTTAGGAGATGAGCAGGCGCATCGTGCTGTGCATGCTCCAGAGCGAGAACAGCGCCAAGCACTTGAACAAAGCTTACTCCACTAAGACTGTACCGATTAAGATTGGTGCGATGGTGGGTTTGGCGAGGTAGACGTTGCCGTTGCCCGAGGCTTCGACCTTATCGGCAACGATCAGTGCCTGGAGTCCTCCTGACTGGCTTCCGTTGCCGGACAGGTCGACGGTGGCATCCGGGAAGTAGAAGCCACCATTGAGGGCCGGGGCGCCATTACCGGATATGGTGGCCATGGTGGCGCAGCTCGGATCCTGCGCTAGGACGAGGCCACGATAGGTTCCACTGGTGGGGGCGTCCAGAGTGATGGTTCCGTTGCCGCTGAGGCTGATGGGGGAACAGCTGCTGGGGCTGGCGCTGTCCGAGTTGTAGATGAAGACGCCGTTGCCGGTAATAGTGACCCCACCGCTGAGCGTCAGGCCGCCCCCATCCATGACGTACACGCCCGGGCTCATCGTGTACGTCCCTCCGCTCAGCGAGATTCCACCGTGGTACACGCCGGGCCCGAGCGTCGATCCACTGATCGTCTGGGAGTTCATCTGCGTGCC
>DASRCF010000040.1:0-4041 GCA_035653255.1 Chloroflexota bacterium
GGGCATCGTCCTCTTCGAGATGCTTACGGCCTCACTGCCCTTCGACGCCGACAACGCCCTGGGCGTGGCCATGAAGCAGGTCCACGATTCACCACCATCCCCGAACCGGCTCAATCCGAATATCCCGCCCGGCGCCGCGGCGGTGGTGCTGCGGGCTCTGAACAAGAATCCCGAGGACCGCTACCGGAGCGCCTCGGAATTCGGGCTGGCAATGCAGCAGCAGGAGCCGCCGGCATCCGGCCAGCCCACGGTCATGGCGCCGCTGGGAGAGGAGACGGCCGTGGTCAGCTCCGTTGTCCCCTCGCAGGAAACGACGGTCATTCGCAGGCCGCCTCCCGGTCCGCCGGCCGCGCGAGCCGCCACACCCATCGAGCCGCCCAATCCCTGGCGCACCACACTGCTCATACTGCTGGCACTGGCACTGGTCGGGGCCGCCGTGGCGGCCGGCGTGCTCATCTACAACGCCGCCAACCACCAGCCCCATCAGCGACCCATTCCGACGGCGACGCCCAAGCCGAAGCCGACCCCCAAGCCCAAACCCACGCACAAGCCGAAGCCCAGTCCGACGCCCACGCCGACCTCGGCCCCCAGCCCAACTCCCACACCGGCTCCCACGCCTACCCCGACTCCGACGCCCACGCCGAGCCCAACTCCACGGCCAACGCCGACGCCAAAGCCCACTCCCACGCCCAAGCCGACGCCTACGCCACGGCCTACGCCGACACCCACACCCTTCGGTTAGGCGGCAGCGCCTCCAATGTTCACCCTAAGGGGGTGTGACCCGGCAGCCGACCTTGCACGTTTATCGGCATCGCGACGAGCACGCCGTCAGACCCGGCCAGACCGGACTCTACTCGTCAGGTCGGGTTAGGTCCGCCTTCGCAACCTTGAGGTCGATCCGCTCGCTTCCGATAGAGGAAATCTGAGCCAGACTGACTTCGACGTCGTGCTGGAAAATGAACCCTTCCTTGACGACGAAGCCCGTGACCCGGTTGGTTTGTGGGTCGACGAACACGTCATCCACCGTCCCGACTTTGCCGTCGGTGGCCCATACTTCGGTTCCGGGTCTGATATCGACATCACCTTCCGGGATCTGCTCCTCGGTTTCGACGATCGGAGTGTAGGCGATCGTCTCCAAGCCGGCCGCAGCGCCGACCGGCGCTATCCCGGGCGCGATCAAAGCTCCTCCGGCCCACGGCATCCCTGTGAACCCGCCAGGCTCCGGCGCTATGTAATTGGTGTGCACGAAGTCCTTGAGCTTGCCTACCTGATTCTGGTCAAGATCGAGCTGAATCTGATCGGCTTCTGCCGCCGCGACCGTGCCCACGGGAACCACCACCTCACGCCCAATCATCCCCGACTCTCCGAGAACGATCTCTTCCACCTGTTTCGTGTCCGGATTGACGATCACGTTCTTGAGCGTGCCCACTCGCTCGCCCTCTCGGTCGACAATGTGGGCTCCGATGTGAAACTCCATCATTCCTCCAACGGCGTCTCGAATTGGCCGCGCGTAATTCATTCTAGGCAGCGGGTCAGGAGGCCCTTGGCGCGATTCCTCGGTCCTGATCGCCGCGGCGGCGCCTACGGGTCTGAGCCGCTGGGTGAAGCCGTCAGGACACCTTGACGGTGATGGCGCAGGTAGTGCCGCTCCCGGGTCGAAAGCGCATTGGCCAGTCCGAGCCCACCCACGCCGAGGGCAACCCCGATCAGAGCAAAGAACTGAATGCTGTAGAACTGCAGCGCCGCGGTCAGAAGTATCGAGATCAACATGGCGTAGCGAAAGAGGTGGTAGGAGGTGAGGCGAGACCAGATCATAGCGACGGCTCCGCCAACCACCAGCGAGACCGCGACCAGGCTCGAAAGTAGCTGGCCTATGGCGATTATCTCCGGAGTTGAGGAGTGAAAGTTGATGGGGGAAGGCACGGCCGACGCCACGATCAATATCGCGATGACCGCTCCCGAGGTGACCAACCCGCCGAAGATCAGTGGTACCAGGTAGGGAAACCACTGCGTCCTCAGGAGCCGCTCGTAAAGCCGCTGCCGTCGGTGCCGGATGCGTACCGCCAGCGACACGTGTTCTGCAGGCGTCGAGGGCACACTTGCGAGCAGCCTCCTCAGGTCGGCAACCACCGGGGTCCCCGTCTGATCGCGCGCCAGAAATGCCTGCGCTTCGGCAAGCGTGATGGGATCGTACCCTCGCGCCGCCGACTCCATAAAGGCCTGCACTCCCAGCACCAGCTGCATGCGGTCGCTCCCGCGGTGCCACCTCAGAAGCAGATGGATACCCAGGTACAGCAGCACGAATAGCACGTATATCAACGCCGCCGCCGGCCGGAAGAAGTAGTTGTTGTTGGTGGTCATGTACTTGCCCAGCTCGTCGGCGAAGAGTCCAAACCCGATGCCGCCGACCAAAGCACCCAGTCGGGCGCCTGCTCGACCGACGTAGGTGAGGAGGATGACGATCGCGGTCATCATGAGCAGCCCGCCCCACAATGCGTGGGCGATGTGAATACCGCCGCCGCCGACGCGTGGGAAGCCGGTCAGGTAGAGGTAGAAACGCACCAACAGGAGGGTGGCTATCGAGGAGACGAAGAATGTCTCGAGGACGGTCTCGTTACACAGGCTCGGAATGAGATAGCGACGCAAGGCTCTGCCTCCGACTGGTCGATTTCAATCGCATCTGAGGCGCATTGTAGCTGACGGGAAGCTTGGGCCAAGACCCAACCGCCCTGGCCCATCTGAGCCAGTTCAGTAGACTCAAGCCGGGACCAGTCCGAAACCCGCCTAAGGGGCAGACCATTGTTGGATAAGCCGTCCTGCCTGCGCCTCATTCGGTCGGACTCACAGGCGCTGTACGATGCCGCGGAGCGCGATCTCCGCCGACCTGTGCCATCCTGCCCCGGGTGGTATATGGCCGATCTGGTCATGCATATCGGAGGCGTTCATCGTGCGCAGGCCGCCATCGTCGGCGAGAAGGCCCAGGAGCCTCAAGGGCTGAGAAGGGAAATGCTGTCGCAGGTTCCAGGTCTGCGGGAATGGTTCGAGCGGTCGATGGACGGCGAGACCGACCTGAGCGCCATTCCCCCCGGTCTGCTGCCGTGGGCGCGAGAAAGCTCGAGGTTGGTCGAATCGGCGCTGCGGGCAGCCGATCCCAAAGAACACGTCTGGAGCTGGTCAGGCGTTCAGGCCGTCAGTCACTACCTCCAGCTGATGCCAATTGAGACCGCCGTTCATCGTTGGGATGCGCAGTCCGCGGTCGGCCGCCCAGGCCCGATAGACGAGCGGCTGGCGGCTGAAGGAGTCGAGCACACCTTTGGATTCATGGTCCCGCTCCGACGGCAGATTAGGGGCGCCCCGCCGGGCCGCGGCGAGACCTATCACTTCGTTGACAGTGGATCGAACCGCAGCTACACCGTCCGGTTCGACGAGGATAACGTTCAGATCCTTCAATCGGCCAAGGGCTCGCACGTCACGCTCAGTGGCTCGGCGCAAGACCTCTTTCTCTTTCTCTGGCACCGGATTCCGGCCGCGTCCCTACACATCGAGGGTGACACCTCGATGGTCGATCGGTACTTCGAGCTGGCGCCCCCGCTCTGAGGTGTGCCACCTGCCCTCCCGCCAGTTGCTCGTTCCCCGTAGTACAGATACTCATGCCCCCTCTAGGGGCACAACGAGCAATGAAAATTGAGGACCGATCGATCGATCCATTTTCGAGACAGGGCTTCAGCCCGTCAATGTCCCGATTGCGCACACTGCCCCGTATCCACAGCGACCGTGGCCGGAATCTGCCCTCGCCGGTGCTCCGCCCCCCGCGTCGACCGTCCATACGGAGCATCGTGGTAAACGGAACATCAACGGCCTGAAGGCCTGTACTACGCAGAACGAAGCCGCTGCATGCCCCCCCGTAGTACAGGGCTTCAGCCCGTCAATGTCCCGATTGCGCACCCTGCCCCGTGTCCACAGCCACCGCGGCCGGAATCTTCCCCTCGCACGCGTCCTGCCCCGCCTCTGCCCCCGGTACGACCATCGTGCCAAGCGGAA
>DASRCF010000041.1:0-4408 GCA_035653255.1 Chloroflexota bacterium
TTTCCAGGGCGTCGTTCGCCACGATCAGGTGCCCTTCGCACGTCGAGCTCTCGAAGCGCAGACGGAGAAGCCGGCTCTCCGACAGATCGGGAAGGACCAGTGGATTCAGAACGTCTACGATCAGCAGCCCCTCCGGCAGGAGACAGGCCCTCGCCCGCTTTAGGGCGGCCTCCTGCGCCTCCCTCGTCGCCAGCCCGACGAGTGTGTCAAGCGGCATGATGACGAGCGAAAACGAGCGGTCGAGATCGAGCGACGTCATGTCGGCATCGAATAGGTGTAGGTTGGGGGTAGAGACGGCTTTCTGCCGCGCTCTCGACAACATCGCGGGGCTGACGTCGAATCCCCAGGTTTCGAACCCCCGCACGGCGATCCCAATCCCCACGCGACCCGTGCCGACACCGCAGACGAGAACGGATTCCCCATACGTCTGCGCGAACTGGAGATACATGTCGACGTCGTCGGTGAGTCTGTCGTGCTCGAGATCGTAGTAGCGTGAGACTACCTCGTAAGCGTCCATGAGAAACCTATAATGAAAAGCATTACAAAGCGAGAGTCACGGGCCGTGGACGACACCAGTTGGCGCAGCTCTTAGCCAGGGAACTGTCAGTGCCCGAAGAAGTCGGCCGCGGGGACATCCTCATTGTCGACGACGAGCCCGATATTGTCGCTTTTCTGTCGGCGGTGCTCAGCGATGAGGGACTGCCGATCCGCACGGCCAAGAATGGTCGCGAGGCTCTGACGCAAGTTCGAGATACCCCGCCGGCGCTGATCATTCTCGATCTGATGATGCCTGAGGTGAGCGGGTTTGAGGTTCTCGATACCCTCCAGGCCGATTCAGACCTGCGCGCGATACCCGTCATCGTTCTCAGCGCAAAGTCCTCGCACCGCGACATCCTCGATGCGCTCCAACGGGGCGCCGAAGACTTTGTGCCGAAGCCCTTCGACCTGGACGACCTACTGCTTCGGGTTCGAGTCTGGATGGACCGAACCTCGCCCAAGGAGGCCGGCGCCACCACCTTGCGAGTTCATGCTTTGGCGCCGTTCAGAGCCCTCGTCGGCGATACGCTGATCATCGACGAAAACACCGGTGACGCGAAGATCAGGCTCATCCTGAAGTACCTCGTCACTCATCCGAACGAGGTTGTCGATCGGGATGCCTTGCTGTACATGGTCTGGCCGGATCTGGATCCCGAGGCAGCGTCAAAGGAGCTGGACCAACGCCTCAAGACGCTTGTTGAGCTCCTGCACACCGAGCTTCCCGACCACCAATACATCGTCGAGGACGGGAGCGGCCTGCGGCTAGACACGTCCCAGGATTACTGGTGCGATGCCGACGAGTTCGAGGCGCAGGTTCGACTGGCGGCTCACGCACAGGAGTCGGGCGAGATGGAGGCGGCGCTGGGCACGTTTCTCAACGCGCTGTCACTGTACAACGAGGATTTCCTGCACGAGAATCTCTACGAGGACTGGCCTAGTGACCGGCGCGAGAAGCTGCGCGAGCTGTGGATCTCGGCCCTCTTCCGCTCGGGCGCCATCTGTGCCGACCGCTGCGAGTTCAGCGACAGTATCCGTTTCATGAAGCGGGTCCTCGACGTGGACCCATATCGTGAAAACGCCTACCAGGCTCTGATGCTGTACCTCACCCGAGCCGGCAGACGGAGTGAGGCCATTCAGCTCTATCGCTACGCTGAACGGCTGTTTGCCCAACACCTCGCCGCTCAGCCCGCGCCTTCTACGCGAATGCTGTACGAGAAGATCCTGCGCGGAGAGGCCGGCTGACCACATCCTCCGATCTCCTGAGCGTCGACGAGGCTCAGGAGCGGATTCTCGCAGCGGTGACGCCGGTCGAGGATGAGATGGTGTCCCTCGACCAGGCGGTCGGCCGAGCACTGGCACATCCGGTGACGGCGAGTGTCGATCTGCCGCCGTTCGCCAACTCCGCCATGGATGGCTTCGCCGTTCGGTCGGAGGACCTCCAGCAGCGTGGGGAGCCGACCGTTCGTCTTCAGGTTACTCACCATATCGGCGCAGGTTCGGCCGATCCCGGACGCATCTCGGCGCGGCAGGCGGCGCGAATAATGACCGGGGCGCCCATGCCCGAGGGCGGCGACACCGTCATCCCGTTTGAAGACACCGAGAGCGGAGACAACTGGGTTGCAGTGCCTGTCGGTGTCGCCAGGGGATCGGCGGTGAGACCGGCCAGGCTCGACGTCAAACGCGGGCAGGTGGTCGTGGAGCGCGGGGTCAGACTCACCGCCCGCCACATCGCGATGGCGGCGGGAGTTGGTTGCGGGGAACTGCGGGTCAGCCGTCGCCCGGTGGTGGGGATCCTGGCGACGGGCGACGAGCTGGTTGAGCCGGGCCTCCCTCTGCAGCCCGGACAGATTTACAACAGCAATGCTCATGCACTGAGGGCGGCCGTGGCGGAGCTGGGAGCCGTCCCGCTCACGCTCGGGCCGGTGAAGGACGAACCGGAGGCGCTCCGCCGGGTTCTTGAGAACGGGCGTGAGGCCGATCTTCTGCTCACCTCGGGCGGGGTCTCAGTCGGTGACTTTGATTATGTCAAAAGCGTGCTGGAAGACCTGGGCCGCGTGGAGTTCTGGCGCGTGCGGGTCCGTCCGGGGAAGCCGCTGATGCTGGCCTGGCTTCAGCGGCCGAATGGTGGCGAGACGATGGTTCTCGGGCTGCCGGGCAACCCCACCAGCACCATGGTCACGTTCTACGTGTTTGCCAGGCCGGTCATCCGAAGGCTTTTGGGGTTGGCCGAGCCCTTGCCGGACCCGCTCTCGGCGGTGGCGGATGAGGAGCTGGACAACCAGGGTGGTAGGGAGACGTTTTTCCGCGTGATCGTGCAGCCGCGTGAGGGTCGTCTCCATGCCCGCCTTGCCGGGAAGCAGGACTCGTCGATGATCCTTCCCCTGTCGCGGGCCAACGCCCTGGCACGCGTGCCGGCCTCGGTCGCCCGGCTCCAGCCAGGAGCCACCGTCGACGTCTACCCGCTCGACTGAGGAAAGCGGCCACACCCCCGCCACGCCGGACAGGAACTCCTGCGGAGCTGATCCTGTCATACGCGGATGTGACTTCGACCAGCTACGAAGCCACGGCCTCCAGCACTCGGGGCAGGTCTACGCCTTCGCCCAGAACAGGTTTCCAAAGGTCGCCGACCTTGTCGAGCCGCCCGTGAATGGTCTTGATGGTGAACTGCGCCGGATCGAGACCGGGACGCACCTCCTCCCACCGCAGCGGGGTTGAGACGGTAGCGTGTGGCTTCGGCCGGGCGCTGTAGGGCGCCGCCAGTGTTTGTCCGTCCCGATTCTGGAGAAAGTCGACGTAGATCTTACCGCGCCGCTTCGCCGGCATGCGTTCCAGGCTGGTGTGTGCGGGATATTGTGAATGAACGAGCGTGGCCAGAAGCTGGGCAAACTGCTTGGCCTGATCGTAGTCGTATCTCGCCCCCATGGGAATGTAGATGTGCATGCCTCTTGAGCCGCTGGTCTTGCAGTAGCTGGGGATATCCAGTGCATCGAGGATGCGCCGCGCAATCAGCGCGCATTCGATCACGTGGCTGAAATCAATCTCGAGCGGGTCCAGATCCAGGACGATGAAGTCGGGCCGGTCGAGGGCGGCGGTCCGTGAGCTCCATGGATTGATCTCGATACAGGCCAGATTAGCCAGGTAGATGAGAGTTGCCTCCTCCTGGCAGACGAGGTAGCGTACCTGCTTGCCGTGCGAGGGCGAGTAGACCGAACAGGTCTCGATCCAATCCGGCGTCTCCGGCGGCATATCCTTCTGAAAGAAGCCCTTCTGGCCGATCCCGTTGGGATGTCGGTGAAGCGATTCCGGGCGGTCGCGAAGGTAGGGCAGGATGAACGGGGCGATCTCACGGTAGTAGTCGATGAGGTCGGCCTTCGTGTACCCTTCCTCGGGCCAGAAGACCTTACCCAGATTGGTGAGCTTCAGATTGTGGCCGCCGACGGTGGTCATGACCTCCTGCGACCGGGAGCCGTACCGTCTGCTGTCAGCCGCAGGCTCGACTGCGCTTGGTGGAGAGTCCACCGGGCGCCGGACCGACTTTGGGTCGACATCCTCGACCATGCGCTTGTATACCGGCTGGCGCATAACGCCTGAGGCCGTCCAGCCCCGAAACTCCACCTCACATACCAGTCGCGGCTCAACCCAGGTGGCCGGCGCATTGGTCTTGGGCGTGTCCTTGAACGGCGAGTGGTCGATCTGCAAAGGCTGGAGATCCGCGAGCACAGCCACCAGCGTAGCGTCGTCGAAGCCGCCTCCCGTGTGACCGGCATAGCAGAGTGCGTCACCCTCGTAGACACCCAGAACGAGCGCTCCAAAGTGCTTTCTGCCACCTCGAGGCTCGGTGAACCCGCCGATCACCGCGTGCTGGGTGCTC
>DASRCF010000042.1:0-4510 GCA_035653255.1 Chloroflexota bacterium
AGTTTCGGGTTTCGAGTTTGGAGTTCGGGTCTCGAAGCGTTGGTGTCCAGCTGCAGGCGACGGCAGCTCTCTGAACCTTGAACTCGTCTATGGAGCCAGACGCTCCCTGATCCAGTGTTCGCCGGGATCTTGGCGTGAGTACCGGATTCGGTCATGGAGCCGGTGATCGCGGCCGCTCCAAAACTCGATCAAGTCGGGAATTATGCGGTATCCACCCCAGTACGGCGGCCGGGGTATGTCACGGCCGCCAAAGCGGGCCTCGGCCTCCTTGACGGACTCCTCGAGCTGCTGCCGATTGCTGATGACCCGGCTCTGTGGAGACGCCCAGGCGCCGATCTGGCTTTCTCGGTCCCGTCCGGCAAAGTAGGCGTCAGACTCTTCCGCCGAGACCGTCTCGACACGGCCCTCGACGCGAACCTGACGCCGCGGCCGTGACCAGAACAACGCGGCGGCCGCCCGTGGCCTCTCCTCGAGGTGGCTCCCTTTCCGGCTCTCATAGTTGGTGAAGAACAGGAAGCCGCGCCGATCGTAGCCCTTGAGGAGCACGAAGCGGACGGACGGATCACCACTCGGTGATGTAGTAGCCAGTGCCATGGCGTTCGGGATATCGGACTCACCTGCCCCGGCCTGCGCATCCTCATACCACTTAGCGAACAGCATCATCGGGTCAGGTGGCGCGTTCTCCTCCGTCAGCTCCACCTGTTTCCCACTTCAGTCTCCCGGACCGCTCAGGCCACCACAGCAACGTAAGGTCCGCCCCTTGGACTCCTCAACTCGTTTCACCTTCAAACGTTCAGCTTTCGACTTTTCGCCTTCGACCCCTCTCTAGAATGTGACACTCCGTTGTTGGCCGAGGGTCACATGACCGACACCACCATTTATGCCGGCGCTTCCTTCATGACCGGCGATCCGCTGACGCCTCGTATCTCGTGCGTCGCCGTCGACGGCGGTAGAATAGTCGCCACCGGAGAGTACGAGACGGTCAGGGCAGCTCTCCGGGGATCCCGTGTGGTTGATCTTGGCGGCGGTTTCGTCCTGCCGGGATTCAACGACTGCCACATGCACATTCTGTCCTTCGGCCTCGGATTGGGGCGTGTCGACGTGAGTCCGGCGGCAGCTCCGTCCATCGAAGCCATCCAGGAGCGCATCCGGGAGCGGATGGTGACCTCCAAAGTGGGCTGGCTGCTCGGACGCGGCTATAACCAGAATCTGCTCGCGGAAGGCCGCCACCCCAATCGCGACGACCTCGACGCTGTGACGACGGAGCGGCCGGTTGTGCTCTCGCATACGTCCGGGCACGTGCTCACCGCCAACTCCAGGGCCATCGAGCTGGCCGGCATAACCAGCCAAACGGACGATCCGCCGGGCGGAGAGATCGAACGGGACGAATCCGGCCGGCCCACCGGAGTGTTGAAGGAGACCGCAAGGCAGCTGTTGTCGGCCATGATTCCCGAGCCCACGATGGCCGAGGCTACAGAGGCGATTTTGGCCGCGTCACGAGCATTGGCGGTGGAGGGGATTACCAGCGCCAGCGACGCCGCCACCGGCTCGCCGGAGACAGGGACACGTGAGTTCGACGCCTATCGGGCTGCCTTTGAGACCGGGCAGCTTGTCACTCGCATCGAGCTGATGCCCCAGATCACCCTCGTCGCGCCTGAAGACGGCCCTACGCTGCAACCGGCGGATTTCGGCTGCAGCGTAAACCCCGACTGGCTGCGAATCGGCTCTGTCAAGATCTTCTCCGACGGCGCCTTGACGACCAGGACCGCGGCGCTCCGGGAGCCCTACTGTGATGCTCCGACGACGGGGCTCCTGACCTGGCCGCCGGAACGGTTGCGGGAACTGATCCGACGGGCGAGTGCCTCGGGCTGGCAGATCGCCACCCATGCCATCGGCGACCGGGCGATTGACGCTGTGCTCGACGCCCTCGAAGCGGCCCGCGAAGGAGGAGAGCGAGACTCCCGCCGTCACCGGATCGAGCACTGCACCATCCTGGATCGAATGGCTCTCGCCCGGATCAAGTCGTTGGCGATCGTTCCCGTGCTCCAGCCCGAGGACATTGCCGTCTTGGGCGACGCCTACGAGCCGGCGCTGGGACCGGAGCGGGCGGCGAACAACTCGCCCGTCGGCTGGTTCGAGGAAGAGGAGATCCCCATTGCCTTCAGCTCCGACCGGCCGGTCACGCCCGGGAACCCGCTGGTGGGGATCCGAGCCGCCGTCGAGCGTCGAACGGCCTCCGGCAGAGTTCTCGGCCCGGCTCACCGGATCAGCGCCCAGCGTGCCGTCATGCACTACACTGGCGGCGCCGCCTATGCCACCCGTACTGAGACGGTGAAGGGTTGCCTAGCTCCCGGCATGCTGGCCGACATGGTCGTCCTCGACCGTGACATCACGTCCTGTCCGTCCGAGGAGATCACCGAGGCCTGCGTCATCACCACCATCGTCGACGGCCGCCTCGTCTTTCCCGACTAGAGCACAGATCGCTTCTTCGTCGACCGTAGGCGGTGTGGACATACGGCGGTGTAAGTTACCATCGTGACAACGCCGCTTCTCGCCATAACACCGCGGGACAACTACATGTGTCCCGTGGAGCGACGCCCGGGGGACTTGGTGCCGACGATTTCCGCCAGACGGCCGCCCCGCCGCTTACCGCTCCCTCCATGAAGGGCTAATTTTGAAGCTGACGGGGCGAAAAGTCGCGGTACGGAATCTTTCCAAGTCGCTAGGCTTAAGCCGGTGCGGCGGCAGATTAGGCTCTCGCTCCATGAGCCCCTTCCCTCCTCTCTGGTCCCCCTGAGACGGTCGGAAGTGTCACCGCACGGTCAAGGCATTGGGACAGCTAAGGAAAATGGACTTGACGATGGAACAATTGGCACCGTGCGGCGTCGGCGGATACGACGCACCTTTGAAGCGGGGTTGGTTGACGGACACCTCGAGTGTGTATTGGCCCGCCGCAAGGGTCCCCTGTGCGCCTGTGTTGAACGGGCGACTGGGCTGCTGGATACCCGAATATTGCGACTGTCCTGTCGCTTGCCGGGTCGCTGTACGCCGCGGAGTTCGAGTCGACCAACGTAGCGCCCAGCGTTACCCTAATCGGCGAACAGGTGTTGTTGGCAATGGTGTAGGTGAGGGTTAAAGAGCCTCCTGGCGCGACGGAGGGCGGACTGAGCGATACCCCAGTCCACTGAATCGAAGGCCCTGTGCGTGGGGTGCAGGCGGTGGGGCTCGGTGTCGCCGTGAACGTAGGCCCAACTGCGTGCGTAGGCCTCGGTGAATGCCGGCGAGTAGGAACGGGGGTTTCTCCGGGAGCCGCTTTGGGCGCTGTCCATGGAGGCCATCCCCGCAAGACCGTTACCGCCCCTCCGGCTCCCAGCAGCGAGCCAACGACGACGAGCGAAAGGACCATCAGCGGCCTATGGCGGAGGGTTGGCCGATACTCCAGTGGAACGCCCCCGGGGGCAGCGTCCCAATCGTCAGTGGAGGGGGGCGAATCGACCTCTCGCGGCACTCTGGATAGCCACTGCTCCGTGGGAGGCTCCCATGTGCTCGTAATGGCCTCCCGAAGGGTCGCGTCCTTACTCGCCCCTCTGTGAAACTCTCGGAGACCTTGATCATAGTCGCGCCGCCGCTGATCGCTCGTTAAAAGGTCTTCCCGTATACGGCGAAGACGTTCCCGGATCTCATGTGACCACTGGGGATCGGAGGTCGCAACCGCATCGGCTTGGCTCCGGCGTCGTTCCACGCAAGCCTCGATATCCGACCGGGGGGCCGTGGGAGGCAGCCCGAGAAAGTTGTAATGACTATCTATGGGATCCACAACGGAGGTCTCAGATTCGCAAGAGCGGGAAGGGGCGCCGCGGAGGAGTGATCTCCCTTACCGGCAGCGGTTATGGGGCGTTTCAGGCGGTCGCATATAGCTTTCTGCATAAGCCTGCCAGCCTCGTCCGGCCACCACTATCCTCCTGATTCGAACTGGACGACCGTCCGCGCGTAGTTCAGTAGGGCTGCCATGTCGCGAAATCTGCGCGCCTGTGTATCGCCGAGCAGCACGGCCGTGAGGCGATGGCCTGTCCGAGTATTGTCGACGACGACAAGGCTAGCACCCGACTCGGGAGTCGTCCCGGTCTTCCCGCCGAGCATGCCAGGATACTTTCCGAGTAGGAGATTCGTGTTGGACCACTTATGCCACACTTGCCCGGGAAGGGGTCTGCTCGTATATTCCCGGGTTCGTACAATGCGCACCAGCAGCCGCCTTCCTGGTTGCCACTTGCGGTTGCAGCCCTTGGGTCAGTTGCAGGTAGCAAGCGCAATGGCTCCGCTCCCGAAGACTTTAAACCGCTTCTCCCCGATGTCGCGAGTTGCTCATGCAAACCGATCATGTTGTCCTGTGGTCTGTCCTGAAGGGATCTTCTCTGACGGCGCCTTGACGACCAGGACCGCGGCGCTCCGGGAGCCCTACTGTGATGCTCCGACGACGGGGCTCCTGACCTGGCCGCCGGAACGGTTGCGG
>DASRCF010000043.1:0-2687 GCA_035653255.1 Chloroflexota bacterium
GTGGCTTTGGGTGGAGACTGCAAGCCAGACCGGCACTACATGGACGATCCTCACCTGCCAGCTCCGCCGCCGGAGAATGACCTGCCTGGACGTTCCTGAACCCTGCGATCAGGCCGGCCGGTCGTGAGAGGGCCAGTATCCCTGCACACAATCGAAAGCACTGAGAGACCCTGCCGAGTCAGCCCGTCGGCGTGGGGCCAGTTGGAGAAGACGGCGGTGTAGAGCCGCGCAGCGCCACCCTGGCCAGCACGCGGCCCTGGCGGGCCACAGCAATTGCTCCGTCGGTGACAACCCCAGCCGCCACAACCACGCTCAAAGGCCACCAGCCCAGTCCCCCGATCACAAAGGCCACCCCGGCGAGTGCCATCCACCACCGCCGAGACCGCAAGCGGCCAAGCCGGGCCTGGATGCAGCCCTCTGGAAAGGCCGTGGTAATCAGGTGGGAAACGAAGAAGGTGGATATGAGCAGGCGCGCGTCGTAGTCTTCCCAACCCGTGGGGGGCACCACCCGGTAGCCAGCGCGACGGAGCAAGGTGATCAGATCGGCGACGATCAGCGCTCGCTCCCGCCACGCCGGCAGGATAACGACTCGCCCTGCTCGCGTAGCCGGGCCCAGTTCTCCGCCTAGGGCGGGGAGCTCGCGTCGGGCGAGTGCCCCATGGCGCATTCGGGCCCAGGTCCGCACCAGAGGCTGGGCGATGTGCATGAGCGCGACGCCAGTGCGAAATCCAAGACGGCCGCCCTTGCGCAGATGCCGAGGGAGGTGGGTACGAGCCACGTCGATGCCGAATAGGGCGACAACAAACCCAATGGTGACCGATGGCACGATCGCCACCATTGGGTTCACGACCAAGAAGGGCAAGGAAAGCACGAAGAACAGCGCCGCCAACGGAATACCGGCCTGGTGCAGGATGTCTCCGACATGTCCACCGTCGCGGTAGACCGACTGGTAGGCCGCCGAGCCGTAAAGCCCCCGGTAAATGCGGTGACGGGCCAACGCGGGTGGTAGAGGGCCGTATATGGAGCCTCGCCACCGAGCAGAGCCGAGCGGGTTGAAGCGGTCTGGGTGGCGGGCGGCCACCAGAGCCTCCGCCCGGCCATAGCCGATCTGCTGGCGCAGGTAGCGCCGGAAGCCGGGCCGGCGGTGGTGCCAAACCAGGGCGGCGGGATGAAAGCCGATCTCGTAGCCCCGATCAAGCACCTTCCAGCAGACGTCGACGTCGTCGCCGGCGGCGGTGTAGATGGGGTCGAAACCTCCCACCTCCTCGAGGACTGGCTTCCAAAAGGCCATATTGCAGCCCGGGACATGTTCAGCTCGATCATCAGCGGTAAGAACATGGACCGGACCGCCGGGGGCTTGGGCTACCTGCTGCGCACCGCGGGGGTCGGAGCGGGGCGGGACGTTGGGGCCGCCGGCGCCTCCGACCATGGGGGCGTCCATGCCCAACACCAGATAGTAAGGCCACTCCTGTGCCGGGTAGGCGTCGCTGTCAAGGTAAGCAATCAGGTCTCCGGTCGCCTCTGCCATGCCTGCGTTGCGAGCGACGGACAGCCCACCGTGTGGGATTGTGACCAACCGAGCGCGATGATGTTTCCTCGCTATATCCGCAGTGGAGTCAGTGGAGCCATCGTCGATGACCAAAATCTCGAGGTTGGGATAGTCGAGGCGGCAGGTGTGCGAGAGACACTCGTCCAAGGTTTCGGCCGCGTTGTAGGCACAGATGACGACGCTGATCGACGGCCAGTTGACTGGCAGGTCGGCCACGCCTCGCGAGTTCCAGGCGGTGGCGATTCCCAGCCCCGGACGCGGCCTGCGCTGAGAGTCGGTGAGGCCAAAGCGCCAGCCTTCGACGTCGTGGCCACCGACCGCCCACTCGTCCGTCCAAGAGAAGATGCAGGTGCCGGCCACGCCCCGCTCGAGCGCGGTCTCCAGCTGCCAATCGATGACCTCAGCCTGGCGCCTGGCACCGTCGACCCCTTCGCCGGCATGCAGGCCCATCTCGCCCAAGACCACCGGGCGGTCGCCGGCCAAATGATGGAGTCGGGTGAGGTAGCGACGGAACTCGAGCTTGGACTCTAGGAACACATTGAACGTGAGGAAGTCGAGGCCAGCGAGGTCGAGGTATTCCGCTGTGGGGTAGTTGGCATAAGTCACGAGCAGTTCGGGGGCGGCTTGGTGCGCTGCATCGGCAAGCTCTCCGACCCAGGACGCCATCCGGTCCGTTCCCAGCCAGCGCACGACGTCGGCAGGAATCTCGTTGCCAATACAGACGCCGAGCACCGACTCCGCTCCGGCGAGGCGCGCCGACTCACGGGCCACGATGGCCCGCGCTTGCCGTTGGATAGTGGCCGCCTGGCGTCTGGAGGAACCAACAAGATATCGCCAATCGCTGAAGAAGACTCCGGCCAGGATCCGAAGCGCTGTGTCCTCGGCGGCCCGAATCACATCATCCGGCGGGCTCGTGTAGGTCCGAGCCACGGTGAAGCCGGCGGCTCCAATCGATGCGAAGTCGTCCTTCACCCGGTGGCGCTCCGGGAACAGCTCCCCATCGGTCTCCCGGGCGGCGAAGGTTCCGTAGGTGACGCCGCGGAACTGGAAACGCGATCGATCGAGAGAGAAGAACTTCCCGTCGACTCTTATCCGTCCCATCGGCGTCCCCGCTCGTGGCCAGCGGCCATCGTAGGCA
>DASRCF010000044.1:0-11140 GCA_035653255.1 Chloroflexota bacterium
CATGGACTCCACGAAGGCAGTGCTGAAGGCACGGCCGAAGCCTTCCAGGTCATTCGGGGATATGGACCGAATCTCGACTTGCATGCTGCTCACCTCTCCATGGGCCAGGTCAAGATTACGCTATCGTACCGGCTTAGCGGCGGGGGGGCGCCTCTCGACGAATCCTGGACGGCGGGCGCCTATGTCCGCAGTTTGTAGCGCTGAATCTTACCGGTTGCGGTCTTGGGAAGGTCGTCCACGAACTCGACCATGCGCGGATACTTGTACGGCGCCAGCTTCGACTTGACGAACTCCTGAATCTCCCGGGCCATCTCATCGGTGCCGGATCCCGCCTCTTTGAGAACGACGAAAGCTTTGGGCTTCATCAGCGCATCGGCGTCCTGAATCCCCACAACCCCACATTCGAGCACCGCCGGGTGCTCGACGATGGCCTGCTCGACCTCCGCCGGCGACACCCAGATGCCTCCGACCTTCAGCATGTCGTTGCTACGTCCGTCATACCAGAAGTAGCCGTCGGCGTCAAGATGGTACTTGTCGCGGGTGCGAATCCACTCACCCTGAATCGCGGCGCGGGTGATGTCGTGTTTGTTCCAGTAGCAAGAGCAGATGCTGTCTCCGCGGACCACGAGGTTGCCGATTTCACCAAGCGGGACCGGCCGGTCCTCGTCGTCCAGGAGCTTGGCCTCGTAACCCTCGACCACTCTTCCGCTCGATCCCGGTCGAACGTCGCCTTCGTAGTTGGAGATGAAGATATGCAAAATCTCCGTGGTGCCGATCCCGTCCAGGATAGTGACGCCGGTTCGCTCGAGCCAGCGAGAGCAGATTATCGCGGGCAGGGGCTCGCCGGCAGATACGGCGATGCGAACGCTCGACATATCGACCTGGGCCCCCGACTCGAGTGCCTGCAGACAGGCCGAGTATGAGGTGGGTACGCCGAAGAACACCGTGGGCCGGTGGGTATTGACGACCTGAAAGATCGAGGCCGGGTCCGGGCGTCCGGGGAAGAGGATGGTGGTGGCGCCCACGGCAAACGGGAAGTAGAGGCTGTTGCCCAGGCCGTAGGCGAAGAACAGTTTGGCGATCGAGAAGGTCCGGTCCCTGTCTGTCAGTCGCAGCACGGGCTTGGCATACAGCTCTGTGCACACCACCATGTCGTGGTGAAGATGGACTGCGGCGTTGGGAGCGCCTGTTGTTCCCGAGCTGTAGAGCCAGAAGGCCACGTCATCCTTGCAGGTGTCGGCCGCATCCAGCTCAGGCTTCGACGCAGCCAGCAGGTCGTCGAAATCGTGAACCTCGACCCGGTCCCCGAGTTGAATCTGACCGGAACCGACCACGACGACATGCCTGAGGTACCGGAGTCCGTCGAGCGCGGGCGCCACCTCGGGCAGAAGCTGAGCGTCGACGACCAGCACCTTGGCGCGGCTGTCCTCCAGGATGTACTCGCAGTCTGCCTGCTTGAGAAGCGTGTTGACGGGCACCGGAACCGCACCGATCTTCATGGCTCCGAAGAACGTGTACACGAAGGCCGGGGAATCATAGAGGAGCAGGGCGACACGATTCTCGATTTCGACGCCCAGCTCTGTGAGGGCCCTGCCGATGCGGTTAACGTTGGCCTGGACGTAGCCGTATGAAATCTCGTCCGTGCCGTACACGATCGCCGTCTTGTCCGGATGCTCTCGGGCAGTTCGATCCACGAAGTACGCGGCGGCGTTGAATTTGTTCGGGATGTCGGTCGAGGACACGCCGAATCACCTCCGAAATTTCAGCTCAATGCGGTCCATTGAAGTCTAGAGCCGGATTCACCAAGAAGCCTGCTCAGGCTCGTGCCGCTGCCACCGAATGGCACAGATCCTGCCCTCAGATGGCGAGGCTAGATCGTAGGAGGTGTCAGCGATGGACAAGCGATTGACCGATAGCTGTGCCGTCCTTGGAGAAATGCGCGCGGGCAGGTAGCTGCCCTGGCATGACTCAGGGCGAAGAGAAAGCCTCGAAGGGCCGCGCGTGTTGCGCGGCCCTTCTGTATGCTTCGAATGCTCGCCTGGGGGCGCCGTCTGGGTGGGTAGATTGGGGATGTGAACCAGCCCGATAGCCGGTCCTCGGAGGAGCTTCCTCGGTGGCGGAAGCTGGTGGCCACAGCCGCCATAGATGCCGGACCCCTTCGACGCCACCGCGACTTCCGGCTCCTCTTCGCAGGCCGTGCCGTATCGTTCTTCGGCACCATGATCACCGCCGTTGCGGTCCCATACCAGGTCTTCCGGATCACGGGATCTTCGTTTGCCGTCGGTCTCCTCGGCCTGTGCGAGATCGTGCCCATCCTTGGTCTGGCGTTCGTCGGCGGTGCGCTCGCCGATGCCCATGACCGGCGTCGCATGGTGCTTGTGACGGAGCTGGCCATGTCCGGTGTTTCGGCGGTTCTCGTCTTCAATGCCCTCCTCCCGCAACCTCAGCTGGGCGTTCTTTACGCCGCGGCCGCCGTCCTGGCGGGATTGGACGCGCTCCAGACGCCCTCGCTTGACGCCCTGCTGCCCCGACTGGTTGGGCGCAACGAGCTTACCGCCGCCGGCGCGCTGTCGGAGCTCCGGACCACGGCCGGCATGATCGCCGGGCCGGCCCTCGGGGGCGTCCTGATCGCATCCATCGGCCTTCCCGCCACCTACCTGGTCGACGTCGGCACCTTTGGAGTGGGTCTGGGCATGCTGCTGTTGATGCGGGCGGTTCCGCCGCCGGCGGGCGCCGAGCGGCCCAGCGTTCGGCGGATCCTGGAGGGCCTGCGTTACGCCAGGTCGCGCCCCGAGCTTCTCGGGACCTACCTCGTCGACATGAATGCGATGTTTTTCGGCATGCCCAACGCCCTCTTCCCAGCCGTAGCGGCTCGATACGGCGGTGCGAAGATCCTGGGCCTACTGCTCGCGGCGCCCGCGGTGGGCTCGTTCGTCGCTGTAGCAACCAGTGGGTGGTCGAATCACGTTCGGAGACATGGCCTGGCAGTTATTCTGGCGGCGGGGGCTTGGGGTGTGGCGATCGTCGGCTTTGGGCTGAGTCCCAACCTTCCTCTGATACTTCTCTGCCTGGCGCTTGCAGGCGGAGCCGACATGATCAGCGGCATCTTCCGTTCCGTAATCTGGAACCAGACCATCCCGGACTCGCTCCGTGGACGGTTGGCCGGCATCGAGATGATCAGTTACTCGAGCGGTCCGACGCTGGGCAACGTCGAGGCGGGCGCCGTCGCCTCAGCATTCTCCCTGCGGTCGTCGATCATCTCCGGCGGTGTGCTCTGCGTCCTGGGGACGGCTATCCTGGCCTTCACCCTGCCCGGCTTCCGCCGCTACGACGCCAGGGCAGGGTAGTGAAGATCAGCGGAGTTTCCTCCTTGCCTCCCCCGCACAGGCTGCCGACGCCACGGTCTCATCTCGTGACGGCGGCTCGGTCCTTGCAGGTCAAGCTGCATGTCGGCATTGGACTTCCTGCCCTCGAGAAGCGATGACCTCCAGGCACTGGCGAATGCGGCTCGAGGCTGTGAGGGCTGTGACCTGTGGGAGAACGCTACCCAAACAGTCTTCGGCGAGGGACATCCCGGCGCGCAGCTCATGCTGGTGGGGGAGCAGCCGGGCGACGAAGAGGATCGTACCGGCCACCCATTCGTCGGTCCGGCGGGCCGCCTTCTCGATCGCGCACTCACCCAAGCCGGAATCGAGCGGCGAGATGTCTACGTCACCAACGCCGTCAAGCACTTTAAGTGGGAGGCTCGCGGCAAGCGGCGTATCCACAAGCCACCCTCGAAGTACGAGATCGGCGCCTGCAGACCGTGGCTGGAGTCGGAGCTGCTAGCTGTGAGGCCGCGGCTCCTGGTTGCCATGGGCGCAACCGCGGCGGGCGCCCTGCTCGGCCCCGGCGTCAAGGTCACTCGCGACCGTGGAACCATCCTCGAGACTGCGGAGCACCGCTTGGTGGCGGTGACGGTTCACCCGTCGGCCATCCTGCGGTCCCGTGACGCCGAAACCCGGCATGAGGCATTCTCCGCCTTCGTGGCCGATCTGAAGGTCGTAGCGGCTGCCATCAACCGTGACGTGGCTCAGACGAGAGCGTAGGCTACGAAGACCTCCCAGGACTAAACCGACTCGGTGGCGACCGCCAGAACTCCGGCCCTGCCAAGCCGGCTCGAGGGAGAGCCCGGGCGCCGCGGGTCCTCCTAGGAGGAGCCGCGGCCCAGAGCGTACGTTAGTGGATGTTTAGCGAGCCCAGTAGAGCAGCTCGGCCTGCAGCTTGGCGACGTTCGGAGAGCCGAGCCCGGTCACGGCATCCCAGTTGGCGGTCGTATTGTACTTCCCGTTGGTGCACCCACCCTGTGACCGAGTCGAGGTGTCGGGACAGGTGACGTCGTGGAAATCGCTATGGTAGGTGTTGTGACCGGCAATGAAGTAGAGCGACGGGTTGAGGAAGCCAACGCCGGAGTCTCCAGTGTGGGCGACGATATATGAGTTCATGTCGGCCAGCATGCCGGCCCAGATGGGAGTGGCCAGACTGGTGCCGCCGTCGACCTCGCAGCCGGCACTGTAGCAGATGTAGGCACCGGCGAAGTTCGGGTCGCCCGCGGCGGCGACATCAGGAAATGCCCGACACAGATGCTTTCCGGCCGTAGTCGCACATTTTCCAAGGGTGCCAAGGCCTGCATTTGTCTGCCACCAAGGCCGCTTGTACTGAGTGCTGTAGCCTCCGCTCGACCCCGCCGGGCAGGTGTTGCTGGCGTCGCCCGCGCACTGGCCGCCTGGTCCACCATTGTTCCCCTTGGGATCGTAGTACCAGCTGACCTCGCCGGGATAGGACGTGAGGGTAATCGGAGTGGCATTTCCATCCTTGCCAAAGGCCGTGCCACCGACGGCGGTGACGTAGGGGCTGCTAGCGGGGTACTGTGGAAACGGGTCGTCGTTTCCCTGGCCGGGGTTGAACTCACCGCAATACGAGCCGGTATCTCCGCTGGCGAAGAGGAAGTCATGCCCCGTGGCGCTGTCGCTGGCGAAGATCGGATCCTCGTTGGCCGAATCATCCTGAGAGTCTTCACAGGTGCCCCAGCTGCTGGAGATCTGGCTTTCAAGGGGTAGCCCGCTCAGACCGCGCGACTTCGGTCCGGTCGTCCCGGCCGTGTTGAGTGCGACAGCGGCGGCGTCGATGTTCTGATCCTGGTCGTTGAACTCCCAGTAATCGATGGTCGCCTTGGGCGCCAGGCCGAATGAGTTCTCCACGTCGATTCCGGACTCGCCGCTATCGCCCGTGCCGACGCCACCGTCTATCTTGTGCACGATAAGACGCCCACTTGTAGTCGTCGGGGGTGTTGCCCCGAGGCCGACCTTGTCCGCCCAGGTGGTCAGGGAGGAATTGGACGGTGGGTCGTCGAAGAGGGTGATACCGATGTGCTGGCCGGCTCCGGCGTCGCTTGAAGGGACTCCGTAGGCGGCGCGATAGTCGGAAGGGTAGTAACCTCCGCTGTTTATGTCTCCGTGCGGTCGAATGCCGGCCGAGGCGAGTATTGGGCGTTGAGCAAAGCTGACGATCCGTGTCGTATTGTCCAGTCCGATGACGCCGTTCACGATGGTGCTGAGGCGTGCGGGTACGACCGGAGCGGTCGAGGGCGCGTAGAACTTCGCAGCCTTTCCGTAGAGCGTCCCGGAGTAGCGCTCCATCGAAACCCCGAAGGCGCGTTCAACGGAGCCGACGGGACCCTTGGCTTCGATGCCGAGATGGTTCACAAAGGTAGCCGTGACGCGCAGGCCGTTTGACCGCAACCAGCTCACCACTTGCTTCTGCTGCTCAACTGTCGGGTTGAACAGACGGTTGGCCTGCGTCTGGGTGAGGTAATGGTCGTACCGAGGGCTTCCCGGAGTGCTGATGGCCTTCAGTGTCGCGTTGAGCTTGCTCCAGCTCCTGATCTTCAAGGTGACCATGAACCGCAGCGAGGTGTTCGCGCTCATGGGGCCAATCAGATGTGCCTGACCCGACCGAACGACGAGGGGGACCGCGTTGCTCAGGGCGTGCGGGCCACTTGCCGCTGCCGAGACTCCAATCGAGAGACCCGGCGCCCAGAACATCAGTAGGGCTGCTGTCGAAACGAGGGTGGCGGCGATCTTTCTGCGCACTATTGAACCTACTCCTGTGGATATATCGTCCGGCCGTGCTGACGGCACTAAGAGCAGGTTACTCGATTCTTGACGTAGAACGCAAATAGGCGTTTCAGGATCCGTCGAAGAAATCCTCGTCATACTTCGGCGGGTGCTCCGGGAACTGCTCGCCGTAGACCGTGAGCGCATCCACCAACGTCAGCACCCGTCTGGAGTTGGAGTCGCCGCGCAGATGGTTTCGTCGCAGCTCCTCATAGATGGCTCGAAACGCATCCTGGCCCTCCGACCCCGACGGAATATGATCCACCTCGTCCCGGATCATGGCATCGACCTGTCCCTCGTTCATGTAGCGTCCCCGAGAAGGCGTAGTGGCTGAGTAATCGAATGTGGCCGGCTCGCACCATCGAACACGAACAGCCTGAAGCATCCCTGAATGTGCAAAGGCGGCCGGACCTTTCGGTCCGACCGCCCCGAATTTACCCGGTTGCTCTATATCGGTCGGACGTTTTCCGCCCGGGACTTGTTGGATCGCTGATCACGGCCGACCTCGAATTCGACGGGCTGGCCCTGTCGAAGAAGATCGAATCCTCCATTTGCGACTGAGCTGTGATGGAAGAAGACGTCGTCTCCTCCATCGTCCGGCTTAATGAAGCCGAAGCCCCGATCGCTGATCACGCGCGCGATAGTTCCTTGCACCACGACACTCCTTGAAAGACGACTACAGAGACAGGCGTCCCTGAATCTTCAAGGAGCTACATCCTGACAACTGGTCTCCAAATCATAGCATGGAGAAGCGGCTCAGCTAGACGTGTCGGTGCGTTCGCCGTCTCAATCTACGAGCCGTCTACAGCCTTACGCCACACTTGAGGCTGAACCACTTGCAGCATGCTCGTGCTCCGTGAGCCACCTGGCCAGACCATCCGCATCTACCGGACGGCTGAGGAAGAAGCCCTGGGCCTGATCACACTCCCAGCTCCTCAGCATCTCGAGCGTCTGGCCGTCCTCCACGCCTTCCGCCACCACCTCGAGCTCGAGGCTGTGGCCAAGCTCGACCACCGAACGGACGATGGCCGCATCTTCCTGATCAGTCGCCATACGCATGACGAATGAGCGGTCTATCTTGATCTCGCTGAACGGGAGGCGACGCAAGTAGGCAAGTGAGGAGTAGCCCGTGCCGAAGTCGTCGATCGAGAGGCTGATCCCCATGTCGTCGAGCCGGCTGAGAATCTCGGCCGCTCGCTCCGGATCTGTCATGACCGCGGTCTCCGTAACCTCGAGCCGGAGCCAGGTCGGCGAAACCGCACACTCCCGCAAGAGCCGGACGATGGAGTCACACAGGTCGGGATCGTGCAGATTGGAGGCCGACAGGTTGACGGCAACGCAGACGTCGAGTCCGGCGTCGTGCCACAGCCGGCATTGCTTCAGAGCGGCTCTCAGCACCCAGAGAGTGAGGTGACGAATCATCTCCGAGCGCTCGGCAACGGGAATGAACTCGCCTGGGGGAATGAAGCCTCTCTCGGGATGGTTCCAACGTAGCAGAGCCTCGACGTATTCAACCCTGCCCGTGTTCAGGCGGACTTTGGGTTGGAAATACAGCTCCAGCTGGTCGCGCTCAACGGCCTCGTACAGCTCGCCCAGCAGGACCAGGCGGTTAGGGTCGTAGTTGTCGTGTGCCGGGTCGTAAACCACAACCGGATGCTGGGCGCTCTTGGCGGAGTACAGGGCGATCTCGGCACAACGGAAAAGACTTTCGGCATCGCTCCCGTGACGCGGAAACGCGCTGATGCCCACATCGCAGTCGATGACGAATCGTTCGCCCTTGAGAACGAACGGCATACTGATGGACATTCGTATCTGACGCGCCAGCTCTCGCGCGCTGTCCTCGCCGGCTCCGGGCAGAAGGATCCCGAACTCGTCGCCTCCAATCCGCGCTACAGTGTCGGACGCTCGGAGGATCGAGGTTAGCCGCCCGGCCAGCTCCTTCAATAACTGGTCTCCAAGGTCATGACCGAAGGAATCGTTGATCTCCTTGAACCGGTCCAGGTCCAGCAGCATGAGGGCGAATCCGGTACCCGACCGTCGGTGCAGCCGAGTGGCGAGCGCGATACGATCGTGCAGGCAGATGCGATTGGCCAGCCCCGTAAGCGGGTCATGGAGGACCTCGTGCCGAAGGCGATCTATCGTCGAGTCGCCGGCGGAGGCATCCGCCAGTAGGACCAGATATTGAGACATCGCACCCGAGTCGTCCTGCGCGTTGGAGACAGAGACATCGGCCGTGAAGGAGGAGCCGTCGGCTCGACTCACTTCAAACTGCCCTCGGATATCGTCGCGGGTCTCCAAGGCCGTGTCCTTCTCGGATCCGTCCTCGGTCGCATTCAACTTCAGTCCCGGAATGACCGACGCGAGCCGGATCCCTTGGAGCGGGTGCGGGCTTTCAAATGAGAGCATGGTTGCCGCTGCCTGGTTGGCCTCGGAGATCTTGCCGTCGAGGCCGACGATGAGCAGGGCGTGCGGCAGGTTTTCGAGCACGGAGCGGTATCGTCGCTCCCATCCGACCAAGGCGGTCACCATGCCCTCAGCCTGGCGCCGGCGGCTCTCCTCCTCGCTCAGGGTGGTCACCGTCCTGTAGCCGAAGAAGGCTCCGAGACCGAGTCCCGCCAGCAGCAGGACCACCAGGATCAGCTTCCAGGCCGGGAATCCGGCGGAAGCAGGCCGCGACACGGTGAGTGGCTGCGATGCCAGACGGGCCAGTGAAGCTTCATCGGCTTCCGCCATCGTATAGAGCCTGGTGCCGGCTCTCAAGATCTGGCTTCGATGGAATGTGCGCCGGCTGCGGGGCAGTCCGCCGTGATGTCGATGTGGCCTCGCGGCCAGGGCTGTCAGCTCACGGTCGCCCCAGCTCTCCCAAGTTCGAACGGCAGATGCCAGCTCGGGCAGTAATGTAAGCTCGTTACCTGCGGTGGCTACCTTCGACATGACGTCGAACCGAGCCGTGAAGACGCCGTCATCCCGGCGAAAGAGCGCCAGATACCGGCCCTGCCGCGTGGCGAGGTAATCGAGAGAGGCGGCGCGCTGCTGAGAAATGACCGCCTGCGTGGACCGAAGGCTCTGTTCCAGGCCGGTCTGGGGAATCAGACGTTGTGCCGGGGCTTGTGCCGAGGGCACTTGTACCCAGGCGACGATGGTCGCCACGGTGAACAGCGTCAGGAGGACGACAGTTCCGAGCGCGGCGCCGGAAGGCCCCGCGAGCATTCGGGGTCCCACGCCGAGCTTGGGGAATCGAGAGGTCGTCTGTGGGCGAAGCCGAGCGTCTAATCGAGGACGGGAAATCCGAGGAAGGTGGGGCACGCGTTCACCAAGCCATTTGGTAGCCACTGCATCCTGGTTACACCCACCAAAAAGAGCTATCCATAGCCCAATACGTCAAAGGTGATCTTCGTGGAGACCAAGTGTCGGTGACGCAAGGGCCGCTCAGGGCGGCTCGGCTCGAACCGGTTCGAGTTCCGGCGCCTTGCTCCCTCAGATCCGATCCAAGGCTGAGGGTCGCTTACGCATACGCCCGCAGCGATGAATGCGAGAGAGGGCGGCTCCACGGCCGCCCTCTCTTCTTACATTCGGACCGCCGTTACCTGTCGCCGTGCTTCGAATGGCCTCCGAACAGCGAGGTCATCGGCTTGACGTTCTTGGTATCGCAGGTGAAGCCCAGACAGCCCAGCCCCCAGTTATGCTCGACGGTCGAGAGCATAGAGTAGTGGTTATACGGGACGAATGAGTCGTGGGTGCCGGAGGAGTCGTTGCCGGCCCGGCTCGGGATTACGATCGTCAAAACGTGTCCGCCACCCTGTGCGGCGGGAGAATCACAACATCCGGAATCGTCGGCGAAGCCCTGGTAGCCGGATCCGGTATAGTCGGCCTCGTCCCAAGTGATGAAGATGGCCGAGTTCTGATGCCAGACCCTGGAGGTCATGATCTCGTGGACGGTCGACTTCAGGAAAGCATCGCCCATGGAGATCAAGCTCGAAACCTGAGAGTAGGCGCACGGGTCTGAGGTCGACGGTGCGGCGGTGCCGTGCATGTCATGGCACTGATCCGGACTGATCCAGTTGTAGTTGGCGACCTTGCCGCTCTTCAGATCGCTTTGGAGCTGGGTGAAATCGACGATGTTGGCCATCCGGGCGGCATTGGTGGCCACGTCCTGGTAGGTCACGAAGGGGTTGTGTTTTCGCTCGTAGAGCTGCGGCCCGTAATGCGCGTCACCGCAGGCATGATCGAATTTGTAATTCGTCGTCTCGCCTGTGATGGCGGTGGGCGTCGCGGTGCCGGAGATGCAATCGTTGAGCGACTGCATGTAGGCTTTCCAGGTCAGCTTCTTGGCCTCGAGCTGGTCGACGACGTTGGTGACGTTGAGCGACGTATCGTTGTCGGAGCTCACTCCGTTCAACGAACCTGAGGTCGAGGCGATGTAATTGGGCTGGCTGGGATGCGTGACGCCGTAGTAGTTGCCGGCGACGTTGTAGTGCTGCACGGCCCAGTTGATCCAGGGCGCATTGGGATTCCCCAGCAGGGTGTCGTTGCCGGTGTTCTCCATCATGATGATGAACACATGGTCAAAGCCGGCACCATGACGCGGCTTACCACCATGGTGGCCACCGTGATGCGGGGCATGTTTAGCGGATGCCGTTCCCAACCCGACGGCCAGCGACAGGCTGAGGAGCGCAACAAGCGCGGCTCGCACGGCAAACTGAGTTCGTCGCATCTGGTCCTCCTAGATTCCGTTTGTTGTGGAGTTCGTCGTGAACAAGGTTCATCTAACGGCAAGCGTCTCTCGAGCTACCACCCCCTTTCTCGAGTAAGACCTTTTCGCCGACGGCCGCAAGATAGCGGCCACAGTCAGCCGTCTCCTAAACCAGCCCTTGGGGGCTCGATCGGCGCCCTCGATTCTAGTTGCCAGGCACAAAAGTCCCGCCCGCAGAGAGGCGGGCGGGACTTTGCCGGAATCTCGAGACTACCTGTTCAGCACCGCTGTG
>DASRCF010000045.1:0-6170 GCA_035653255.1 Chloroflexota bacterium
TGGAGACGAATGAGCCCCGAAGATATTCGGGGCCAATGGACACAGCAGTGCTGCGCCGTCTGCAGGCCTCGGCAGGATTCTTAGGCGCCGCGGCGCCCCTGCTGTCTCTGGCTATGTGGTTGTGGGACTCCCGAGTGGAAGCCGTACGGGTGAGCGTGATCTATGCTAACAAACGCACGCTCGGCGATGAAAGCCGGACCGGCGGGCTAGCGCTTAGGCGGCACTCGGCTGCAAATTGAGTGCCGAGCTGACGTCAAGCCGGACGGAGGGGCCCATCGTCGGTGCGATGGCGACTGATCGAACGTAATTGCCCTTGGCTCCCGACGGCTTGGCTCGAGCGATGGCGTCGATCATGGTGGCCAGATTGTTGAGGAGCTGATTCTCCTCAAATGACACCTTCCCGATTGGGACGTGGATGTTTCCGGCCCGGTCGACCGCAAACTGAACCCGGCCCTTTCGGATCTCGTCGATGCTCGACTTCACGTCGGTCGTGACCGTCTCGCTGCGAGGACTTGGCATCAGCCCTCGTGGGCCGAGCACCTTACCCAGCTTGGAAACCGTGGTCCGCATGGTCTCGGGAGTAGCAAGGGCTACGTCGAAGTCCAGCCACCCGCCCTGAATCCGCTTGGCCAGATCCTCGGCTCCGACATAGTCGGCTCCGGCCTCCTCCGCCTCGCGCGCGGCATCGCCCTCGGCGAACACCAGTATTCGCACCTTGCGGCCGGTTCCGGCCGGGAGAACGGCGACGCCACGGACCCGCTGGTCGTCGTGACGGGGATCGACTCCGAGTCGCATGTGCAGCTCAACGGTGCCGTCAAATGAGCTGGTCGAAACCTTCTTCACGAGCTCGACCGCATCGGGCGGTGCGTACTCCCGCTCCCGGTCCACCTGCTCCACTGCGGCTCGGTACTTCTTTCCTCGATTCATGGCTTCAGTCCACCACACGCAGGCCCATGCTTCGGGCCGTGCCTTCAATAATTCGTTCCGCGGCCTCGACCGTATTGGCGTTGAGGTCGGGCATCTTGGTTTCGGCGATCTCGCGGATCTGAGGTTTCGTGACCGTTCCGGCGGTCGCCCTGCCGGCCGTCCCCGACCCCGCGGCGATGCCGGCAGCCTTCTTGAGCAGATCACCCGCCGGCGGGGTCTTGGTGACGAAGGTGAACGACCGGTCGTCGAAGATAGTGATCTCGACCGGAATAACAGTCCCGGCCTGCGACGACGTGCGCTCGTTGTACTCCTTGCAGAACCCCATGATGTTGACGCCATGCTGTCCCAGAGCGGGCCCCACGGGCGGAGCCGGATTGGCTTTGCCCGCTTCTATCTGGAGTTTGACGATAGCTTTGACCTTGCGCGCCACGCTACAGCTTCTCCACCTGCAGGAAGTCCAGCTCGACCGGCGTCTCCCGGCCGAAGAAGCTCACCAGCACCTTGACCTTGTTGCGCTCGGCAGTGACCTCGTCGACGACGCCGATGAACTCGGAGAACGGACCGTCGATGATGCGCACATTCTGGCCGCGTGTAAAGGTGGGCTTCATGCGCGGCGCCTCTGCCTCGATCTGCTTGAGGATCTGTTTGACCTCCTGCTCTCGCAGTGGGGTGGGGTTGCTGCCGGATCCCACAAAGCTGGTGACGCCGGGCGTGTTGCGAACGACGTTCCAGGCCTCGGAGTCCATCATCATCTCAACCAGGACATAGCCGGGGAAGACCTTGCGCTTGACGGCCTGACGCTGACCGTTCTTGATCTCCATCTCTTCTTCTTCCGGAACGATAACACTGAAGATCTTCTCGCCACCCTTGCCATGCATCGACTGGATGCGATGCTCAAGGTTGCGCTTGACCTTGTTCTCATAGCCGGAGTACGTGTGGATCACGTACCACTCTCGCTGCTTTGGCTGTGTGTCGAGTTCCATGATTCCTATTTGAGCCCCGACAGAGGAGCGATGACCCAGTTGAGCAGCTGGTCGATGACTCCCAAAAAGATCGCGATCGCCAACGTCATAGCGATGACGGCGAAGGTGAGCTGGGTCGTCTCTTCTCTGCTGGGCCAGTTGACCTTTCGGAGCTCGGCCCGAGACTCTTGAAAATACTGTGCTGGTGAGATGACTGCACGGCGTCCACCACCGGGGCGGACAGGAACCGCGGTCTGCCCTGTTACTTGCTTGGCCACATCATTCCTCGCGCTGACTTGAACCTGACTGCCTTCCGATCGCCTCGACAGGTTCGATGGCAGGCCCGGCCGGACTCGAACCGACAACACCTGGTTTTGGAGACCAGTACTCTACCAATTGAGCTACGGGCCTATGCTTGTTCCTACTCTCCGGAACTCCATCCGTTGCTCCAGGCAAGCTCAATGGCGCCGAAAAGAAGACGACCCGGCCGGAGGGCGCGGTTCGACTGATTATAGCCGGACAGCCCGACAAAAGCGAAATTTGACGGTGAACGGCACAGACGAGCGGCTCCGGTCGAACCCGACCGGATTAAGCCGCCTCTCTAGCGCGTTTCTCGATGCGCCGTGTGCCGGCGGCAGCGCGGACAGAACTTGGCCAGCTCGAGCCGCTCGGTGTTGTTCTTGCGGTTCTTGCTGGTGGTGTAGTTTCGCTCCTTGCACTCGTTGCAAGCCAGCGTGACGGGGTTTCGGTTTTCCTTCTGTTTGGGCATTGTTGGCTCCGCTTTCGGACCTGCTCATGAATGGCAGGTAGGGATGGTGAGTACAAGGCACATAGGAGCTGCGGCCTTGCCTACACTCAACCTTTCATTATGCCCCAAGCCGTCCACAATGCCGGTTCCAGCAGATTAAGTGCTGTACGAACAAGGACCGGTAGTTCGAGCTCAGCCGGCAGAAGCTCGACGTCGCAGCTTGATACGAGCGCCCGCTTCCAGTACCTTCTTCCGCATGCGAATGCTTTTGGGCGTAACCTCGACCAGCTCATCGTCCTCGATAAAGTCCAGGCATTCCTCGAGTGACATTTCACGTGGCGGCACCAGCTTGACGGTTTGATCTTTGACCGGCGAGCGGACGCTGGTCTTCTGCTTCTGTTTGGCCGCATTGACCTCGACGTCTTCAGCCCGGCGGTTGAGCCCGATGATCATCCCTTCATAAATCGGCGTGCCGGGGCCGATGAACGGTTGACCCCGCTCCTGCACGCTGAGTAGCCCGTAGGCCACGGCCATTCCGCTTTGACTGGCCACCAGCGCCCCGTTTCTGGTCGTCGGCGGAAGGGTACGCCATGGCTCCCACCCGACCACACGGCTGGAGATCGAGCCCGTTCCGCGGGTCAGGGTGAGGATGGAGCTACGGAGGCCGATGAGTGCCCGGGTCGGAGCTCGGTACGTCAGCCGTACGGCACCGTCGAGATCGGGCCGCATGGATTCCATGACGGCGCCGCGCCGGCCCAGGTCCTCGGTTATTGCTCCCATCGCACTGTCGGCGCAGGTGATGATGCACTCCTCGACCGGCTCGTGACGGATGCCATCGACGTCCCGCGTGATCACCGTCGGCCGGCCCACCTCGAACTCGAAGCCCTCCCGGCGCATCGTCTCGACCAGGATCGCCAGGTGAAGTTCGCCCCGGCCGCTGACGTCGAAGCTGTCGGGTCCTGCTCCATCCTCGAGGCGCAGCGCCACGTTGGTCAGCAGTTCCCGTTCGAGACGGGCTCGGAGTTGTCTCGAGGTGCTGCTGGTGGTCACCTCACGCCCTGCGAACGGCGATTGATTGACCGAGAATTGCATGCGCAGGGTCGGCGCCCCAACCTGAACGCGGGGCAGAGCCTCAGGGTGGTCGGCCGCCGCCACAGTATCTCCAACCTCGATGTCGCCGAGACCGGCAAGATACACCAGCTCGCCCGCTTCCACTACGTCGAGGGAACGCCGCTCGAGCGCTTCGACGGTGAAGATGCCTGTGACGCGTCGGGGCGTCGACGCGCCCTCCTCACCCACGACGACGACCATCTCACCCGTCCTGGCGGTTCCGCGGCCGATGCGGCCGATCGCCAGCCGCCCGATGTGGCTGTCATGATCGAGATTGCTCACGAGCATTTGCAAGCCGGCTCTCGCGTCGACCAGGGGCGGCGGGATGTGGCTCAGGATGGTGTCCAGCAATGGTTCGAGCGTAGTCCCCCGCTGCTCGATATCGAAGGAGGCTCTGCCTTCACGACTGTCGGTGTAGACCACGGGCGCCTCCAGCTGTTCAGGAGTGTGGGCCAGCTCCAGCAGCAGGTCGTGCACGGCTTCAATCGTCGCTTCCGGCTGGGCGTTGGGCCGGTCAATCTTGTTGACGACGATGATGGGCCTGAGACCGAGAGCGAGTGCCTGTCGCAGCACCACCCGCGTTTGCGGCATAGGCCCCTCGGCGGCGTCGACCAGCAGCAGGCAGCCGTCGGCCATTCCCAGCACGCGCTCCACCTCGCCCCCGAAGTCGGCATGCCCGGGCGTGTCGATGATGTTGATCTTGACGCCTCGATAACGGATCGAGGTGGTCTTGGCCAGGATGGTGATGCCGCGTTCTCGCTCGAGATCATTGGAGTCGAGAATGAGATCTCCGACCTCCTCGTGGGCGGCAAAGACGTGCGATTGCTTCAGCAGGCCATCGACGAGCGTGGTCTTGCCGTGATCGACGTGGGCAATGATCGCCACGTTGCGCAAATCGTCGCGCCAGGTGTGAGCAGCGGTGAGTTCGGGAGTGGTCGTGGTGGTCATACAACTATATGTTGATGGAAGGACGTTTCGGGTTCCGAGTTGAGGGCGGGCTGTCGGCTCAGAGAAGGGGTCGCAATACTGGAAGGGTGCCTGATGATATCCGCCGAGTGGGATCCGGTACGATCATGCGCGTTCAGCTCTCGCCTCGGAATGCAAGGCCGAAATGTTATCCGGTTCTGATGAGTTGACGGGTCCTGCCCGACGACCGGGACCGCTCAGGGCCATCGGGATTAGACGGCGGTCAACGTGAGGGGCATTCCGGAAGATCTGCCTACGGAGGCAGTGTCCGACTCCCTCAGTCGGCACTGGAGCGTCAAGGCGGATCGCCTTAAGTATCTGCCAAAGGGCTGGGGCGCCTACCACTGGGTGGCATTCACCGGCGACGAACCCCGCTGGTTCGTCACCTGTGACGACCTGGATACGAAGCCCTGGCTGGGCTCGGATCGAGAGGCCGTGTTCGAAGGAGTGAAGTCCGCCTATCAGGCTGCGGTGCGGCTCCGCCAGCGAGCGGGCCTGGACTTCGTCATCGCTCCATTGCGCACGCAATCTGCTGAGACGGCCGTCCGTATCATTGCGCGCTATAGCCTGGCGCTGTTCCCGTTTGTCGAGGGCGAGCCCGGGCGTTGGGGTGAGCAGCTGAGCGCTCCCGAGTGCAGAGCTCTCGTCACTCTGCTGGCGGACCTGCATGCCGGCCACTGGGCGACCTGTGCCGTGCCCCGGCGGGACATGGAGATTCCTGGCCGCCGCCGGCTGGAGGAAGCACTTGGAGAGACGAACCGACACTGGCATGGCGGCCCGTTCTCCGAGCCCACCCGTCAGGAGGTGGCGAAGTCGAGAGGAGTAGTTCTCGGAGGGCTCGACACCTTTGACGCACTGGCAGCGCAGCTGTCGGGCTCACCTTTCGCACCGGTTGTCACTCATGGAGAGCCGCATGCCGGCAACCTCATCCGCCGGGACGACGGGTTCGCGCTCGTCGATTGGGACACCGTTGCTCTCGACCGGCCGGAGCGTGACTCCTGGATGGTCGACGACGGCAGCGGGGCCGCCTGGGCCACGTACGAAGAGCTGACCGGTCGGGCGGTTGATCGGGACGCCGTGCGGCTATACCGACTGCTGTGGGAACTGTCAGACGTCGCCGCCTTCACGGCGCAGCTCCGGGCCCGCCACACCGAGAACCCTGACACGCGTAAGGCCTGGATCTCGCTTCGCCGAACATTGACCGCCCTCGACACGTTCACTTGAGGAGATCCCTCGAATCCCTGGTCAGCCGCCTTCCAGCTGCGTGCGCTCATGTACCGCGCGACAGATAGAGGCGATCCGGCGGGTTAGACCCGCCGGATCGTGGTTGCGCGATCTTCTCGGAGCTAGTGCTTGCCTGTAACCGGTCCCGTGCTGAGAGGCATCTGGTACCAGACGTCGGCCTTGCGCACGTTCAGAACGGCGTCAGGAACCTGTGCCGGTCGCAGGATGGCCTT
>DASRCF010000046.1:0-7000 GCA_035653255.1 Chloroflexota bacterium
GCCAGGCGGAGAAGGTCGATGATCCGGGCTACCTCCGGGCGTTGGTAGAAGCGTCGGCCGGCCCGAATCTGGTAGCCGATTCCCGCGTGCACCAGAGCCTCCTCGAGGACCCGCGACTCTGCGTTGATCCGAAACAGGACCGCAATCTCTTCCGCCGGCACGCCCTCGCGCAGCAGTGCCCGTATCCGCTCGACCACAAATCGAGCCTCTTCGCCTTCGTCCCCGGCGGCATGAATGACCGGCAGAACCCCGCCCGAGCCGCTGCCGAAAAGCTCCTTGCCCAACCGCATGCGGTTGTGACTCAACAGCGCATTCGCCGGACGGAGAATCCTGCGGGTAGAGCGATAGTTCTTCTCCAGCCGGATGATCTCGGCTCCGCGGTAGCGTTCCGAGAACCGCCGCAGGGCCGAGGCGTCGGCGAAGCGCCACCCGTAGATCGCCTGGTCGTCGTCACCGACGGCCGTAAGCTGTCCGGTCCCGCCGGACAGGAGCGACACCAAACGTTCCTGCGGCCGGTTGATGTCCTGATACTCGTCGACCAACATGTGCCCGACAGAGCCCTGAATCTTCCGCAGAATGTGCTCATGGGTCTGGAGGAGCCGGATGCACTCGAGGATGAGCCCGTCGAGATCGACCTGCCGGTTGCGCCTGAGATCCGCACTGTAGCGTTGCGTCACCAGGCCGGCATCGACCTCAGTCACCGGTAATCGGGATGCCTCATTGCGTCGCGCGGCCACCGCCTCCCGTACGGCGGGAAGCGAGACGACCTTTGGATCGTATCCGAGGTCTTGCAGGGTTGATCGCAGTGCAGCCACGCTCTGTCGAGGAGTAAGCAGCCGGAACCCTGAGCCGATCTCGAGGGCCGATCCGTAGCGACGCAGGATCCTGTGGGCGAGCCAGTGAAACGTGCCCACTCGAAGGTCGCGCGCCACCTCTTCCCCAAGCAGCTCCACGGCTCGCTCGGACATCTCACGGGCCGCTTTGTTGGTAAACGTTACTGCTACGAGATTGCTGGGCGAGACTCTTGAAGCGACCAGGTGGGCCAGGCGGTAGACGATGACGCGCGTCTTCCCGGTGCCGGCTCCAGCGAGGACCAGCAAGGGCCCGCCCTGGTACGTCACCGCCCTCCTTTGCTGGGGATTGAGGCTGTCGAGCAGGTGCCGGCCGCCGGAGAGAGGCTCCGACACTTGCTACCTCTCGAAAGCGCTCACGAGCATGAACCTGCCGGTCCCACCCGCGACCGCTGCGCCGTCGGCCAGGACGATCTGCCCTTCGACGTCGAGCAGCTCGCGTTTCGCGGAGATGATCTGCGCACTGACGCGAAGCTCATCACCCACCGCGACCGCCCGCCGGAACCGTGTATCGAGGCGCGCCGTTACGGCTGCGATTCCCTTGAAGTAGAGCGCGTAGGCCATGGCCTCATCCAGCAGCGTCACCAGGATGCCGCCGTGGATCACCCCGGGCCAGCCCTCCTGATGGATGGTCGGCGTGAAGGTGGCCTCCGCTCCGTTCTCTGTTTTGGAAAACCGAACGTGAAGACCATGAGGGTTCTTGGAACCGCAGGCAAAGCACTGTTCAGGTGGCGTGGTGAAGGGCTGGATGTCGGGCACGCGCCGGGCACGGCCGGATGGACTCTGCTTCGGCTTCTCCATTCACGAGGATAACGCAGACGCGTGGGCGATGCCCGTAGTATCGGTCAGGCACGGGCTCCGACCGTTCGTTCTATCTAAAGAGAGGCGCACGAATGCATCGAAGGGAGCGGTTTGAATTGGCCGGATGTCATGGGTAGGAGACGGCGGAGGCGGAGGATCGAACGGGAGCACTCGAAGCGGCCGGCGCGGCCACCCCGCAGCCTGGCCCGGCGGCTCGGTCTCTTGATCGTCGGACTGATCCTGGTCGCCGGCGGCATCGCACTGCTCCTGGCCGGCGGGTCTTCCACCCGCCTTCCACGAGTCGCCGGGATCCTCATCATTGTGGGCCTGGTGGTGGCGGTGGCAGGTGCGGCCGGCGGAATATGACGGGGCCCATCAACCGCCGAATAGGCGTCGTACGGCGTTCCGGACTCCATCCCACAAGGCCATGCCCACCCAGACAAGTGCCGCGAAAACAAAGCCCACGACGAGTCCAACCTGCCACAGGTACGTTTCGATGCTGTGCGCCAGCCAGCTCATGCCTCATTGTGCTGCAGACGTACCACATCGCGATCGCTTGTCCGACGCAGGAGGACGCCCGCGCCAGGACATCGCAATCGACCGCAGGGACCCTCCGAGCGGAGCGTCCGTAGGCGCTCGCGGGCGCACTCGTCACCTCGCGCGCCCCTACAAGACTCATCCATGACCTCTCGCCGTCACCTGCGCCCGGCCATACAGGGCATACACGGGAGAGGCAGGTGCCTCCGACCCCAGGAGAGGCCAGGAGGGCGGCGTGCCATGCTCGGTCGCCCGTGCTCCAACTCGAAACTCGAAACCCGAAACTGCGAAACTGCCGTCAGACCTGCGCCCGACGCCGCGTGGATCTGTTGTGGGGCAGCCTACAATTCCGGTAGTGCAGATGACATCGTCGCTTCGGAAAAGAATGGCAGCTTGGGGTGTGACCGCGGCCCTTGCCGTACCGGTAGCGCTGTCCGGGTGCGCACTCGGCTCCAGCCCGGCCAAGCCGACGCCGACCGCTCGACCTCCGACACCGGCTCCAACCGCAACCGCCGCCCCAACACCCACGACCGCCGCGACCATCAATCCCACCAACACGCCCACACCATCCGCCGTTCCCAGTCCCAGCCCCTCTGCACCCCCAACTCCCAACGTCGACCCGGTGGTCGCCGATCCGGCCGTCATCCGCCAGCAGGGCTATGTTCCCAACCGCAGCTACGCGGCCGTGGGAGACGGCCAGGGCGGCATGCTGTACGCGTGGGCGGCCACCTGCAAAGACAGCGGCGACGGGTACTGCCAGAAGGTGTTTTTCTTCGACGGCGCGAAGTGGCTCGGAACGGACACATCGAGACCGTCAACCGCCATCGACGCGGTTCGCGGTGACGGCACGGCCGTGATCGCCGTACAGTATGCGCACTACAAATCCACCGATCCGCTGTGCTGCCCTTCCCTGCCCGCGGTCACCATACTGTACTCCTGGAACGGCAGCACTCTCACCCCGTCGGGGACGCCTCCGTAAGCCAAAGGCGGCGCGCCGCCCCTCGGGCCTGGCATGAATCTTGTTAGGCCCTCGAGAGCGTCTCCGTCCCCGGCAGAGGCGCAAGCATGCTTCACCGGCCGGACAAACCGCTTCCAGGATGGTTTCACTCTGGCTCTTCTGACCGAAGTACACGGCTACCCCGCAGTCCCGGCCGTGGATCCCCAACGGTTAGCAGCCGTCGCGCACAGCGTCGAGTTCTATGCCGACGACGCGCATCTGCTCAACAACCTGACCCACTTTGTACGCGACGCGCTGCTGAACGGACAGTCCGTCGTGGTGGTGGCCACGGAGGCTCACCGCACTGAGCTCGCGCTGCGGCTGGAGGAGTCGGCCCTACCCGTGGGTTCATGGGAAAGGCTGCACCGATACATCGCGGTGGATGCCGAAGAGACACTCCGCCTCGTGTCCAGGGCGGGCATGCCTCATGAGGAGCGTTTTCGAAGCATCGTGGGAGTGCTGCTCGATGAAGCCAGAGATGCGGCCAGCGATCCGGCCCTGCCCGTAGCCGTATTCGGCGAGATGGTCGTGCTCCTGCAGGCGGCAGGAAAGACGAAGGAGACGGTGGCCCTTGAACGTCTCTGGAACGCTCTGGCAGAGTCTCACTCGTTCATACTGCGATGCGCGTATCCCCTCAGCCTGTTTCCATCGGCCGGCGACGGCGACGCTCTGCAGGAAATTTGCGGCGAGCATTCCACCGTCATCCCCACACAGAGCTACGCCGGCCTGACCGAGGATTCGGAGCGCCTCAGAGCGATCGCGATCCTGGAGCAGAAGGCACTGGCTCTAGAGACTGCACTTGAGAACAGCTCACGGCTCCTGGTTCAGGAGCAGGCGGCGCGCACCCTGGCCCAGACGGCATTGGAGTCCCGTGACGAGTTCTTTGATGTCGCCGCCCACGAGCTGAAGACGCCGATCACCATCTTGAAAGCCGGTACTCAGCTACTCCAGAAAAAGCTTAGACAGGGAAGACTCGATCAGGCACAGCTCGAGGAGCGACTGGCCGCTCTCGACCAAGCCACGGATAGCCTGACCGCGATCGTCAATGACGTCCTCCGGGCTTGTGCGACCTGAGAGCTATTCGCCCGGAGCCCGTGGCCGCTTCCTCGTCCGGTGCTCCACAAGCGTCTGACTGCGGCGGTGGGATTCTCGTCGTCGACGACGACGACGCCATCCGGCTCCTGGTCTGTGACGCGCTGACGGATGAGGGATTCGACGTTCGGGAGGCCGGGGGTGGTCAGAGTGCCCTCGATGTTCTGGAGTCCTGGTCGCCCGCCGTCATCATTCTCGACCTCATGATGCCGGGAATGGACGGATGGCACTTCAGGGAGCGTCAACTTGCCCTCGGATTGGCCGCGGGAGCGCGACTCCTGGTAATGTCGGCCAGCCACCGCATCCACGAGTCGAGCGACCTCAAGCCGTCGGCGATCATGCCGAAGCCGTTCGACCTCTCCCGGCTCATCGATACCGTCGGCAGTCTGAGTGAGGCCCATGGGTCGTAGGCGGCCATGAACGCGTTCTCGCCTACACCGGCAGGCACGGGTCTAAACGAGCTTTTGTAGAAGGCGTTCCAGCTCCGGAACCTCCCTCGGCTCGAGGCGGTCAATCAGGTAGCGCTGAATGCTCTGGGCATGAACAGCGGAGGCCTTCTCGAGCAGAGCACGCCCACTCTCAGTTAAGCCGACGTACATGACCCGGCGGTCCGATGGGCAGGGCCGGCGCTCCACCAGCCCCGCGCGCTCCATCCGGTCGACGAGACGGGTGACACCGCCGGTAGTAAAGGCGGTCGCTGAGATTAGCTCTCCGATCGGCCGTATGCCTCCCGGGCTGCGGCCCACGTGAAGGAGCACCCCGTACCACGAAAGCGGCAAGTCAAATTCTCGTACGAGATCACGCGCCAGAAGGTGGGAAAGCTTCGCGTTGGCCTCAAACAAGCGGCCGAACGTGGTAATCCTGGAGTCGTCAATCGTGCTCTCGGCCTCAATCACATCTCATTCTATTGCGGAGATAGTTGACATGTCAACTTCTGAGTAGTACGATAGAAGTAGGAAGGAGCGTTTCACATGACTCAAGCACAGACGGTGCCGGCGGATCACGTATCGATTCCGGCCGGCGCGCACATCGGCCACGTTCACCTCAAGGTCTCCGACCTCGACCGCTCGATCCACTTCTACAGGGATCTGATGGGCTTCGATCTTATTGCTCGCTTCGGCGATCAAGCGGCATTTCTCTCCGCGGGCGGCTATCATCATCATCTGGGATTGAACACCTGGGAGAGCAAGAACGGGCAGCCGCCGGCTCAGGGCACGACCGGACTGTACCATTTCGCCATCAACTACCCCGCGCGAAGAGACCTCGCGACAGCGCTCAAGCGGCTGGTCGAGGGCGGCTGGGGGATAGACGGCTCCAATGACCACGGGACCCACGAGGCGCTCTATCTGCACGACCCCGACTTCAACGGGATCGAGCTGGCCTGGGACCGCAAGCCCGAGGAGTGGCCGCGAGATGAGCGTGGTGAGCTGTCGATGCGCAGCCGCCCGCTCAATTTCGAGAGCCTCATGGCTGAGATCGGCGAGCCCGTTCTCGTCAGGGCATAGCCCCGTGCCGCAAGCGCCTATGCCTTAACCGCGTGACGTCGAGGCACGCTTCAGGGCTGTGACGCAGTGAGGGACCCGGGCGCCAGGACTGTCGCTTCCAGGTGCGGGTGCCAGATCTAGAAGTGGGTTGTGCACCAGGGAGCGATGGGAGATAGAAACATCCGGTCAGCTTCGAGAAGCGCCCCAGGCCGGCGCTCCTCGATCAACCCTCCTCGCGCCAGCTCGCTGAAGGACACGCCGCCGAGGTAGACCGAACCGAGCCGGGCCACGTCGAGAGCGAGGTCCGGATCGGCATCGGCTCGCGTGCAGACCGCTCCGCCTGAGGTGATCTCAAGCACGTAGCAGCCTTGATTCGCGCTGTAGAAGGCATCGTTAACCTGGATGGTCAGCGATCCCTCGGCGAAGTACCGGCGCCCTTCGAGACATGCCGGAATGTCGAGGAGGCGGACCCACAAGGCGTCGTAGATCCCTGTCGTACGCAACCGGCGCGGGTCGGCGAGGAGCCAGCGGAGCGGTTCTTGGACCGGCCTGCTGCCGGCAGTTATCTCACCGACGAGGTCGAGCCGCAAGGCGTAGCGCCAAAGGGCCGCATAGGCCCGATCGCTGAGGGCAATGAGGCGACTGACCTCCACCGTTCCCGGCTGCCAGATCCACTGGCCTCGGGGACCGGAGCGATAGGCCAGAAAGCCGTCATCATGTCCATCAGCATCCTGATGGATGACGACGAAGGTTTCACTTCTGCCGTCACTCGGACGCTGGGCTTTGTCAAACCAGCTGTTCCAATCGACCTGCAACCGAGGAATCGAGCCAGGCTGTAGACACGCGTGCCGGTTGGCGATCTCGGGAACCCGGCGGCGGCCCTCCTCAGTGTCAACCAGCCTCACCTCGTCTTCCTGACGCTCGACCGATGCGAACTGCACACCGGGTCTGGTGATGGCGTACTCAGCCGCGAAGGTGGCCGCGCCATAGCCGAACCGGCCATAGATAAGCCCTTCGGAGGCGTAGAGCACGAGGGCGATCTCTCCGCGTCTCTTTGCGCTCTCCAGCTCCGTACGCATCATCTCCGTCAGGATGCCGCGGCGCCGGTGCGTCGGAAGGACCGAGACGGCTGTCACTCCGGCGACGGGCACCGACACCGGGCCCGGCACCGTCAGCTCGAATGGTTTGGTAGCCGACGTCCCGACGATCGTGTCACCGTCGTAGGCAGCGATGGCGCG
>DASRCF010000047.1:0-5824 GCA_035653255.1 Chloroflexota bacterium
TGCGCTCGCGCCTCGAGCAGCTCTGCTCGAACCTGGCCGCTACCTGGAACGGCGGTCAGGAAATCCTGGCAATGCTCCAGGCGCTCTCTCCCGGGGCCGAGGTGAGCCCTTGGGAGATACTGCATGAGACTTCGGACTCACGTCTTGAGGAGCTATTCCCCGAGGCTGCCGAGCCCCAGCTCGATTCGGCGGCTCTAGGCCTCAAAGCCTACCTTTCTCAGGCAACTTGGTACGACCGAGCTTGCCGGGACGACGAGGCCCTCGCCAGGCTGCGTACCCATCCCGTGGCCTACTTTTGTGCGGAATTCGGCCTGACCGACTGGCTCCAGATTTTTTCCGGCGGCCTCGGCGTCCTCGCCGGCGACGTCCTGAAGGAGGCCAGCGACATGGGCCTGCCGCTGGTCGGCGTCGGGCTGCTCTATCGGGCCGGCTTTTTCCACCAGGAGCTGGACGACGCCGGCTTCCAGCGCGAGACTTATCGCGATGTCGTCCCCGACCGTCTGCCGCTGTCGTCGGTGAAGGATGCAGATGGCGAGACGATGCTGCTGCGCGTTCCGATGGGAAAGCGAACCGTCGATGTACGGGCGTGGAAGCTGGCAGTCGGGCGCACCATCCTCTATCTCCTTGACGCCGACACCGAGGAGAACCAGCCTGAGGATCGCCTCATCACGGCGAATCTTTACGGGGGCGACCAGGACATGCGAATCCGCCAGGAGGTGATTCTCGGGATTGGGGGAGTTCAGCTGCTCGAAACTCTCGGAGTCGATCCAGGAGTGTACAGCATGAACGAAGGGCACGCCGCATTCTTGGGTGTCGCCCTCTTGGCGCGCTGCCTGCGCCAGGGGATGGATGCCGCCGCTGCCCTGCGAGCCGTTCGTAACCGGTGCGTCTACACCAACCACACGGTGATTGCCGCCGGGAATGATGTGTTTCCTCTGAGTCTCGTCCGTGAATACCTCGGACCGTATGTCGAGAGTACCTCGATCGGGCTGGACCGGCTTCTCGAGCTGGGGACGCAGCCGGGTGTCGCCGGATTCGCCATGGCAATGCTCGCATTCGGGCTCTCCGGGCGAGCCAATGCCGTCAGCCGCATTCACGCAGAGGCCATCCATCGGAACTGGGCCGGGTTCGAGGTTGAGGCAGTCACCAATGGCGTCCATGTGCCGACGTGGCTCGGCTCCGAGATGAGGGAACTCTTGGACCGCTGCGTGCCCGGCTGGCGGTCCGACTCCCCAGAGTGGGAGAGGATTATGTCGATTCCCGATCAGGAGCTGTGGGCGGCGCATGAGAAGCAGCGACGCCGGCTCGTCAAGGGCGTTGAGGCCGCATCCGGACGACGGCTCGACCCAACTGCCCTAACGATGGTCTGGGCACGGCGGTTTGCGGAGTACAAGCGAGCGGGGTTGATCGCGAGCGATCTCGACCGGCTCGCAGGACTCTTTTCCGACTCCAACCGGCCTCTGCAGCTCATACTGGCCGGCAAGTCTCACCCCAAGGATGAGGGCGGCAAGGCCGTCCTGCACCACCTCTTACAAGCTCTAGAGTCGCGGGAGGTAATTGCTCCGCGCGTCGCCTTCATCCCGGACTACGATATCGACACCGCCGGAAGTCTCACCGCCGGTGCCGATTTGTGGCTAAACACGCCGCGGAAGCCACTGGAGGCCAGCGGGACGAGTGGGATGAAGGCTTCAGACAACGGGGCTCTCCAACTGACGGTTCGTGACGGCTGGGCCGCGGAAGTCGACTGGTATCGGGTGGGCTGGGGAATCGAGGGCCGCGACGACGGCACGGACGCGGCCGATTTGTACGCCTACCTGGAGCAGTCGATAATCCCCACCTTCTACGAACGAGGCCCAGATGGCGTCCCTCATGAATGGGTCGCCATGATGAAGCGCTCGATGCTCATCACCCTGCGGGACTACAGCACCAGGCGCATGATGAAGGAATATCTGGAGACCCTGTACCTACCGTTGATCAGGGCTCAGACGTCCGAAGGCGACTGAGAGTCTGAGCCGCAGAGTGCCTTTCTACTTGGATGAACCACAGGCGAACGGCACTCAGTACCACCCCGGTCAGCTTCACCCGGCATCGGCCTGCACCATGCCAATCCACTTCACAGCTTTGAGCCGAACTGCTGCCACAGGAAGAACAGACTGATGGCGGAGATCATGGTCGTGACGATCCAGCCGATGACCATCAGGACCCGGCCGATCGCGTGGCCATCCATCACCCTCCTTGCCCGGCCCACGAGCAGCAGAAAGGCGAGGCTTATCGGCGTCCCCAGGCCACCGATGATACCGGCTATGAACAGGATCTGGATTGGTGAGATGCCGAGGAATGAGATGAGGACGCCGACGGTCATGACGGCGACCAGGGCCGCGTAGAAGGCTTTTGCCTGGCGGACAGGCTTGGAAAGGCCTACCGACCACCTGAATTCGGTTCCGATGATGTGCGCCGACGACGCGACCAGCACGGGTACCGCGATGACGGCGGAAGCAAGCAAACCGATGGCAAAGATATCAGAGGCTATAGGTCCGGCCGCCGGACGCAGAGCCTGTGCCGCCTGCTGGGCCGTCGCCACATGTTTATGATGCAGCCCCAGGGTAGTGCCCGTGCTGACGAGGATGAACCAGAAGGTGCCCACGGCGAAGAACATGCCGAAACCGGCGTCTGCCCGCGCCAGGCCCAGGTGCGTCACCTTTTCCCGTTCCCGAGCCTCCTGAATTGTTTCCCAAACATATGCATAGCTGGTTAGGGTCGTGCCCAGGAGGGCCAGGGCACCCTGGACATAGGTTGAGTTGAGGGAGAGCGGCGGCAGAACGGTGTTGTGCAAGACGTCGCCCCATTTCGGGTGGGCGAGGAAGGCAGAGATGATGTAGGCCGCGAACACGAGGAGCACGTACTTGAGAACCGACTCCACTTCGTCGTAGGAACCGATCACCAAGACAACTAGGAGCACGGCGGCCAGCGGAATCATGAACCACTGCCAGGCCACGCCGAACAGCAGCCCCAGAGCCGCTGCTCCACCCTCGAGGTCGGCGCCGACGGTGAACAGATTGACGGCGAGAATCGAGACCAACAGCACCAGGCCCCACCGAACACCATATAGCTCGCGAACGGCCTGCTGAAGGCCACGCTTGGAAACCAGACCCACCTGGGCGGCGATGAACTGCACCGTGGCAAGTATCGGAAAGACCAGGATGGTCAGCCAGGAGAGCCCGTATACAGTGGTCGACCCTAAGACCGCCATGGTAGCGACGGTGGTAGGATCGTTGTCCGAGGCACCCGATATCAGCCCCGGACCGAGGGACTTGACCACGGCCAGCGGGGTGAAGCGATTGCGCGCTTCGTCCACCGGCTTCTCGCGGCTCACATGTGGCTCCTCAAGCGTTGAGCGCCATTGCACGGAGCCCGAGTTGTTCCGGCCCCGTGATCGCGATTCCACACCACCTTCCTTGAGCCGATCGCCGTTTCCGCCTGGCCCAATGAAAGCGCACGTTTCGGGCCATCATGTCCGGTGCGAACTACGAGTATGACTCCGGATACTGCCAGAATCCCCGGTAGCGGAGAGCGAGCGGTGGGTCACCCGCAACCTCGAGCTGATCGGGTCCGATTCGATTCCAGAGGAACAGCAACAGATCCTCGGCCCGACCTTTGACGACGACATCGGCGTCATCCGGCTCCTCGTAGACCGTCATGTTGTCTTCATCGAACCGAACGAGCCAGACCCTGGGGCCGTCCGTCTGTTCAAAGAGGAAGCGCTCACCCTGGCCCGCTGCGGCGGCTCCCAGTCCACGAGCGAAGGGCACCTGGACCTCGAAATGCTGATCGATTGCATCGACGGCGAAAGCTTGGTCGATCGGCGTGATCTCATGCACCGCGTTCTCTGCATCCCATCGATGGATGGTGGCCTCGACCGCCTGATTGCGCATGTGGGTTAGAGGGCGGTTATCGCCCGACCAATGCCAGACGTGTTCCTCCGGCCCAATGCCGGCGAACGCCTTGAGCAGCTCCGTCGTGGCATCCTGGAACCACTCGACCAGGCCTGCCGGTATGGCTTCGAGATCGGTCTCTCCTCGGTCGATCGTTCCGAACCAGTCATACAGCCCGGGACAGCAATCGAACTCCTCTCGACTTAGGTTCTGTACTGCCCGCGCCCGACTGCGGATCTGTAGGGCCCAAAAGCGCTGCACCTCGCCGATGTGGGCCACGAGTCCGGCGACGAACCAGCCGGGACAGGTCGGTACCGGCGCCTTTAGGTCGCGTCGGGCCGCCTCCGCCAGCCTGCTTGAGTTGCGCCGTATCGCCTCCATGTACCCGTCCTCGTCCCAGGCGCGTTCATTCATCGTGTCCATCCCCTTTCTTGAAGGTTTAGCCGTATCAGCCAGCCTGCTTAGAACGTCCGCCCTGAGGCTAACAGGGCCCGCTCAGGGGAGCGCGGCTCAGCCCGCGTGGCCCTCTCGCGGACCTTCGCGACGGTCTCCAGTGACCTCTCTGAGATTCCGGGGGCCGATTCCTTACTCCTTCACCTGTTGCCGCCGGCCCGGCTGATGCTGATACCTCGAGGCTCAAGTGTACCTTGACATGTAGGCACTCAATGTTTATACTAAGGGTGACTGCAGAAATCGGCGTGACGCTGCTACGTCACCCGGCAAGATTTCAGGGACAGGAGAACAGTAATGCCGAAGGTTGTCGGTATCGATTTGGGCACCACCAACTCAGTGGTCGCCGTCATGGAAGCTGGTGAGCCCACGGTTATCACCAATGCAGAGGGAAGCCGGTTGACGCCGTCGGTTGTCGGTTTCAGCAAGGACGGGCAGCGACTCGTCGGTCAGCTGGCGAAGCGTCAGGCGGTTGTGAATCCGGATCGGACCATCGCTTCTATCAAGCGACAGATGGGAACCGATCACAAGATTTCGATCGACGGAAAGAACTACACCCCACAGGAAATCTCAGCCATGATCCTCGGCAAGCTCAAGGGTGACGCCGAGAAGTATCTGGGCGAGACGGTGAATCAGGCCGTGATCACTGTCCCGGCCTATTTCAACGACTCTCAACGCAAAGCCACTCAGGATGCCGGCAAGATCGCCGGCCTTGACGTGCTGCGGATCATCAACGAGCCCACCGCCGCCGCACTGGCGTACGGTCTCGACAAGAAGTCGATGGAGACGATTCTGGTCTGGGACCTTGGCGGCGGAACATTCGACGTATCGGTCCTGGAGGTCGGCGACGGGGTATTCGAGGTCAAGGCGACCGCCGGCGACACACAGCTCGGTGGCGATGACTATGACCGCCGCGTCGTCGACTACGTTGCCGAGGAGTTCCAAAAGGAAAACGGCATCGACCTGCGCAAGGACCGCCAGGCCCTGCAGCGCCTGCTCGACGCCGCGGAAGGAGCCAAGAAGGAACTCTCGCAGGTGGTGCAGACAGAGATCAACCTGCCCTTCATCACCGCGGACGCGACGGGACCGAAGCATCTAATCACCACCATCACTCGGGCCAAGTTCGAAGAGCTGACCAAGGACCTCACCGATCGCACCATCCAGCCCTTCCGGCAGGCGCTCGCCGATGCCAAGCTCAACGAGAGCGACATCAACGAGGTGGTTCTTGTCGGCGGCTCAACGCGCATGCCGGTCATCCAGGAGCTGGTCAAGAAGCTTACGGGCAAGGACCCGCATCAGGGCGTCAACCCGGATGAGGTAGTCGCCGTCGGCGCCGCCATACAGGCGGGTGTTCTCGCAGGCGAGGTCAAGGATGTCGTGCTGCTGGACGTCACGCCCCTCTCACTGGGCATCGAGACGCTGGGCGGAATCGCCACCAAGTT
>DASRCF010000048.1:0-4448 GCA_035653255.1 Chloroflexota bacterium
CTCGGCATTCTCCGGCGGCACCGTGATCAACGGCTCGCAACAGCAATTTCTGGTGAGGAACAGCAACCTCGACGGCTGGACCAACGGCGTCTGGGACCAGGTGTTCTCGGGCGATGTCGGTGCACCGGCGCAGTCGTTTCCCAATCCGCCGTACACCACTCTGCCAACCAGCCCGGTCACGCGAGAGGAGCCGTTCCTCTTCACCGACTCGTCGGGCAAGTTTGAGGTCATGGTGCCGGCCGTCCAGCACAATTCAGTCGGCACGAGCTGGAGCAACGGCGCCACTCCGGGCCGGGTCATCTCGATCAAGCACTTCTTCATCGCTCAGCCAGGCGAATCCGTGAAGAGTATCAACAAGGCACTGGCCCACGGGATGGACCTGATTCTCACCCCAGGCGTCTATAGCCTGGACAGGACGATTCGAGTCACTCATCCCGATACGGTGGTGTTGGGTCTCGGCTTCCCCACCCTCGTAGCCGAGAACGGAATCGTTTCGATGAAGGTCAACGCCGACCGGGGCGTGGAGCTTTCGGGGATGATCTTCGATGCCGGCGCCAAGAATTCGTCGGCGCTGCTCGAGGTGGCAGCGGGACACGGGCGCGGCCATGGCCACGGGCATCACGATCGCACCACGCGGTCTCATCACGGCGGCGGCGGTGGCTCCGCGGCAAACGACCCCTCGACCCTGCAGGACGTGTTCTTCCGTATCGGTGGAGCTGAACCCGGCCGGGCCACGACCAGCCTCGTGGTCAACGCCGACCACGTCATACTGGACGACGTCTGGGCCTGGCGTGCCGACCATGGCGCAGGAGTCGGATGGAACAGCAATACCGCGGACACCGGTCTGGTCGTCAATGGCGCCGACGTGACAGCCTACGGTCTCTTCGTCGAGCACTATCAGAAGTACCAGGTGATCTGGAATGGACAGGGCGGCACCGACATCTTCTTCCAGAACGAGATGCCGTATGATCCCCCCGATCAAGCGTCGTGGATGGCCAGCAGCCAGACCGACGGATATCCCGCCTTCCTGGTGACTTCGCGGGTCGCCAGCTTCCAGGGGTACGGGATGGCCAGCTACTGTTACTTCAATCAAGGCGTGCCCATCTTCGCCAGCAGAGCCTTCCAGATTCCCGTCAATCCCGGCGTCCAGCTGCACGATGTGCTGACGCGCTTTCTCAACGGGTCGGGCGGCATCTATCACGTGGTCAACGATACCGGGGCCGAGGTCTCTCAGGCCAATCCCGGGCCGAGCAACGTGGTCAGCTATCCCTAACGCTGACCAGTTACAGAATGCCGGCGCGGCGTCTCGAGCGCCGCGTCGGTATTCGTCGCCTCGCCCTCACCTGCAAGAAGGGGGGCCAGTGCGCGCGCTACGACTCCCGGCGCCGGTTCACCTTTCCGTCTCGAGGGCAGTGAGGTCACGTTCGGCATAGAGCCGGTGCTCCCATTCCTCATTGAGGACGGTGCGCAGGCATTCCTTGAACGAGAAATTCTCCAGACGGGGCCAGCCGGGCTCGGTCCGAGTTACGGTCGAGGAGAGTTGCCGGTCCGTAAGTGAATCCATAACCGTTCGGACCATTGCCTGGCGTTCCCGGCGCACGGCGAGCACCGCGTCGAGGGATGGCCGGGCCTCCCGGTCCCACGGGATTCCCTCCCAACCGGGAGCCCCGTCCCAGGGCAGGTCCAGTGGGTGCCAGGGTGAGGGGTTCCCGAGGATCATCCGTCCCACCCATGCAGCGGTGGCAAAGTTGAGGTGACGAAGAGTCTGGATGAACGACCATTCGTCGTCGACGCTCTGGTGGAGCGCAGCTTCAGGGAAGCTACGCGCACGCGAGACGGTACTCTCCCAGAGGCACTCCAGGATTGCCCAAGCCTCACGAAACCCATTGCTGTCGTCGGGACGCATCCGGGCCCGGTCGGGCATGCGACGGTTCAGCTCGGCATCGACCAGCGGTGCGATGTCGACGCCGTTCACGACTACGTTTTGCAGCTCGCCGTTGATCTCGACGTCGACCATCTCGACCCCACGCATGCGGGACCCGTTGAAGTCGGCGCCTCGAATCTGAACCCCGGAGATGTCGACTGAACGCATGTCGGCGTCGTTGAGGAAGACGGAGATGAAGGTCGCACCTCGGAGGCTGACGCGCTCGAAGCGTGCTTCGCTGAGATCCTCGTCTCGGAACAGAGCCACAGACATCGCCTTAAGAGAGGATATCGACCATCACCATTATGTGGTGGGGGGCCGCCTGCGAGAGCGAGGACGGCCGCCGCGGATCACGCTCGGACGTACTGCGCCAGGTGCTCTCCGGTGAGGGTCGAGCGCGTGGCGACAAGATCGGCAGGTCTGCCCTCGAAGACGATCCGGCCGCCCTCGTGGCCTGCCCCCGGACCGAGATCGATGATCCAGTCCGCATGCGCCATCACTGCCAGGTTGTGCTCGATGACGATGACCGACTTGCCCGAGTCGACAAGCCTGTCCAGCAGCCCCAACAGCTGCTCGACGTCCGCGAGATGGAGGCCGGTGGTGGGCTCGTCGAGCACGTAGATGCCACCCTCGGTCCCCACCTGGATGGCCAGCTTCAGCCGCTGGCGCTCGCCACCCGAGAGCGTGGTGAGCTGCTGACCGATACTGAGGTAGCCGAGTCCGGCGTCGGCCATCCGGCCCAGGATCTTCACCGCCGCGGTGGTCCTCGCCTCGCTACTGTCAAAGAACGCCAACGCCTCGGCAACCGACATGGCCAACACCTCGCTGATGTCGCGACCCGCCAGCTTGTACTCGAGCACGCTGCCCTGGAAGCGCTTACCCCCGCACTCCTCGCACAGCGTCGCCACGCCTGCCATGATTGCCAGGTCCGTGTAGATGACGCCGGCGCCGTTGCAGGTCGGGCAGGCGCCCTCTGAGTTGGCGCTGAATAGGGCCGCGTCCACACCGTTGGCCTTGGCGAACGCCTTTCGAATGGGGTCCAGCAGCCCGGTGTACGTGGCGGGGTTGCTTCGCCGGGAGCCACGGATGGGGGTCTGATCGATCGAGACGATGTCTGTCCCTTTGGGCATCGAGCCATGAATCAGGGAGCTCTTGCCCGAGCCGGCCACACCTGTGACGACGCAAAGCAGGCCCAGCGGCACGTCCACGCTGATGTTGCGCAGGTTATGGAGGCCGGCGTTCCGGATTGACAGCCGCCCCGCCGGCTGGCGCGGCTCCGGTTTGAGCGAGGCGCGGTCCCCGAGGTGGCGGCCGGTGATTGTATCCCCGGCGCGGAGCCCGTCGACGCTGCCCTCGAAGCAGACCCAACCGCCGCGGGCGCCTCCGCCCGGACCCAGATCGACCACGTGGTCGGCAATCGCGATTGACTCCGGATCGTGCTCCACCACCAGCACCGTGTTGCCCTTGTCGCGGAGACGCAGCAGCAGCTCATTCATGCGCTGGATGTCATGCGGGTGCAGTCCAGTGGTAGGCTCGTCGAAGACGTACGTAATGTCGGTGAGCGCCGAGCCGAGATGGCCGACCATCTTGACACGCTGCGCCTCGCCACCCGAGAGGCTGCCAGACGGGCGGTCGAGCGAGAGGTAGCCCAACCCGATCTCCCCGAACGAGTCGAGCGTTTGCTCGAGTTTCGCCAGCAGCGGCGCCACGGACGGTTCGTCGAGGCAATGCACCCACTGAGCCAGGTCGCTGATCTGCATGGCGCAGGCATCGGCGATGCTGACACCCCTGATCTTGGAAGAGCGAGCCTCCCCGCTGAGCCGCGTGCCGGCGCATTCCGGGCAGACCGTGAAGGTGACCGCGCGATCCACGAATGCACGGACGTGCGGCTGCATCCCCTCCTTATCCTTGGACAGCATCGACTTCTGGATCCGCGGGATCAGCCCCTCGTAGGTCATGTTGATCCCCGCGATCTTCATCCTGGTCGGCTCGCGGTGGAGGAAGTCGTGCAGCTCGGTCGGGGTGAAGTCGCGGATCGGCTTGGCCGGGTCGAAGAAGCCCGACTCGCTGTAGAGCCGGTGGTTCCAGCCGCCCGCCTGGTAACCGGGGATGGTCAGCGCGCCCTCGGCGAGCGATTTCGAGGCGTCGTAGAGCTGGGTGAGGTCGATGTCGGAGACGGTTCCCAAGCCCTCGCAGCGCGGGCACATGCCGCCGGTGATGCTGAAGCTGCGCCGCTCCTTCACGGTCCTCCCGCCGCGCTCGAAGGTGACGGCACCGGCCCCGCTGACCGAGGGGACGTTGAAGGAGTACGCCTTCGGCGATCCGATGTGCGGCTGCCCGAGGCGGCTGAAGAGGATCCGCAGCATGGCGTTGGCGTCGGTGGCGGTGCCGACCGTCGAGCGGGGGTCGCCGCCCATCCGCTGCTGGTCGACGATGATCGCGGTCGTCAGCCCTTCGAGCACGTCGACCTCTGGCCGCGCCAGCGTCGGCATGAAGCCCTGCACGAAGGCGCTGTAGGTCTCGT
>DASRCF010000049.1:0-10000 GCA_035653255.1 Chloroflexota bacterium
GCGGCTCCCAGCTCGAGGTCGTCCTGCCAGCTCGTTTCAGGGTAGTAGCTGTGCGGGCTTGTGGTGAGCAACCGCCTGACATCTCGGGTTCGGGCTAGGTCGAAGACATGTTCGCCGGCCATGAGACATCGCGTCGCGAGCACAGGCGCTGAGCGATGAAAGATCTGGTAGCACAACCCGAAGTCCGCGGCCAGACGACCGGCCAGGTTGGGACTGATGCGAGCCCCCGCAGGACCGGCTCTGAATACAGGTCGATGCTTGACATAATATCGAGGGTTTCCCCGGGGTGCATGGAGCGCGTCGTCCGCCTGTGGCAGCCGCCAGAGATCGTGGTCGCCCCGCAGGCGAGCATTGCCGTCGCCAATGCCAACCTGATAGTAGAGCGTCCGGGTGTGGTCGTCCCACATTTTGAGGAGCCAGCTGATCTCGTACCTGCCTTCGGCCATGAAGTTGTGGGCGCGGCTACGCATGAGCGCCGGGAAGTCCCGGTCGGCAATGAGGATTAGTGCCTCGGCGTAGCTGGCTGTTTCGACAAACTTGAGATAGTCGCCGGCGTCAAACCAACCCCCGAGGACGTTGTGGTGGCCGGTTGTGGGCCGCAGGCCGCCTTGAAGCACGCCGGCTGCCGAGTACTCCGGTGGGTGGTAGACGGCGGCTTGACGATCGAGGAGATGAGCAGGGCGGCGGCCGAGGACCGCGGCATCGACCTGGTTTCCATCATGCTGCGCCCGGAAGAAGAAGAGGGCTCGCGCGAGCGCCGGCCCATAGAGGGACGAGGCCGCTCCTACTCGAAAGCTGGGAGAGCGCGAGTGAGGAGTGGAGTTCAGTTCGAGAACGTATCGTCCAGTTCGCTTGAATCTACTGAAGTCCAGCGCGTAGGCAAATGGGAAGCGGCTGTTCCAGCCACTTGGCCGCTTTCGTCCGATCGAACCTCGAAGAAAGACTCCGTGTCCTCCGACTACCGAGAATTCGGCCTTTCCGAGGCTTCGGTTGCTTAGGAGTATTGCCTGCTTTGGTCCATTGCCGAGATAGCCGAGAAGATTAACTCGGATGACGGCATCAATCCGTGAGATCCCCCGCTTCTTGGCGCCACCACCACCACCACCACCTCCTCCCTGCAGAGCCAGGGCGACGATAACCACCAGGACGACGAGTATCAGCCCTCCGGGAAGAACGAGCCGACGCCCGCTTCTGGAGGGCGATGACTGAAACCTACGGGGACGTCGCCTATTCATGCCAGCTCCTCCAGTCCATGTGCTTCCCATCTTCGTCGCAGCTCTGCGCGCAGGATCTTGCCCGACCCGGTCTTGGGCAGCTCCTCCACAATGACCATCCGCTTGGGAACTTTGTAGGCCGCCAGTGTCTGTCTCGCGAATCTGCGAACCTCCTCGGCCGCCAGCTTGGCTCCATCGGTGGGTACGAGGGCGGCCACTACCATGTGGCCCCACTCACCGTCCGCCGCGCCGAAGACGGCCGCCTCTCGTACGAGCCCATGGTTCGATAGCACGGACTCGACCTCCGAGGGATAGACATTCTCGCCGCCGCTGACGATGAGGTCGCCACGGCGGTCGAGCACCTGTAAGTAGCCCTCCTCATCCATGACGCCGACATCGCCGGTATGAAACCAGCCACCGCGCCAGGCATCCGTTCTGCCGTCGCAGTAGCTAGAGCTGATCGAGGGGCCCCGAACTAGAATTTCTCCGGGCTGCCCGGGCTTGGCCGTCCGGGTGTCGCTCTCGATGACGAGATCCACCTGAAAGAGTGGCTGTCCTGCGGAGTCCCGGTGGTCTCGAACAATCGACGGGCGGAGTGTCGACACCTGTGAGGCTGCCTCGGTAAGCCCGTACGTCGGCGCGATGGGAACACCGAGATCGAGACTCACGTCGACCAGAGGCCGTGGGATTGGCCCTCCGCCCAACAGGACGCAGCGGAGAGCATCGGAATAGCGACGGCTGCCCCGCAAATCCAGCATCCGCTTCAGCATGGTGCTCACGACTGACACCATGGTAATCTCTCCCTTGTCGATCTCGTGGTTAACGCGCTCCGGATCGAAGCGGTCCTGCGCGACCACGGACACCCCGTAGACCAGGCTTCGAAGAAGTATGGACATTCCACCGACGTGATGTGGAGGAAGGCAGAGAAGCCACCTGTCGCTTTCCCGGCCGCCCAGATTCAGCAGCGAGCCTGTGGCGTTCCAATAATGATTTCCGTGCGTTAGCTCGACGCCCTTTCCTGCGGCCGTGGTTCCCGACGTGAAGACGATGCTGTGAAGCCCATCAAGCTGGATGTGGTCGAACAACCCGTCCGAAGTGGCTGCAGATGGCCAATCCTGCGGCAGGAGCGTGAGGACAAGGCTCATGCCTAGTCGAGTCATCGTAGTGGGTTGCAACAGGCAGTGGCCTGCGAGAGAGGAGAGCTCGTCATCAACTACGACGCCAGAGACCGATGCGACCGCAATACGAGCAGACATCTCGGCCGGAGTGAGCGTAGGGGCTAAGGGAACGGCCACTGCCCCAATCCGCGTAAGGGCATGCAGCGTAATGGTAAAGTTCCTGGTATCGGAAGTGAGAATACCGATCCTCATGCCTCCGTGACAACCCGCTGTAAGGAGTCCAAGCGCAAGCCGGTCGACCTCAGTGGACAACTGAGCGAAGGTCAGCGCACCGGCGTCGTGAACGAGCGCCGGTGAGTCAGGACTCGTAGCGGCTCGCCGCAGAAGCCAATTGGGCATCTGTGAGACAGTCATTTGAGCAGACTGAGCGCGAAGAGAGAGCCGAACATCAGATGAAGCCGGCCGGTGCCCCGCAGTGCCCGGTTGAGTGGCGGACCTTGGTCGGTAGTGGCGACGGTCCGGATTAGAAGCAGGGCCAGCGGCAGACTGAGGAACGGCAGCCAGAACAGCCAGGGCGTAGCTGCCCCCAGCGCCAGCATGCTGATCGGAAAGACATAGCTGCCCAGGACGAGGACATCGTATTCCGCTCTTGCGAATGGTCGCCCAAGTGCTGCCGCGAGGGTCATCTTGTGTGCCACTCGGTCCGTGTCTGCGTCGCGAATGTTGTTGACGACCAGAATTGCGGTGACCAAGCACCCGACCGGCACGGAGGCAAGTACCGCGACGGACGACAGCGATCCGGTCTGTAGGTAGTAGGTGCCGCACACGGCAAGAACGCCGAAGAAGACGAAGGTGAACAGGTCTCCCAGACCGTGATAGCCCAGTGGGTAGGGGCCGCCCGTGTAGGCGATGCCGGCGAGAATCGAGGCCAGCCCTATCAACAGAATCGGCCAGCCGCCGACAATGCTCAGGTACACTCCGAGGGCTGCCGCAGCTCCGAAGGTGGCCAGGGCGGCCCGGAGGACCGTTTCCCCCCGACCTGCCGTGATACGGCGGGGACCCACCCGTGTATGGTCGTCAGCACCGCTCTGAAAGTCGAAGTAGTCGTTGGCAAGGTTGGTCCCGATCTGGATCAGCAGCGAAGCCGCGACCGTGGCGACAAACACACCAGGGCGGAAGTGCCTGCCGGCGACGGCAAGGGCAGTTCCGACGAGCACCGGCACCACCGCCGCCGGCAACGTCGGCACCCGGATCGCTGCGATCCAGTCCCGCCAGTGGCTCTCGGATGGTTCGAGGGGGGTCGTCATCTCAGGGCAGGCGCTTGAACTTTCTGAAGTCCGGCCTTCGCTTCTCGAGGAATGCCTGTTTGCCCTCCTTGGCTTCGTCGGTCATGTAGTACAGCATGGTTGCGTTTCCGGCCAGCTCCTGTATCCCTGCCAAGCCATCTGTGTCGGCATTGAACGCCGACTTGAGGAAGCGGATAGCGATGGGGCTCTTTTCCAAAATCTCGCCGGCCCACTGCACCGTCTCCGCCTCGAGACGTTCCAGGGGCACCACTGTGTTCACAAGGCCCATGGCCAGTGCCTCCTCGGCCGTGTACTGCCGGCAGAGATACCAGATCTCGCGCGCTTTCTTGTGGCCCACAACTCGTGCCATGTACGTCGCCCCCCAGCCGGCATCGAAGCTTCCCACCTTCGGCCCCGTCTGTCCAAAGCGCGCATTATCGGCGGCGATGGTGAGGTCGCACAGTAACGCGAGAACGTGGCCCCCACCTATGGCATAGCCGGCCACCATCGCAATCACCGGCTTAGTTAGATATTTGATGGTCTTTTGCAATTCGAGCGCGTTCAGGCGAGCCACCCCCTGATCGTCGACGTATCCGCCCTCTCCACGGACTCGCTGGTCTCCGCCCGAACAGAATGCTTCCGGCCCTCGTCCCGTGAGGATGACTACGCCGATGTCCGGATCCTCGCCCGCGAGACGAAAGGCTTCGATCAGTTCGAATAGCGTGCGCGGCCGAAAGGCATTGCGCACCTCAGGCCGGTTGATCGTGATCTTGGCCATGCCTTCAGCGGTTTCATACAATATGTCTTCATAGTGCCGGGTTGAAACCCAGCTCACGCGGCTACCCGCCATCGTCGTCATGCTGCACCTCTTCTATATGGGATGTTGCTCGAGAAATCGTGCGACCTCGAGGGCAAACGCCTCCGGCCGCTCAAGATGTACGGCGTGTCCTGCTCCGGGAATGATCACTGCCCTGGCATTGGACGATGCCCTCTCCATCTTTTGGGCCATCGATCGGTATCGATGATCAAGCTCCCCTGCAATGATCAACCATGGCATCCTGAGGTCTTTGAGCTGCGTGAAGAGTGGCTCGTGGCGGCCTGGACTCAGCCGGCTGATACTCCATGCAGCTCCCTCTGCGGAAGTCGAAAGGCGAACATTCCTGATAGCCGCTCTTCCCACGGGTTCCATGCGCGTCTGACTATGGAAGAGAGGCAATCGCTCCCAGTAATCAACGAACGGTTCCATACCTTCGTGCAGAATCTTCGTCGCCAGCATCTCGTCTTGTCGAAGGCGGCTGAGGCGTTCGTCCCAGGCTTCGATTCCTGGTGACGTACTCTCTGTGATCAGCACGCGCACCAGGCCCGGTCTTTTAAGGGCGACGTGCAGTGCGAGGCGACCTCCCATCGAGTAACCCAGCATCGCCGCCCGTCCAATGTCGAGCTGTTCCAGTCTCGTGGCTACTGCCGAGGCGAGATCCGTCATGGAGTATGAGCCGGCGTCAGAGGGAAGCGGCGACCCTCCATGACCGGGTAGGTCCAGGGCCAGGCAGCGGTAGGAGTGCGCTAGGCGTTCAGTAAGGTCGTCCCACGTGGTGGAGCTGCCGAGAAACCCGTGAAGCAGAATCAAGGCCGGCCCTCGCCCACGCTCCTGTAAGGCCAAAAAGGACGCGTCGCCGCTCGCCGACGGAGCCGGCTCTGGATTAACGACGGGTTCCTGACCCTCAGGCATGGCTCGCCTTCATCCCTGAGCGCCGCCGGCCGCCAGACCGTGAGGCAGACGGGTGCGCTTGCCACCTGCGGTTCGACTCGGCACACTCAAGCGATGCTGGAATCAGCCTCGATCCGGTCTAGGGCCGCCTGCCATAATCGCCGGTGGAGCGCCACATTGGCCTCCCGGTGGGTCACCACCTCGATCACGTCCAGCCCCGGCGATGCCAGGGCCTCTGTCAGCATGTTCTCCAATGCCAGATCGTTGTCTGGACGGTGGTAGTGCCCACCGTACATCTCGACGGCAGCGGAGAAATTGAGACCGGTCGGCGTGGCGAAGATGCGTTCGAAGCGGTCCAGCTCGCCTACCGGAAGGAAACTGAAGATGCCGCCGCCGTCATTGTTGAGGAGGATCACCGTCAGGTCGAGCGCATGGAGCTTGGCCGCCAGCAGCCCGTTGAGATCGTGATAGAAGGACAGATCACCGAGGATCAGCAGTGTCCGCCCCCGACTGGTCGCTGCGGCCCCCATGGCGCTCGAGACGAGCCCGTCGATTCCGTTGACTCCTCGATTGCCCAGGAAGCGGATCGCCACCGGACTCGCTGGAAAGAAAGCGTCCACGTCTCGAGCGGGCATACTGTTGCCGACAAACAGCACGTCGCCGTCCCGCAGTACCGTGGCGAGCACGGCTACGCTCTTGGGCTCCGACAGTTGGAGGTCTTTGCGAAGCGCCTCAAATGCCGCCTCACGAGCGCCACTGGAGAGCTCGCTCCAGAGCTTGGCCCAGCCGGCGCTTTGCTCGGAACCCTGCATCTCGTTCGCGAGACCGAGGGCCAGCGCTGCAGGATCGGCGTCGACGACTACGCGAGCTGTGCCCGGCTGATCACGCCACTGTGCTCCCTCATCGACTACGATTTGCAGGGCGTCGGTATGGTAATCGAGGTAGGTGAGCAATGGTTTGGAGACCGGCGTCGCGCCAAAACGGATGACTGCGTCGGGCCGGAGCCGATCGACAACCTTCCGGCTTCTGAGGATGAGATCGTAGCTGTCGACCTGCAGCGAGGGCCTCCCGGGACCGCAGCGGACCTGGGATAGGGCCTCAGCGAGGACCGGGTATCCCGTGGCTGCCGAGAGGGCGGTGACGCCGTCGGGCAGTGCCGGATCGTCCTGTGGGCCGCAAACGATAAGACCGTGGGGCCGGCCCCGCAGCTCTGACGCCAGAGTGTGGACTTGCAGGCTGTCCAGACGCCGCTTCCCAATTGAGACGCGACGCTTAAGGGTCGACCCCTCGGAACTCTTCAAGCCCGACGAAGCGCCATCCTCCGGCAGCAGCGGCTCGGCGAAAGGGAAATTGAGGTGCACCGGCCCCGAAGGCGATTCGCACGCCGCCAGCCACGCGCGGCGGGAGACCGAGCGACAGTAGTCTTCGAGCACGATGTCCGGCGGCGCGACCTCCGCAAACCACTTGACGTGGTCGCCGAAAAGCTTGATCTGGTCGATAGTCTGCAGTGCACCGGAGCCTCGCATCTGGTGCGGCCGGTCGGCCGTCAGAACGATGAGCGGCGTATGGCTGTGCTCGGCTTCGATAAGGGCCGGAAAGAAGTTCGCGGCGGCCGTTCCTGAAGTGCTGACCAGGGCCACGGGCCGGCGTAGCGACTTCGCCATGCCCAACCCGAAGAATGCGGCTGACCGTTCGTCCACATGTTGGAAAAGGCCGACCCCGATGTTTTGTGCAAGTGCGAGGGCCAGTGGAGTTGAGCGAGAACCTGGGCAGAGACAGGCATGTGACAAGCCGGCCTGAACGAGCTCATCTACAAACCATGTGGCATAGCGGTTGTTAACCGTGCCGGGCCCGAGAACCTCGCCTTCGCCGGCGATACCGGCCGCCTGCAACGATGTCACGAGACCTTCTCTCCAACTGAGCGGGTCAAAGCGCTCACCGTACTGGGCGGTCCGACGGTCACGAGTCCAGCAAGCCGAAGGCGGACCTGATCGGCGCGAGTTTCAGCTCGGTCTCCTTCCACTCCTCCAATGGGTCGGAGCCGTCGACAATCCCACAGCCGGCGAAGATCTCCAGTGCCCTGCCCCTCAGAAGTGCTGAACGGAGGGCTACCATAAAGTCTCCATCGCCCTTGGCGTCGATCCATCCGACTGGACCTGCATACCAGCCCCGTTCATGCGACTCTCGGGCTCGGATGAGTTTGATGGCTTCCTCACGAGGCTGACCTGCCACCGATGGAGTGGGATGCAGCACGTCGACGGCATCCAGAAGAGTGGCGTCCGGTCGCAGCCGCCCGCCTATGGATGTTGAGAGGTGATGGATGTTCCTCAACGTCAAGATCTGTGGTTGAGGATCGATCTCCACCTTGATACAGAGCGGTTGCAATGCCGCCTCGATGTCGTCCGCGACGACTCGCTGCTCACGCCTATTCTTCTCGCTCAGCGTCAGCTTTTCTGCCAGGTCGGCGTCTTCGACTTCGTTCGGACTTCGACGCATCGACCCCGCGATCGCGGCCGTGTCGATCCAACCTGCCCGGACGCGGGCCAGCGGCTCCGGCGAGGCGCCCAGGAAGCACGATCTGCCTTCCGCAAACGCGAACGTTACCGACTCGGGATACTCTCGCCTGAGGACTTCGAGTGCGGGGTGCAGAGCCGGCTCGGCGTCAAAGGTTTCGACGACGCTACGAGAGAGCACCACCTTCCGGCACTGATTGCTGTGAACCGCGCGCAGTGTCTCTGATACTCCCGCCTGCCAATCCACTTGGTTCGGTCGTTCAAGGCTTCCCTTCCGCTGGGGCTTGGAGGAAGGTGGAGTGGCGAGGCGCTCCTCTCTGCGAGGCGCCGGCGGCAGAGGCGACGGCGAATCGGGATCCACCCACCAGCAGTAGGTAGCCCAGCACTCACTGTTGGAACAGGTCACCAGAACCTTGGGAACAATCATCTTGCCGGGGCCGAACTCGGGCCAGGGAGTCTGTGAGCTCGGATCGAACGCAAGGCCGCCAAGAAGAATTGGTCCAGTCCCTGGACCTCCGGGCCGTCGTTGTCCCGCCACCAGGTCGTGCCACGCCGACTGTGCCTTCGATAGGTCACCCTCAAGGCTCACTGTGAAGACGGACCCAAACGCTGCCATGGCGAAGCCGCCAGCCGGATACTCCCAAAACACTCGCTGCTCTTCGGTCGACGCTGCGAACAGCTGCAGTGGATCAAGAGGAGCGAGACGCTGCGACGCAGTTGCCATAGCGGGGCGATTGAGGCTCCCTGCCCGCTGAAGCGCCTCAAGTCCGGCGTCGCGCAACTGTTCCTCAATGGAGAGGGGAACGTGCAAGAGATTAGGCGAAGCGATGCCTCCACGACACGGCGCTCATGCAGCCGATTATCCCATGGCTCCGGATGTCTTGGGCACCCTCTGACCCACGAATGACAACAGCGTGTCGGGAGCGAAGTTGACGTGCTGCTTCTCACTGTGGACGGCTCCGGACGAAGAGTCGTCCAGGACCGCGAAAGCCGGCTCCGCGCCGCAATGGCCCTGCTTGATTCCGACGGGGACCCGCCCGGAGATTACCGCGGGCACCGATGAGTTAACGGTGCGCCACCGTAGGTTCCATGGCCTCCGGCCGGAACCACCTCAGCCCGGAGCATGGCCAGATTCTAGGCCCGCGTGAAGACAGGGTTTCCCCTATTCATGGCAGCAAGCGTTCCCGCGCCGTACGCAACCAGACGCGCTTGGGCACGAACGCCTCGGCGAAACGGGCACCGCACTGTATGCCGCGAAACCGGCCCATAGTCTCCATGAACTCGACGAGGTCGATGCCGTCGTGCTCCATAGTCCAGCGCACCTGGCTCTGATGCTTTGCGAGCATCTCCCTCTTGAGGCCGATGACGGCGGTGATGTCCACGAACTCCTCGGGAGTGAAGTTCAACCCGGCCAGCGTATCCATGTAGATAACGGGGACGGAGTGATCGAAGTTTGGAGCTGCGGTTTCCAGCAGGGGCACACCCGCCATGAAGCTCGCATCCTGGACTAGCCGGCTGACCGCTTGATGGTCCGCATGGTAGTCGTCCGGGTGATGCGTCAGGACGACATCCGGCCGGACCTCACGAAACAGATCGATGAAGCGGGTTCGTGCCTCCAGGTCGGAAGCGACCAAGCCGCAGTCGTGAAAGCCGAGGCAGATATAGCGGGCGCCGATGACACCCGCAGAAAGCCGCGCTTCCTCATCGCGAACACGGCCGATATCCTTCATGGAGAGGGTAAAGCTGCCGCGATCACCGGAGGTGGCATTGCAGATGGTGACATCGTTGCCGGCCTGAGCGTAGCGGGCTAGGGTTCCGGCGCAGAGAATCTCAACGTCGTCGGGATGGGCGGTAACCGCCAGCACGCGCATCCTACACTCACCTCCGGGTTGGGACGGTCTCAGCACCGCGTTCGATTCCTGCCGGAACTTTCACCACTATCCCCGGCCGCTCAATGTGACATGACGAGACTAGGATACGCCGGCCAGGCCCGCAGCCGGTTCGTGAGATCCAAAAAGCAGCCGCAGAGTTGCACGGAGTGAGGCATCGCAGGTACTGTAGCTGCAAAGCTTCTCGGCGACACCGTCGAACCGTTCCAGGATATAGGGAGAGCCCAGGGATACCACTGTCACGCTAACCCCGGCCGCGGTCAAACGTTCGA
>DASRCF010000050.1:0-2911 GCA_035653255.1 Chloroflexota bacterium
ACGGAGCTGGTAGCGGCGGCGCCAGTCCTTCGAACTCGGCCGATGACCAGACAACAGCTCCCCCGACGACGGTGAGGACCGACTCGATCCGCGAGATATCGCTTTCGTCGACCTCGAAGTAGTCGGCCGAGAGAATGGCAAAGTCTGCGAACTTCCCAGGCGAGAGGGTGCCCTTCATGTCGGCCTCGCCCGAGAGTTCAGCGCCGGCTCGGGTATACATCCTCAGCGCTGTGGCTCGGTCGACGAGGTGGGGCTCAGTACGAAACGTTCGGTCCGCGATGTCCCGACCCGTGACGAGCCAGGACAGTGACAGCCACGGGTTGTAGCTGGCCGCCCGCGTCGCGTCTGACCCGGCGGCCACCGTGAGACCGGCGTCCAGCATGGTCCGGATGGGGGGCGAGTGTCCGGCTATCCCAGGACCATGGCGATCGAGGAAGGGTTGGGACTGGAACATGGTGCGGTTCTGTATGGACACGCCCCCGCCTAGGGCGGCGATGCGTTCAAGTGATCGAGGACTGACGGTCTCGGCGTGGTCGAAGAACCACCGATTGCCATTGGGGAAGAGCCCGTCGGTGGCGAGTCGATCGAAGATGCCGAGGAAGCGGTCGATCGTCTCGCCGTAGCTGGCGTGCAGGCGAAAACCCCAGTCGTTGCTGACGAGGATGCTGACGGCCTGCTCGACCTGCTCTAGGGCCGCTTCCGGTAGCTCGGGCTGCGGCTCGCAGAAGTTCTCGAAGTCGACTGAGGACAGTGTCAGCGCCTCGCCGGCGCCGTTGAGCCGTAACCACTCGTTGCCATCCCCGATCCGCATCGTCTCGACCCAGCGGGATAGTTCCTGCAGCTCTTCGCCGGCGGTCTGGGGTAGCAGGTGATAGGCGATCCGGACACTGAGTTGACCGCTCTCGGCGAGCTGCATGACGGCTGCGTAATTGTCCGGGAACTGCTGTGATCCCCCGGCGGCATCGATGGCGCTGGTGATGCCGTACCGGTTGAGCTCACGGAAGAAGTGGCGGGTCGAGCTGAGCTGCTGATCGGGGTCGAGCACCGGGAGGCGTCCGAGGGCGCCGTACAGGATGAAGGGGGCGGGCATGGCGAGCAGCACACCGGTGGGGTTGCCGGCGTGGTCCCGCACGATCTGCCCACCGGGCGGGTCTGGGGTCTCCTTGGTGTATCCGAGAGCAGCGACGGCGGCTCGGTTGAGGATTGCCGACTGGTAGAGGTGGAGCACCAACACCGGCGTATCCGGAGCGGCTCTGTTGAGCTCCGAGACGGTGGGGAGGCGCCGCTCCGAGAACTGTATGCCGCTCCAGCCGCCGACGACGCGCACCCATTGCCCTGGTGGCGTGCGCTCGGATTGCTCGCGCAGCATTTGCAAGGCCATGCTCAGCGACGGCACGCCGTCCCAGCGCAGTTCGAGCAGGTAGTTAACCCCGCCCCGAATGAGATGTATGTGTGAGTCGTTGAGCCCGGGGATCACGCGCCGGCCGAGAGCGTCTACGACCCGGGTGCCGGGGCCGATCAGTCTGGCGACGTCTGCTTCCTGGCCTATCGCCATGATCCGCCCGTTTGACGCGGCAAGGGCCTCGGCATGCGGCTGGGCCAACTCCCCGGTGAATATGCGGGCGTTGCGCAGGACCAGATCGGCTCCGGCCGAGGTGGCGGGGAGCGTCCCTGACCCCGAAGCTGCTGGAGTTGCGCTCGGCTCATGTGAGGTCATCTGGGACGCTCCTTTCGTGCCGATGGTCAGGGGCGGACGGGGCGGGATCGGTGCCGCGAAGGCCTCGCAGGGGTGTCGCCTCGAGGGGCCCACGTCGGCACGCGAGGCCGCCGGCCGCAGCCCCTGGGCCGGGTGGGGCAGTTAGGCCGCCCAGGGCGGGGAGAAGGCGCCGATCTGGGTCATGATCGACGCCACGTCGTCGGCGGCCCACTCCTCGCTGATCTTTCCGTCCGTTACGCGGTAGATGTCCACAGCGTCCCAGCGGACCGGCTTCCCGTCGGCGGGCACGCCCAATAGGGTTCCTTTCACGGTCGCGCTCACGACGAGGCGCACCACCACCAGATCGTTCTCGGCCACGATGTCCTGTTCGGCGGCATTCAGGTCCGGAAGGGCGCCGATGAACGACGCTAGGAGGCCCGTCAGACCGCCGACGCCGGTGACATCGCCTAGGCCGCCACCGTGCCACACGACGTCGCTCGTGACGAAGTCGATAGCTTTCTCGGGCTGGTGCTGGTTGAATACCTGCTCGATGTAGTCACGGGCCAGCCTCTTGTTGGCCTCGAGCTGTTCTGAACTGGACATCCGCGCCCTCCCAATCGTTCGTATGAGCGCCTGAGACGCCCTCGGCGACCATAAGGAATCGGGTGGCGGCTCGAATCCCGCAAATCATTAGTCTCGATGGTCGGCGGCCGAGCGGCCGGGGTGGGCGGACCGGCTGTGGGCCCGTCTTGGCGCAGTGTGGTAATGGTCGGTAGGGCATCTACGGCAGCCCCGAGCCAGTCATCCGGTTTGGTGGGGAACCCGGATGCCTGGAGTGCCGGAGCTGGCATCGATCCGGATGGGTCCGACGCCTCCCACCGGACGCCAGGCTAAGGCGGTCCGCTACGAATCTGACTGTGCTGCCGTCCGGACCGCGGCTGCTCCGTGCGGTGCCTCGGAAGGACGCTTAATCAGGTCGTGGCGTCAGCTGAGGTTCCGGGCGATTGAAGCAAGAGTCTCGCGAGCTGGGTCCGTGACGTAACGCCATACTTCCGATAGACCTTGCGAAGATGGTATTCGACGGTCGCAGGACTGATGTACAACTGGGCGGCGATCTCCTTGTTGGTAGCGCCCTGCGCGGTCAGCTCGGAGATCCGCTCCTCCTGGGGCGTTAGCTTGTCGCGAGTTTCTATAGTGCGCTTTCGGGCTGTTTCA
>DASRCF010000051.1:0-5938 GCA_035653255.1 Chloroflexota bacterium
CGTCGGCCAGGCCGCAGCCGCGTGCGCCGTGGAGTATCTGCGAGAGCGCGCCATGCTGGAAGGCGAGCAGCGAGTGCGGAACAGCTTTCTCGAGGATCTGCTCAGTGGCCGCGTCAGCTCCCTTTCGGCCACCCGACGACGCGCCAAGTTCCTGGGCTACGACCTACGCGGCCCCCAAACAGTGTTCGTTCTCGATCTCGACCGCTTTCGTGAGTTCGTCGCCGGCAATGCCTCCGACGAGGCGGACATCCAACGAACCAAACGTCGGTTCCGCACGGCAGTCGAGTCTTGGATCGAGGGCACGTGGAAAACGCGGGCCATGATTTGGGAGCACAGCGATGCTCTGGTGGTGCTGACGGCGCCGGGAAGCGATTCCGCTCGCGGCGACTTCATCAACCGCGTCGAGGGTCTGCGAACTCACGTCCAGCTCCGACTGGGCGGTCCTACGGTATCGGCCGGGATCGGCCTTCCGGTCACCAACATCACCCGGCTCCCGGAGTCGTTCGCGCAGGCCGAGCACGCGGCCAGGATCGGCTGGGCCATCCATGGGTCGGGATCGACAACGGACTACGCCGAGCTGGGAGTCTACCGTCTGCTCTTCCACCTGCGGGAGCAGCCGGAGCTGGCCGGATTCTGCAGCCAGATCCTGGGGCCTCTGGAACGCTACGACCGAGAGCACTCCGGACAGCTGGTCGAGACGGTTCGGATGTACCTCGACCTTCAGGGAAACGTCACGCGAGCTGCCGACGAGCTCCACCTTCACCGCAACGGGCTCCTCTACCGTCTCAACCGGATCCAGGAGCTTGCCGGTATCTCCCTAGACAACCCGGCGGACCGCCTCTCGCTTCAGCTGGCCTTGGTGGCCCAGCCGCTGCTCCGCAAGCCGCCTCCGGAGCGGCCACTGGAGATCGATCGTGACTGGACAGCGGAGAGAGAAACGGCGTGAGCGGCTTCGATTCTCTGTGCCTGGAGGGGCGGGCCGGCACCGTGAGAGGCGACACCGCGTCAGCCGGCATTCTGCGCAGCCAGTGGAACCTCGCCGCTGAGCCGGCGAGCGAGACCCCCACTCAGCTGCTCGACGTGCTCGATAGCGGCCGTATCGACTACGCGCTCATCGGCCTCGGCGACGACGACCGGACGCCTCACATCTACGAAGCCATGACCCGCCACCACGTCACCACGATCGGAGAGTATCTCGATCCGGATAGAGGCCGACGCTATCTTCTGCTGACGCGCGGCCGTTGGGAGCCGGACTCTCTGGAGTTCGTGGGAGATCGCTCGGCTGGATCGTTGCGTCTCGATCTTCCCGTGCTGGCACCTGGCAAGACCTCCATCATCTTCCAGCTTCCGGACCGGCCCGGCGCACTGGTCCGAGCACTCGGGCCCATGTCTCGGCGGCACGTCAACGTCAGCAATCTGGAGATGTACCCGGCCGCCGAAGATCCTCGGGAGCGCAGAATCGTGGCCGACGTCGAGGGCTACGCCAACCAGAGCCCCCTCCGCGAGGCGCTGACGGAGCTGAACCGCTTGGTCGGCGACGTTCACGTGCTGGGAGCCTATCCCGCCGGATAGCTCGCCGGTCGTTCGGAGTCCGCCGGCGTGAATGCGGGCACGTGCAGTACGCTGATTCGATGCAGGCACGATTCGGTGCCGTCGAGGAGAGCGTTGTAATGGGGCACGTGGACGACGAGGGCACGGATGTTGGGGCGGACTCTGACTACGTGCTCCAGAACCGAACGGCGTGGAACGAGTTCTCCAAGTGGTACTTCGACCCCGGGCGGCGGCATTGGTCTGAGGAGGGAATCAGCTGGGGAGTCTGGTCGGTGCCGGAGTCGGAGCTGCAGCTGCTGCCGGATGTCGAAGGACTGGACATCATCGAGCTGGGCTGCGGCACAGCCTACATCTCCGCGTGGCTGGCCCGTCGAGGAGGGCGAGTGGTGGGCATCGACAACTCGCCAGCGCAGCTCGAATCGGCGCGGCAGTTTCAGCAGGAGTTTGGATTGGATTTCCCACTCCTCTTCGGCAACGCTGAGTCTGTACCCTACGCCGACGGCTCTTTCGACATTGCGGTCAGTGAATACGGCGCCGCCATCTGGTGCGATCCGTACAAGTGGATTCCCGAGGCTTCACGCCTGCTCCGACCGGGTGGCAAGCTGGTCTTTCTCGGCAACGCGGCGCTGTTCATGCTCTGTGTTCCGGACGACGAAAATGAGCCGCCGGACAACGTCATCAAGCGTGACTACTTTGGGATGCACCGCATGGAATGGCCCGACGACCCGATTCCGGCGGTCGAGTTCCACCTGCCTCACGGAGAGTTGATCGATCTGCTGCGATCGTCGGGGTTCGAGATCGAACGCCTGGTGGAGATCAGGCCACCGCTCGGGTCCACGCAGAGCCACATTGCCGTAACGCTGGACTGGGCTCGACGGTGGCCCTGTGAGGAGGCCTGGGTGGTGAGGAAGGCGCAGTGAGCAGCAGCGTGCGCCTGACGTCAAACAGCGTGGTCTTCATCACTGGCGCCAGCAGCGGCATCGGCCGGGCCACGGCCGAGGCGTTCGCCCGAGAGGGATGCTTGCTAGCTCTCGCCGCCCGGCGTCTCGACCGGCTATCAGAGCTGCAGTCGGAGCTGAGTCGTCGCCACAAGGTCGAGGTCATGGTGGAGCAGCTCGACGTACGCGACCGCGAAGCCTGTGAGCGCACGGTCGACCGCATCCAGAGCCGCTTAGGACGGATCGACATCCTGGTCAACAACGCCGGATTGGCCCGCGGGCTTCGGCCGGTCGAGGAGGGCGACGAGACGGAGTGGAGAGAGATGGTCGAGACCAACGTCATGGGCCTCCTTTGGGTGACACGAGCGGTGATCCCGCGTATGAGAGCGGCGGGCAAAGGTCACATCATCAACATCGGCTCCGTGGCCGGCCACGAGTCCTACGCGGGAGGAAGCGTCTACGCCGGAACCAAACACGCCGTCAGGGCGATCACGCGGGCGCTACGCTTTGAGCTGCTCGGCGCTCATATCCGCGTCAGCTCCGTGGATCCGGGCTTGGTGGAGACGGAATTCAGCACGGTGCGGTTCGACGGCGACGCCCAACGGGCCAAGTCGGTCTATACGGGAATGCAGCCCCTCTCCGGCGCCGACGTGGCTGAGTGCATAGTCTTTGCCGCCTCGCGTCCCGCGCACGTGAACGTCGACGAGATCATCGTAAAACCGCTGGACCAGGCCAGCAGCACCGTGGTCAATAGGGGCTAGTTTCGGGTTTCGGGTTTCGGGTTTCGGGTTTCGAGTTTCGAGTTGGGCCTGCGGACCTCTACTCTAAACTCTCAGCTCCAAACTCGATCTACAGTTCCCCCCTCGGCCGGGTCCGGACGGTCAGAACGGGCGGAATCTCGGGCAGCCGGTCCCACATTGCGGTGGAGGGCTTGGACCACGGCTCCTTGAATGCGGGCTCCTCGAGGCCGTCGACGATCAGGCCGGCTCTGAAACACTCGCCGAAGAGCTGGCTTAGCGTTCGGTTGAAGTAGTACTGAGGCTCCGGCTGGCCAACCATCGCGATGCCTTTCTCCGCTTCGAGACTGAGGTAACGGAGCACGCGCAGCGAATAGGCGTTGATCAGCTCTCCATCGACATCGCTCTGTTCCAGGACCCGGGCGACGCCCGAGGTGTTGAAGCACGGGTGACACACGGAGAAGACGAATCGCCCGCCCGGCTTGAGAAGCCGGGGCATGGCCGCAAGAAGTGGATTGATGTCGGCAATGTCCATCAGGGCCATATTGCAGCAGGCGGCGTCGAAGCGGGACGAGTCGAGCTCAGCGAGTGCGTCCCGGTCGGTGGCATCGAGGATCCGGTACTCAATCGAGTCGCGATAGCGTTCACTCCGTGCCTCCGCTAGGCGGATCATCGGTTCTAGATCGAAGGCCACGACCTTGGCCCCAAGATCGGCGAGCCGGCGCGAGAAGATTCCGTTGCCGCACGCCGCATCCAGGATTAGCTCTCCCGGCTCTATCTGCAGCAGCCGCTCGACCGAGGGATGAACCAGAGTGAGCTGGAAGTCATTGCCCTCACCCATCCTCTGGTCCCAGAACTCGGCGTTGTGACGCCAGATGTCTCCGGCCTCACGCTGGAGTTCCGTCCAGTCAATCTCATCCATGACAGGTCCTTAAGTTTCGAGTTTCGAGTTTCGAGTTTCGAGTTTCGAGTTTCGAGTTTCGAGTTTCGAGTTTCGAGTTTCGGGTTTCGAGTTTCGGGTTTCGAGTTTCGAGTTTGGAGTTTAGAGTTTGGAGTTTAGACATTCGTCTTTCGACCTTCGGCCTTCAACTTTCGCCCTTTGACCTTTGACTTTCGACCTGGGATCTTCGACTTTCGACCTCTAGACTCTAGTAGAGGAGGGGGACATTGCCAGCAGAGGAAGACTCGGAGCCTGTCGAGACGGCGGACAATATCGAGCTCACGGGCCCCAGGCCCGTGGACCCGATCGAGGTTCAGCGATCGGTGCTGCCGCCGGTGGCGCCGCCGCGAAAGCTGCCGGTGCCCGGGGTGCCGACGTCTCAAGAGACGCGGCCCGTGAGCGCCGAGGCCACCAAATTCCGGGGACGGAGCAAGTATAGAGCCTGGGCCTAACCCGCCCTCCGCCCGTCGTGCGTCTCAGCTCACCGAGCATCGGTCCGCATTCGCGGCCGTCGGGCTCTCCGTCTTTCTGGGGCAGCTCAGCTACTACCTGACCTCCTCGGCGTTATCGCTCTACCTCCGGCACGTCGGTACTCCCGAGCCGCGGATCGGCTTGGACGTCGGCGCCGGCAGCATCGCCGCGCTGGTGGTGACGCTGGGAGCCGGCCCGCTGCTCAACCGGCGTGGGTCGCGGCCGTTCCTGATTGGCGGCTCTGCTCTCTATGCGTGCGCGGGATGTCTCATGCTCCTGCTGCCGAATGAGACCGCCATCGTGGCCGCGCGGGTGATTCAGGGCGCAGGCGCGGCTGTGGTGGTGCCGAGCGCCTATGCTGCCATCCCCGCTCTGACGTCGCGACGGCAGGGCTCCGCCATAGGCCTCATGAGCACGCTGGGCAGTCTTCCGCTGGCAATCGGGCCGCCGCTGGGCCTCGCGCTCTACCAGAGTGGCGGGGCGAAGGCCTTCCTGCTCCCGGTTATCGCCGCGGGTGTGGCCGGCGCCTTGGCAGGAGCAGCTCTCCGGCTGCCGCAACGCCCTGCCTCGGAACCGCCTTCGGGGCTCGGATTCGACCGCCGGTGGTCGGTCTCGCTCACCGCGAACCTGCTAAACGGGGTCTACTTCGGCGGGTTGGTGGCCTACCTACCGCTGGTGCTCCACCACGCCCATGCGCCGAATGCCGGGTTGTTCTTCACGGCGGATGCCATTGGCGTCGTCTTGCTCCGAATCCCATCGGGCATGCTGGCCGACAGGACCAGTCCGGGCGTTCCGATGCTGCTCGGCCTCGCGATCACGGTTCTCGGGCTGCTCAGCCTCATTCCGACCACCACGATCCTCACGCTCGTCATGGCCGGGGCCGGGACGGGGATCGGCGCCGGCCTATTCGCCAACGGGCTGCTGGGGCACCTACTCTCGCTCAGCCGGGCATCGAATCGAGGCACCGCCATGTCTCTCTCGGTCGCCACCCTGAGTCTCGGCGTCTTCGCCGGCAGCACAGTATCGGGCCTCCTCATCGCTCCTGGCGGCTTCGACGCCGTCATCGCGCTCGGTCTCGCCTGTGTCGGTCTGGGCATGGCCTTGTCGGGAGGGGAGTTGTGGAAGGAGAACCGGTCAGCACGGCCGGGAGCGGCAGAGACCACGGAGATGTAGTCGACTGCGGCCGCCCACGTCAAACCCGGAACGTCAAACGTCGAACGCGACCGCAATGTAGCCGGGCCCGTGGGGCATGACGATCGACGGCCACGCCGGTGGGTCAGCCGTACGAGGGGGGATCGACC
>DASRCF010000052.1:0-12170 GCA_035653255.1 Chloroflexota bacterium
TGTCACACTATTGGAGACCACCGTGAGGCCGGTTGGGCTCTGCAGAGCACTAGCCGACCCGGCCGAGCCGACCAACTTGACCAACGTTCCGGTGGCTAGAGCCGCAATGACGATGACGGCGATGGCGGCAGCAATCGCGCCCGCACGGGGCACCGACATGCCAGGCATCCGCCTCCGAGTCTTGGGAGCGGGCGCAAAGACGTCGCGCTTCTGCGTCTTTCCCGCCAAGCGTTGAGCCAGTAGGGCCGTCGCCGTATGTCCGCTACGGCTTGCAGCCAGCGTCACCAACCATGCGGCGGCATCCTCGTGAGAGAAACTCGCCTGTACCGTTTGCCGGAGTTCCTTGTCCGACACATGCCGTGTTACCTCAGCACCGACGAGAACCAGGGACTGGCCACCAAGCAGCTGGGCCTCGGTCACAGATAGATTGCTTTCGCCGGGTGAGTCGCCGGCCAGGAGCTCTCTGATGGCCCCGTCGTCGGAGCGGTAGATTTGCGCCCCGCCGGCCGCTCCGGCGATGACCCGCTCCTTTCGGTAAGCGACGAGGGCGATCGAGACCGGCTCTTTCTCAGCCGACGCGATGGCGTCTCTGAGGGCCTCCGCCACATAGGGCTTTTCCTCTCCCGGCCTGAGGCCATCCGAAAGTTCGCCGCGCTGGAAGGCAGCCACGAGAACGCCATGTACAGCCGCTGCGACGGCATCGCTGCCGTCGATGATGGCCAGGACACCATCCAGTCGGGCTGAAACTCTATCCCCCGAGAGATCGACTACCCGAACGTCAGATGATGCCGGACCACTTGGACTCGCCGATTGGCTCGCTACCTCGAGCCTGGACCCTCTACCCATCGTCCAAAGCATAGCATGAAACCGGCTCTGATCCGGCCATATCACTAGAATGATGCTGAAAGTAGTAGCCCCAGGGAGTTCCTCGAGAGACATTGACCGTGTGGACCAGATGGCTGAGGGTCGGTGTTTCAACCTGAGGGGAACTTGGCGCAGGGGCCTGCCGATCCTGAACGCGAGGCCGGAGCTCAGCAGAGAACGGCGCCTCAGGAGCTTATGGCCGCCTTTCAGCCGGAGGGGATGGCCTGGGCGCCCGATCGGCCCGATGTCTTGGAGCTTCTGGCACGCTCCCGTCACCTCGATACCAGAAGCATCGTGTACGGCAGCAACGCCTGCTTTCTCATCGTGCTCGAGGACGTGTCGGCGGGCCGAAGCTTGGCCGTCTATAAGCCAGCCCGGGGTGAGTACCCGCTTTGGGACTTCCCTGAAGGGACCCTCCATCGGCGGGAGGTAGCCTCGTTCGAGGTCGACCGCCTTCTCGGCTGGCGGCTGGTTCCACCCACCGTTCTCGGGCGTGGCAGGCATGGGCCTGGTTCCATCCAGCTGTTTGTCGAGGAATCCGAAGCGGGCGGCCAGGTGCCCGTCTCCTCACTCCGCCGCCTCGCACTCCTCGACTGGATCTTGAACAACGCCGACCGCAAGGCGGACCACATCCTCGTGTCCACCAGTGGTCAGCTTTTGGGCATCGACCATGGCTTGACGTTCCATGTTCAGCCCAAGCTGCGCACGATTCTGTGGCACTTTGCGGGAGAGCGCATCGACGATAGCGACCTCGATGATCTCCGCCGCTTACGGGCGCTCTTGCAGGGGCCTTCCAGCCGCCGGGTTCACCATCTTCTGGATCCTCTCGAATGGAAGGCGCTGCTGCGGCGGATCGACGGACTGGTCGCCGGAGAGGTGTTCCCGGATCCCGCTCACAAGGCCATCCCGTACCGGTGGTGACCCTGAACATGGACGGATCTGGGGCGCTTTGATGCCGGCTCGACCTCGACCCACTCGAAGCGACCCGGACACTGGTCCGCCCGCGACCACCTCTCCACCGCAAGACAGTCGAAAGGCTGCAGATGGTGGGAAGCGGCGGCTTGAGCGAGACGACCTCTTCCGCCTCGTCGTCGTAGGCGACGCCGACGTCACGGCAGACGGGATGGCAGTGGCATACGTCACCAAACGGGCCGACAAGGACTCAGACGATTACATCTCCAATATCCGGCTGTGGGAGGGCGGCAGATGCCGGAATCTTACCTACAGTGGTAAGGATTCCGCACCTCGATGGGCTCCGGACGGGTCGAAGCTGGCCTTCCTTTCGAGTCGCGCCGGCAAGCCGCAGATCTACATTCTCCACCGCCGCGGCGGAGAGGCGACTCAGCTGACGAGCCGGGATCTCGGCGCCGGCGAGCCGGTCTGGTCACCCGATTCGTCTCGGATCGCCTTCTCCGCAAGCACCAGATTCCCGCTTCAGGACGCGAACGAGTCAGGCGATGAAGATCGCGGCTTCAGGGCCTCGCGGATAGCCGATCGGGCGGTCTATAAGTCCGACGGCAAAGGCTTTATCAATTCCACCCGCACGCATATCTTCGTCGTCGACACACAGGGGCACGCTGACCAGCTCACCTCCGGAGACTGGAACGACGATTCGCCCACCTGGTCCCCGGACGGCACTCATGTTGCCTTTGCCTCGAATCGAAGAGGTGACTGGGACCGAAATCGCGGCTCGGATATTTGGACGGTTCCCGTGAGCGGGGGTGAACCACTCAAGCTGACACGCCAACGGGGCGTCTGGGGTTCGCCTGTCTTTAGCCCAGACGGCCGTGAGATTGCCTACAGCGGCTATCCGATACCGGAAGACGAGGAGGAAAAGCCCACCTACTACCACCAGCTGTGGGTTTGTGATCGGCACGGAGACAACCCTCGCAATCTGCTGGCGGGGATCGACATTGAGGTCGGACGTTCCGTGCTCAGTGACTGGGGAGCCTTCGCGGGGCCCGAGATTCGCTGGGTAGGATCGGGGCTTTACTTCGCCGCCAGTGTGCAAGCCGCCACGTTGATCTTCCGCGTCACCCGAAAGGGGGCCGAGCGCGTCGCTCCCGGAGAACACGATATCACGTCCTTCGATGTAGCCGATGACGGCTCCCTCGTGTACACAAAGTCAGACTTCACCCACCCGGCCGAGCTGTACCGGCGGATTCGGCGGCGCGAGGAACGGCTCACCGAGGAGAACGATCCCATCCTGAAGGAGATTGACCTGCCGAAGCCGGAGCGTGTGGCGGCTACCTCGGCAGATGGGCAAGAGGTCGAGGGCTGGGTACTGGAGCCTAACCCGTCTAGCCCAAAGGAGACCCACCCCCTGCTACTCTACATCCATGGAGGGCCGGCATCGGCCTACGGACACACGTTCTTCCATGAGCTGCAGTGGTGGTCAGCCCAGGGATTCGCCGTCGCCTTCTGCAATCCTCGGGGCGGTACCTCCTATGGGATGGAGTTCAAGGAAGCCATTCGCGCCGATTGGGGCAATCTCGACTTTCAGGACCTGATGGCCTTCGTCGATGAGGTCGTACGCTTTCCGTGGATCGACTCGAACAGGGTCGTTGCGGCGGGAGGCAGCTACGGCGGGTTCATGGTTAACTGGCTGGCGGGTCACACTGACCGGTTCGCAGCCTTCTGTACCCAACGTTCAATCTGCAACATGGTGAGCCAGGGTGGAACGAGCGATATTGCGGCCTTCAGAGAGGAGCGGCTGGGCGGAACGCCCGAGTGCAATCCCGAGAAGCTTTGGGATCAGTCTCCCCTGAAGTATGCCGCGAACGTCAAGACTCCAACGCTAATCCTGCATCAGGAACAGGACCATCGCTGCCCGATCGAACAGGGCGAGCAGTGGTTTGCGGCTCTGAAGCGGCTCGGCGTCCCCGCGCGGTTCATTCGCTTTCCGGAAGAGAGCCATGGCATGTCGCGTGCCGGTAAGCCCTCCCGCCGTCACCTCCGCCTGGGTTACATGCGGGACTGGTTCCGTACCTATGTCTAGCGGCGGGGAACATACGATAGACATCAAGGAAGCTTCAAATTGAGCGTGGTGCAGTGCCGGCGACTTCCCGCACTGCGCTCGCCGGCCATGGTCATGGCCTTCGGCGGCTGGAGTGACGCCGCGGAGGCTGCCACGACCGCTGTCTCGACCCTCGACCAGATGTGGGATGGGCGACACTTCGCCTCGATAGATCCGGAGGACTTCTACGACTTCACCCAGGTGCGTCCGCGAGTGTATTTCACGGAAAACATGAACCGGGCCATCGAGTGGCCGTCAAGCTGGTTCAGCTATCATCGCCACCCGAAGCAGGAACACGATGTCGTCCTGCTTCGTTCGATGGAGCCCCAGCTGCGGTGGAGAACTTTCTCTGAGGGCATCATGAGCTTTGCCGAGCGTTTGAACGCTTCCTGCATCGTCTCGCTGGGCGCCCTGCTGGCCGACGTTCCTCATACCCGGCCGGTCCAGCTGACAGGGTTCGGCACCGGCTTTCTGCAGGGCAAGCTGCGATCGCTCGGCATCTCGATGTCTCAATACGAAGGTCCGACAGGGATCCTTGGAGTGCTGTACGAGGCAGCCACCCGGCGAGGCATTCCGGCCATGAGCCTGTGGGCGGCAGCACCGCACTACATCTCCACAGCCACGAATCCCCATGTCTCCATCGGGCTCCTCGAGGGGCTGCAGCAGGCCATGGGCTGGTCGCTGGACCTCAGCTCGCTGAGGGATGAGGCGCGTCAGTTCACCCTCGAAGTCAATGCCATCATCCAGGCCAACCCTGAGGCCTCCGCGTATGTGACCCGGCTCGAAGAGGCGGCGCAAAGCGGACAGCCCTCTCCTGGCGGCCCGCCGACCGAGGTTCTGCTGACGGAGCTGGAGGAATTCCTCCGAAGGCGTCGAGGGAATGACTCAAATGCCGCCGACGAGCCCGAGTAGTTTGGCTGTCGAGGTTCTGCTTTCTACCTCAGAAGAGGCGCTTTCGCAGGCTGAAGCCGTCGAGCTCTGAACCTCGTGCCCGGCATTGGTTGCTATAGACTACGGTGACAGGACGGAGTACAGGCGCTCACACTCCTGTTCCCCTCAAATCGGTCCATTTTTGGACGCAAGCGTTGGCTTCCATCAGGAGGTACTGATGAAACTGTGGCAGGTCTGCTGTGGCATTGCTGCGGCGGTCGTCGTCATATGGCTGGTCTTGAAGCTGGTCGGCCTTCTTGTCGGCCTCGTGTTCAGCCTGCTCACGGCCTTGGTCTTCATAGCCGTGATAGCGGCGCTCGTCTACGTGGCATTTAGGGTGATGCGACCGGCAACACCCCGCCGAGTCCCGTAAGCTCCACCCTCGAAGGCATTTCCTCCGCTCAGGCTCAGGCTCCGGCATCGAAGCCGAGCCTGCGCTCACGAAGGCTGACGAAGCCGTGGCTGTGGTCACCAATGACCAGGTGATCGAGGACATCAATGTCCAGGACCCGGCCGGCTTGAACAATGTCTCTAGTGACGCGGATGTCATCGGCAGAGGGATTGGGGTCGCCACTGGGGTGGTTGTGAGCAACGATGATGGCGGCAGCGTTCTCACGAATCGCATCCCGGAACACCTCTGCGGGCCGGACCATGGAGGAGTTCAGGCTGCCTTCATATATCTTTCGCGTCCCCAGCACGTGGTTCCTGGTCGATAACAGCATGACGTGGAGCTGCTCCTGGTCCAAACCTCTCAATCGGGGTTCCAGCAGCGAGGCGGCCTCACGAGCCGAGGCCACCCGCGGGCGTTCGCCCTCAGCCAGCAACAACCTCCGACCGAGCTCGAGCGCCGCCAGCAGCGTGGCAGCCTTCGCCGGCCCGAGACCATGTGCTCGTGTCAGCTCCGACGGAGCGAGCTTGCTGAGGCCCGACAACCTTCCGTGAGAGGCCAGAAGCGTCTGAGAAAGACTGACCACGTCGACGCCCGGTACGCCGGTGCGCAGGAGGATGGCCAGCAACTCGGCATCCGAGAGCTGTGCCCCTAGCTGCGCAAGCTTCTCGCGCGGGCGCTCACCATCAGGCCAATCACGAATCGGAACGAGATACGTTCCGGGGGCCACCTACTGCTCTGAGCCCACGGCTACCGGGTATTTCCGGTCAGTGGCACAGTATGGGCAGACGGTCCAATCAAGTTCGATGAGACGTTTGCACGCCATGCACTGCGCCTTCAGCTTGGTGAGACAGTTCGGACATACCACGTAGTCGGGCTCGACCCGGAGCCGGCAGTTGGGGCACACAGGCCGCTCCTCGATCTCCTGCAGCAGCGCCTCCTCCTCGAGTGAACGCAGGTAGGCATCCATGAGCGTCTCTTTGGGACGCAGGATGAGATAGATCACCCAGCCGCAGAGGGGCACCGCCGCCAGGAGACTGGAGAAGATCCAGACCACCGGATCGCGGGACCGAGTGCGGATATCACTGAAGGTCCAGTAGATCAGCGCCAACCAGAGGCCGCAGGCGAAGGCTACGAGAACGGCAACCAGGATCGGGGCCAATGACCTAAGCACCTAGGACCTCCATCCAACGCATCCCCAGCACGGAATCGCCGACGCTAGGATATGGTATCCCAAACCGATATCTATGTCAAAATACACCGTCCACGGCCCTTCCGGCATCCCGCTGGCGATCTGGCTTTCGGCGGTGGCGGCAGCACTCCTCGGCAGGACCAGGTCTGCGAGTGCCGACGGGGATGCGATCTGGAGCTCGCTCCCCCGGTCTCCGAGGATCGTAGACGCGCACCATATCCCAGCCCATGGGCCTCTGATCGTCTGCTGCAACCACTACAACGGGCCGGGTGTGTGGGTAGGTTTGCCGGCGGCGCTGATGATCCGTGCGCTCACGCTAGCCAGGTCCCAGTCCGACATCGACACCGTGGGCGTGTCCGCCTACGACAACTTTCGGCTGCTGGGAATCCCCATCCCAAGAGGCCTTACGGCCTTCGTGTTTGCCCGCTTCTACAGGGTTTATCAGGTGATCGCCATGCCCAATGCGCGAGCGGGCGCGGCTCCTCGAGCCGCCGCGGTGCGAATGGTGATCGGAGCGCTGAAACGGGGTCGCGTGGTGATCCTGTTCCCTGAAGGAGGTAACGTGAGGAATTTTGTAATGCGTCCCGTCTCGCCTGGAGTGGGCTCTCTGCTGCTCCTGGCAGCTCGACTCGGCGCCACGATCATACCGGCCGGGATCTACCGGGACGCCGGGGGGGCGTACTGCATGACGTTCGGCGTGCCGCTCCATCTCAAGAAGACCACCCCGGAGGCGGTTGAGCTGCAGGTCGGGTCCGCTATCGCCGGCCTCCTCCCACCGGCTCTTCGAGGCCCGCACGCGACTGCAGTCCACGCGGGACATCAGCACTGCGGCGAAAGTGGGGGTTAGGCGCCGGAGCTCCGGATGAGGGTCCGCGCGCGCTCGCGCTCTTCGACAACCAGACCCCGAAGCTCCTCCGCGGCATCTCGGATCTGCGCCTCAGAAGGCCTGGTGCCGTATCTGGCGACCACGTCGACCGGATGGCCGAAGTGTGAGCCCAGGGCGGCAGGCAACCGTGGGACCACTCGGCCGGGTGGCAGGAGATCGGCGGTGCCGGCTAGACCCACGGGTACGATCGGGACCCTTTGCCGGATCGCCAGCTTGACCAGAGTGGTGCTGAAGGGCAGGATGTCTCCGGTCCGGCTTCGGCGGGCCTCCGGGAAGACGGTGAGCAGGCGCCCGCTGCGGAGCACCTCAATCGAGGTCCGGAGAGAGCCGACGTCGGCAGCCTCTCGGTCAACCGGGTAGGAGCCGATATTCCTGAGCATCCAACCCAGCAGCGGCACGCCAAAGAGGCTGGCCTTGCCCGGAATCCACATTGGCCTACTGAGCACATAGCCGATCAGAAACGGGTCGACGTTGCTCTCATGATTGCTCATGAGGACCGCGGGACCGCGCTCAGGTATCTCATCCAGGCCACCTACGCGGACGGACACGACGCCAGAACGCAGAATGAGAGTGATCAGCCGGTGCAGCGTCCGGTGCAGGCCAATACTCCTGCTCGACCAGTGAGGGTCGGTGTAGTCCGGAACCGATACCGGAAAGGTTGTCATGGCGTCAGGCGACCGCGGCCAAGGTCATGGCTTGGTGGGCAAAGTAGACATCCCGATGCAGGAGGAAGGACATGATTGGGTTCGGAGACCAGGACAAGATTCTCTTCATTCCAGGCCCCACACCTGTTCACCGTCGCATTCTCAAGGCGCTAGCAACTCCGACAATATCTCACACTTCAGCAGAGTTCGCCGGCATCTTTCGAAGCGTTGTCGAACGCCTATCGCAAATCATGGACAACGAAGACGGGCGGACCTTCGTCTTTTCGGGCTCGGGCACCCTAGCCCAGGAAGCAGCGATCACCAACTTCGTCCAGCCGGGTCAACGACTCCTGCTTGCATCCAATGGCTTCTTCGGCGACCGTTTTGCACAAATCGCCGAAGCCTTCGACGTCGAGGTCATCCACCTCAGGGCTCCTTGGGGACGGTTCATCACTCCCGATCAGCTCGAGGAAGCGGCGCGGAGCTCGGTACCCGATGTCGTGGTGCTGACCCACGTCGAGACATCGACCGGTGCCCAGGCTCCGCTCGAGGAACTGTTGGGCCGGCTCACAGACACCCGGCCATTGGTCATCGTCGACGGCGTTTGTGCACTAGGAGGCATCCCGGAGCCAATGAGCAAGCTCGGGATCGACGTCTTGATCAGCGGTAGCCAGAAGGCTCTGGGCGTTCCACCCGGCCTGTCGATCATCGGCGTCAGCCGGCGTGGTTGGGAGGTATGCGAAGCCGGGCAATCGCTCCCGCGGTACTACGCCGATCTTCGCCGCTGGGCGCCGGTGATGGAGCGCCCTGAGACCTACTTCTCGACTCACCCGATCAACCTCATCTACGGTCTTCAGGCGGCACTGGACATCATTCTCGAAGAGGGACTCGAGCAGAGGTTCGAGCGGCACACGAGGTTGGCGCAGCGGATCCGCGAGGGCCTGCTCGAGCTGGGGTTCAGTCTGTTCACAGACGCCGCAGTGCTGGCCCCGACTCTTACGGTCGTTACGACTCCGGATGGAGTCACCGCTTCTGGCTTCCGCAGACGGCTGAGCGAGGAAGGAATCGTCGCCGCGGCCGGCATCCAGGATGCGCCCGACCGTGTGCTCCGATTCGGACACATGGGAAACATCGGCGAGCTGGAGATTGCGGCCGCTTTGGATGCATGCTGCCGCGCTCTCCGCGGCGCTCGTGAGTGAGACGCTATAATCCCCGGGAGGCGAACATGGAACAACAAGGCTTCACACTGTGGTTTACCGGACTCTCGGGCTCCGGGAAATCAACTCTCGCAAATATCCTGGTCGAACGCTTACGCATGATGGACCGTCGGGTCGAGCTTCTCGACGGCGACGAGGTGCGGCAGCATCTCACCAAGGACCTCGGTTTCTCCAAAGAGGACCGCGACACCAACATCACACGCATCAGCTATGTGGCAAAGCTGCTGTCGCGGAACGGCGTGGTCGCCATCACTGCCGCCATCTCTCCCTATCGAGAGGCTCGTGATCGGGCACGAGCCGAGATAGACGACTTCGTCGAAATCTTCGTTCAGTGCCCCCTCGAGATCTGCGCACAACGCGACGTCAAAGGGTTGTACGCCAAGGCCATGCGCGGAGAGATCCCGAATTTCACCGGCGTCTCGGATCCCTACGAGGAGCCGGAGAACCCGGAGATCCTCATACGAAGCGGCGAGCAGAGCCCGGAAGAGAGCGTTCATCAGATTCTCGACCGGCTCACCGAGCTGGGGTATCTGGCGGATGTTTCGGTCGGAGCCGGAAGCCTATAGGACGGCCTACAGAGCTGGTGGACTCCGTTTGTGGGACTGGTTCCCGCCCGCGCGGCTTTCGCGTGTAGTCCGACTGGGGTCGGCTACACGTAGGGACCCATCCCCGCCTCAGGACCGCTCTAGGGCTTACGACCGAAGGCGAAGATCGCCTGCCGGATGACTTTGGGCGCGAAGCGCTGGTGGTAAACGCCGAGTCGGTAGGCAAGGGCGGAGAAGCTCAGGTAGCTCGGCTCAGCCTCGTATCCGTACACCACCGCCTCGAAGCCCGCGTCCTCCATACCCCGTCGAACGGCGGCTACGGTGTTGCACCGGTACTCCACCGGAAATGTATCCTCTGACCGCCGCTCAGGCCGAGCCCGTGACAGCAGCCTGCCTCGAAATCTTCCCGGAGTCCAGCTGGAGACAAGCCCCACATAACCCAGTCGGTTGGTGGTACGAATGCAGAGATAGCCTCCCGTTCTCAGTGTTCTCGCCGCTTCCTGAAAGAAGCGATCCGGTTCCTGAAGGTGCTCCAGAACCGAGTCCGAGAGCACGAGATCGACGGAGTCGTCTTCGAGCGGCCAGGTCGACCGGGGCCCAATCAAGTGAAACTCGTCCAGCTTCGGGTTGCTTTCACCTGCCGCATCAACGTCAAGGCCGATCACACGCTCGCACCGCCCCTTGAACCAGAGCAGTGATCTGCGAAAGGGGATGGGATCCTCACCTGCGGCCCCTCGTCCGCATCCGAAATCGACCATGGTGGCAGACGCCGTCAGGAGCGCATTGACTCGCGTGTAGAACGTGACGGTCCCGTCGACGTCGGTAAACCCGCCGAAGCCGCTCTCCGGATAAAACCGCTCCTTGAGGGAGGCCACTAAGATTCCGGTCCGAGGATCGACGACCATCCCTCGAACGGGACAGCCAGACCGAGCCGGGATATGCGCACGTACCCGCCAGCCGCCCCCGACGCGGACGTACTCTGCCTCAAAACGGGTGCAGGTGATAGCGTCGGAAGGCCCACAGCGGTAGGAAAGGGTCACCGGTGTTGATGGGGCCCGTCGCCGGCACGGGCTGCGGGTCCGTCCGGCCGCCGATGGCGAGATTCAGAACGCGGTCCTGAGTCATCGGGAAACCGGCATGATATGACTGAACCAATGCTCCTCCCGGCGTCTTGAGTCGAACCCCGGCCACCGTCTGAACGTGTACGCCCATCCAGCGCAGCTCCGCCCCCGGCTGTCGTGGGATGGTGAGCCTGTAGTGGTGGTATCCGCTCCACGAGAACACGTTGGCCGGCAGATGATACCGGAAGGTGATGGTAGCCGACTGTCCCTCTCGCACGATGAAGTAGCCCGAGAAGGCCATCATGCCGTAGGCCGGCTGCGCCGCCGAAGGTGTGAAGAGCTTGACTGAAGGCGAGATGCTGTCCAAGGTAGCCCCGGGCGGTACGAACACGCGTACGGCGTCTTCATAATCGTGCTTCGTCCCCTTGGTCCCGTAGTCGGGACCAAGGCCCTCCAGATTGGCCGGAGATGGGTTGACGTGATAGTGGATCGTCAGCACCGAGTCCTGCCACATGTCCGGCAGGATTTCGGTATTGTAGCTGGCCCACTCCTGAACGTATGGCGCCAGCTTGTTATACGAGCGGTTGTCGTCGACGATGTACACGAAATCGCCGACGCGCGGCGTGAGGCTGCCCGAGTCCCCAGACGCAATGGTCGCCTGCTCGACGGTGGGATTCCGATCATAGAAGAGGAGGTCGTGCTTCGCGACCAGCAGGCTCAGGGCGCCGGCAAGCGCGGACCATCGAGATGAGGGCAGTGACTCCAGCTTGCTCAGCATCGCCGAAAGCTCAAACCCGAGAAACTGCTTCCTCAGGGTGTCCGGGCTCCCCACGGTCTGGGGTCCGCGGTAGGCCGTCGTCACCGATCCCGGCCCGGCAAAGCGCTGAGCCAGCGCCTGAGCATTTTGTGGCGTCACCGTCAAATGGTATTGGGGCACGTAGAGCGGACCGAGCTTCTGCAGCAGGTCCGCCACGCCAAGATCGATGAAATCCAGAACGCCGTTCGCCCACCGGCCTGTGTCCTGCCCGTAGAACCAACGCTCCAGTCGGGCGCTGGTGGGGAAGTCGGGCGACGCGTTCGAGTCGCGGAAGAGCCAGTCACTCTCGCTCGTCAGCTCGGCTTCCTGCAGAGGTAGGTGGTGGAACGGAATCTCATGAGGAAGGGATGCGCCCGTAAATCGCTTGGTTAGGTAGCCCTTGTGGACGGTCAGGAGATCGGCAGCCCCGATGAAGCCGCCCACGGGTCGAATCTCGGCCGAATTCTCGAGGGCGACGAGATATCGCTGCGGAGCATTCCACCCCAGGAGGGTGGGAGCGGCAGAAAGCCAAACGGCGGCGGTGTTGAGGCGCGGAAGGTCTCGGCGCAGCTTGGCCAGAGCGGTGTTCAATCCCGAGTTTCCCGTCGAAACCGGAAGCCCGGCGAGCGCG
>DASRCF010000053.1:0-3851 GCA_035653255.1 Chloroflexota bacterium
GTCGAGGTGTCTCCCTCATGATGCGGTTGCCATGGTCGCCGGTCCCGTTGGTGGTCGCGCAGGGTGAATTGGAGCGGGCTCACATCATAGCTGCCGCGCTCCTCCCGGCCATGGTTTCCGGCGTGGCCGCATTCACCATCACCATGTTCGGAGCGCCCTACTTCATTGAGCTCATCCGTCAGCTGAGGGGCGGCAAGCGGATCAGGGAGGAGCTGCCCCATCACCTGAGCAAGTCCGGCGTTCCCTCCATGGGTGGCTTCCTCTTCACCGTTCCGGTCATCCTGCTTACGGTTCTGTACAACCTGATCAATCGCTACTCGATGCTGCTGACCGTCGTCGTGCTGACACTCTCGGCTGCTCTTGGATGGGTCGACGACCGGCTCACCACTGTGCGCATCGGCGGGGAAGGCCTGCGGGCTCGCTTCAAGTTCACCTGGTTGCTGCTCATCGCCGTCGCTATCGTGGCCATCCTTCATATTCCGCGCCTGATAGCTCCTTCACAGCAGAACACCGTCTGGATTCCAACCATCGGCTTCCACAGCATGCTGGCCGTGATCTACTGGCCCCTGGCGGTTCTGGCGATTGTCGGCTCCGCGAACGCCGTCAACCTGACCGATGGACTCGACGGCCTGGCGGCGGGCACGGGCGCCGTGGCATTCGGCGCCTTCGGCGGGATCGCACTCCTGCAGGGAAAGCTCTACCTGGGCGAGTTCTGTTTCACCATGATCGGGGCCCTGTTGGCCTTCCTCTGGTTCAACGTCTTTCCGGCCCGCGTCATCATGGGCGATACCGGCGCGTTGGCCCTTGGCGCCACTCTGGCCACCGTCGCCCTCATGCTCAACCAGATGTTGATCCTTCCTGTCGTGGGCTTCGTGTTCGTCATCGAGACGGTTTCGGTGATGCTGCAGGTCTCGTACTTCCGCGCTACCAAGGGGCGTCGCATCTTCCGCGCCTCGCCGCTACACATCCACCTCGAGCTGCTGGGTTGGCACGAAAACGAGGTCACGCAGCGATTCTGGATCGTCAGCATGCTGGCCGGCGTCGCCGGCTTGGCGCTGGCCTTCAGCTGACGGTGGTGGTTGACGTGGCCCGGCGCGAGAACGAGCTGCCCATGCTCGAGGGTGCGCGTGTTCTGGTCCTCGGCTACGCCCGAGAGGGCCGCTCCGTCGCTCGATTCGCGGCCTGCAACGGCGCCGACGTCGTTGTTGTGGACCGGCGCCCTCTCGACGATCTAGGCCCAATCTTGAACGTGGCGGGCGTCAGAGTGGTCGCCGGCAGCGACGACCCGCGGCTACTTGAAGGTGTTGATACCGTCCTGGTCAGTCCGGGCATTCCCGGAGACCAACCGTTAGTGAAATTGGCTGCCAGGCGCGGCATCCGTATCAGCAATCCCACTCAGCTCTTCTTCGATCGTTGTCCATGTCCAATTGTTGGCGTCACCGGTAGCAGCGGGAAGTCGACCACCAGCAGCCTGATCGCAGCCATCCTCGCGGAAGCGGGGCGGGACGTGCGCCTAGGCGGGAACATCGGAAACCCGATGCTCGACCTCCTGGGTGAGCTGCAACCCAATAGTCTTGTCGTACTCGAGCTGAGCAGCTTTCAGCTGGAGCTGCTTCACGCCAGTCCGCACATCGCCGTCATCACCAACATCACACCCAACCACCTGGACCGACATGGCGACATGGAACACTACGTCGACGCCAAGCTGAACATCCTGCGGCACCAATCTGACGAAGATTTCGCCGTCCTCAATAACGATGACGTGACAGTGCGGTCCTTTGTGCCGGTTTCTCCGGGCGCCCTTCGATGGTTCAGCACCTGTGGCCCCGTTGAGGCGGGCGCCGTCGAGCGCGATGGCAAGCTCGTCGTGATCGGCCGCGGAAGTGAGGTCGAGGTCATCGACCGATCGGACGTTCCACTCTCAGGCTCGCACAATCTTGAAAACGTCCTGGCCGCCATCGCCGCGACAGACATCCTCGGCATTGAGCCGGCTCACATGGGCCAGGCGATACGCCGCTTCCGGGGTCTTCCGCACCGCTTGCAGCCGGCCGGGACAGTTCAAGGCGTGCATTTCGTCGACGACTCCATAGCGACGTCTCCCGAGCGAGCGGCGGTGGCCGTCAACGCTACGGAGGGGCCCGTGGTAGTGATCGCCGGCGGCCGCTCGAAGCACCTCCCGTGGACGCCGTTCATCGCCGCCGTCAATCGAAAGGCTCGTGGGATCGTGCTCATCGGCGAAGCCACGGCCGAGATTGAGGCTGTGCTGCAAGAGTCGGCTCCTCATATTCCGACCACCCGAGCGGAGGATCTGAAGGCGGCGGTTGCAGCCTCGCTGGAGCTCGCGCAGCCCGGAGATATCGTCCTGCTGGCTCCGGGCTGCACGAGCTACGACATGTTTACGGATTTTGAGGAGCGGGGCGATAGCTTCCGCCATTTCGTGGAGGATTTGCATGGCAGCGGTCGCTGAGGTTCGCACGGTCGAGCGGAGCTGGATCCGACGCGCATCGTCCTACGATCCTTACCTATTGGTGTCCGTCCTGGCTCTGGCAGCCCTGGGGGTCATCATGGTCTACAGCGCGAGCATCGTTGTGGCTATCAACTATTACGGCTCGAGCTATTTCCTCGAGCGAGAGCTGATCTTCATCTGTCTGGGCCTCGTCGCACTGGTCATGGGAGCTCGCATTCCGTACCTATGGTGGAAGCGAGTGTCGGCCCCGATCTTTGGACTGAGCGTGCTGTTGCTGGTGGCTGTGCTGGTTCCCCATGTCGGACACTCGTCCAATGGAGCCCAGCGCTGGTTTCAGTTCGCAGGCTTTCAAATCCAGCCCAGCGAGATCATCAAGGTAACCCTGGCTATCTATATGGCCAGCTGGCTGGCTTCGAAGGGAGACAAGGTGAGGAGCTTCAAAGACTGCTCCATGCCCTTCGGCATCATTCTCGGGGTCGTCTGTGCGCTCATCCTCATCCAACCTGACCTGGGGACGACGGTCGTCGTGGCGGTGTCGATGATCAGCCTCTTTCTGGTGGCCGGATCAAGCATTCTGCATTTTCTCCTCGGTATCGGCGCATCCTCCGTTCTTACAATCTTCACGCTTCACTTTCGTCGCTACCAGGGAGCCCGGCTGTCCGCGTGGCTCGACCCCTGGAAATATCCTACGGGCGCCGGCTATCACACCATTCAGGCGCTCCTGGCGCTGGGTCTCGGCGGTCTGACCGGGGTGGGCTTGGGCAACAGCCAGCAGAAGTTCTTCCTCCCGGCTCCATACACCGATAGCATCTTTGCCGTCACCTCGGAGGAGCTGGGCCTCCTCGGGGCGCTGTGCGTCGTCGGGCTGTTCCTGGTGCTCGGCTACCGTGGCTTCAAGATCGCCATGAAAGCTCCGGACGACTTCGGCAAGCTGCTGGCTGTCGGTCTCACCACGATCATCGTGATTCAGGCTTTCCTGAACATTGCCGTCATTACCTCGAGCGTGCCGTTCACCGGCGTTCCTCTACCATTCATCAGCTACGGTGGTAGCTCGCTCATCGTTTCCATGCTGGCCGTGGGAATCATGCTAAACATATCGCGGCATTCGGCCACGTCACACGGACCGGCAGAAGGAATCAAACATGGGGATCGAGGTGACAACACGGGTCGCAGTGACGGGGGGCAAGACCGGAGGCCACGTCTTTCCAGCGCTCGCAGTCATCCAGACGCTGCCACGCTCCGAGGCCGCAGACCGGTCCGCGATCTCGGAGTCAGCGCCTACTCTGAAGACTGAGGTACAGTACATCGGCATCAAAGGAGGCATCGAGGAGCGCGTCGTACCCGCCGCGGGCCTGCATCTCGCGAGTCTTCGGCTGACGACGCC
>DASRCF010000054.1:0-11253 GCA_035653255.1 Chloroflexota bacterium
ACCAAGGTCGGCGGAGTGTATGAGCGCGATCCATTGCTCCATCCCGCCGCCAGACGGTACCGGTCTCTGAGCTACACTGAGGCGCTGAAACGAGAGGTCGAGGTGATGGACGCGGCGGCAGTGGCACTCTGCAAGGAGAACAACCTGCCGATCATCGTCTTCAATCTCGCTCGGGGAAACATCGAGCGCGTCGTTCAGGGCGACCACCTCGGCACCATCGTGGCCCGTGACGTCGGCGCCCTGCTCGACGGAGAGGAGGAGACGGCATCATGATCGACGACGTGATCGCATCGGCCGAGAGCCGGATGCAGAAGGCTATCGAGGCCCAGAGGCATGATCTGATCAACATCCGCACCGGGCGGGCGAATCCCAGCGTTCTCGAGAACCTGCAGGTCCCCGCCTACGGCACCACCATGCCGCTGGTCCAGCTGGCGACGATCAACGCCCCCGACGCGCGCATGCTGACCATCCAGCCCTACGACCGCTCGGTCATCGGCGATATTGAGCGCTCGATTCTCAAGTCCGATCTCGGCTTCAATCCGACCAACGAGGGCACGATGATCCGCATCGTCATTCCCCCACTGACGGAGGAGCGGCGGCGGGACCTGGTGAAGGTCGTGCACCGGCGGGTCGAGGAAGGTCGCGTGGCCATACGAAATGTCAGGCGCGAGGCACACGATAAGCTGCGACAGATGCTCAAGAGCCGGGAGATCTCCGAGGATGAGGAGAGCGACGCTTCGGAGCGCCTGCAGCGGCTGACCGACCGGATGATCGAGCAGGCGGAGCATCTCGGAGCCGCCAAAGAAACCGAGATGCTGGAGGTGTAGGCCGACGGCCGTCGAGTCTCAGTCAGCACATCCTCTCGCTTCGCCCGACCTCCGCTCAGAGCAGTCCTCCGAAGACATCCTCCCGACGCATGTCGCCATCATCATGGACGGCAACGGACGGTGGGCGCAGAACCGGCATCTACCGCGCCTCGCCGGTCACCGCGCCGGTGTCCGCAATATGCATCGCATCGTGCGAGCATGCGTCGACGTGGGTATCCCGCTGCTCACTCTGTATGCCTTCTCCACCGAGAACTGGGGCCGGCCCACGGAGGAGGTGGAGGGGCTGATGGAAATCTTCGCCGATGCCAGCGAACGAGAGACCCGAAACCTTCATCGCAACGGCGTCCGCATCACCCATATCGGCAGCATGGAAAATGTCCCCATCGCCCAGCAGCGCGCGATCATGAAGGCCGTCGATCTCACCAAGCACAACAACCGGCTGCAGATGAACGTGGCCTTCAACTACGGCGGCAGAGCCGAGGTCGTGCGTGCCGTGCGTAACATCATCGCCGAGGGCGTCAGCCCCGACGAGGTCGATGAGGAGACCATCTCTTCGCACCTGTATACGGCCGGGATGTCGGATCCCGACCTCGTCATCCGCACCGCAGGGGAGATGCGCCTGAGCAACTTCCTCATCTGGCAGGCATCCTACTCCGAGTACTATTTCAGCTCGAAGATGTGGCCCGATTTTGGGGAGCAGGACTTTCGCGCCGCTTTGGAGGCGTATGCCAGCCGGCGACGAAAGTTTGGCCGGCTCTAGCGCGGGAGTAGCGGCGACACCCAGGGCAGGCGGCAACCTCGCCACCAGAGTGGCCACCGCGGCCGTAGGCATCCCCCTGGTGATCCTGGTTGCCTACATCGGCGGCGTCCCCTATCGCGCCCTGATCGCGTTAGTAGCGGTCGTGGGCACGGCCGAAGGCTACCGCATGCTGCGGGTGAAAGGTCAGCAGCCGGCCGTGGTTCTGGGAGTGGGCCTGTCGGCTCTGCTTGCCATCGCGCCCGGTTTCACTCAGCCTTCGGCCTGGACCCGCGCCATAGTGCTCTTGGGAGCCGCGGCCATCGGCGTCTGGTTCCTATTGACCTCCACGACCGATACCGCTTTTCGCGACTGGGCGGCGACCGTTCTGCTGGCAATCTACGTCGGTGGGCTCCTGGGCAGCCTGGTCAGCCTGCGGCTGTTCCACGATGGGTTCCGGTTGGTCATGCTGGTTCTTGTGTTGACCTGGGCATACGACACCGGCGCCTATCTGACAGGGCGGCAGTGGGGACGCCACCCGTTCATGAGCCGCATCAGCCCCAGCAAGACCTGGGAAGGGGTGGCCGGCGGCCTGGCGCTCTCTCTGGTCGTATCACTGGCCGCGGCCCGAGCCGTGGACCTCGCGGTTCCCGTGGCCGCGATCTTGGGCCTGGCAGTCGCCGTTGCCGCGCAGGCCGGCGATCTTCTGGAGTCATCGCTCAAGCGCTATGCCGGCGTGAAGGACTCGGGAGTGCTCATCCCGGGGCACGGCGGCCTGCTCGATCGTGTGGATAGCCTTCTGCTCTCGAGCACCGTCGCCCTCTACGTCCTCATCCTCGCCGGCCACCACTGAGCTCGAGACCGGAGATGCGTGAGCCGCTGGGCGTGGTCATCCTGGGCAGCACCGGATCCGTTGGGACGCAGACACTCGACGTCGCGGCGTCGTTCCCCGATCGCATCCGTGTCCTAGGCCTGGCGGCTAACCGAAACCTCGAGCTGCTCATGCGGCAGGTGGAGGCGTTCTGGCCCGCGAGGACGGTGCTCGTCCACCCACCTGGGGACGTGCCCGAGTCAATCGAGACGGGCGCTGAGGCCATGATCGACATGGTGCGCATGGACGGAGTGGACCTGGTGGTGGTGGCAACGGTGGGGGCGGCGGGGCTCATGCCCACGTTGGCGGCGCTGGATGCCGGGAAGCGGGTGGCACTCGCCAACAAGGAGACGCTGGTGATGGCCGGGAGCCTGTTCAGGCGCCGCCTGAAGGGCGCGGGCAGCCTGGTTCCCATCGACAGCGAGCACAGCGCCATCTGGCAGTGCCTTCTGGGAGAGCCCGAGAAGGAGATCGAGAAGCTGGTTCTTACCGCCTCTGGCGGGCCATTCCGGAGACGAGGGTACGAGGATCTGCACACCGTTACGCCGGCGGAGGCCCTGAAGCATCCCACCTGGAATATGGGCCCCAAGGTCACCGTCGACTCCGCCAGCCTAATGAACAAGGGCCTCGAGGTTCTCGAAGCCGCCATCCTCTTCGACGTGGGTTTGCAGCAGGTCGAGGTCGTGCAGCACCCAGAGAGCATCGTCCACTCGCTGGTGTACTTCACCGATTCGTCGGTCAAAGCGCAGCTGGGAGTACCCGACATGCGGCTGCCCATTCAGTTCGCGCTCAGCTATCCCCACCGCTGGCCCAACGAGCTGGCGCGGCTCGATCTGGCCTCGACGTCCGCTCTTCATTTCGGTCCCATCGACCTGAGTCGCTACCCCTGCCTGCGCCTCGCGCTCGAGGCCGGGGCCGCCGGCGGCACGGCTCCTGCGACACTCTGTGCCGCCGATGATGTCGGCGTCGGACTGTTCCTCGACGGAGACATCCGCTTCACAGATATCCCCATCGTCGTCGAGGCCGCGCTGGCACGCAATGGGCGGTGTGAGAATCCAGGACTTGACGATATACTGCAGGCAGATGCTACTGCTCGCGAAGCGGCTTACGAGGCGGCGCGACGGCTCCGATTGTAAGCGTTGTGAGAGGGCTACACCCTCTGCGCCTGCGGAACGGCTTGGCCTGATGAAGCCAGGAGATGCTACCTCCCGTGTCTAACACCACCGTAGCCACCATCATTGCCTTTCCGCTGGTCCTGGGCACGTTGATTTTCGTCCACGAGCTGGGGCACTTCATCATGGCCAAGACTTGGCGCGTGAAGGTCTTCGAATTCGCCATGGGATTCCCACCCCGTCTTGCATCGGTCAGGCGGGGCGGCACTATCTACTCCATCAATCTCCTGCCGTTGGGGGGGTTCGTGAAGATGATGGGCGAGAACGGCGAGGACGCCGGCAACCCGGCTAGCTTCGGCGCCAAGCCTTGGTGGCAGCGCTCGCTGATCCTGGTCTTCGGCCCCTTCATGAACCTCAGCCTCGCCCTACTGTTGTTCTTCATCACGGCGGCCTGGATCGGCTCTCCCGTCATCACCAATACGGTAAGCGCCGTCTCAGCCGGCTCTCCCGCTCAGAGTGCGGGCCTTCGTCATGGAGACCGAATCGTCGCCATAGACGGCACGCGCGTGCGACAGCTGATTACTCTACATAATATTTCGGAGCGCCACCTCGGACAGCGGGTGCGGCTAACCGTGATCCGGCACGGAAGGCCGATTACCGTCTTTCTCGTTCCTCGCGCTCATCCACCCGCCGGACAAGGTGCCATGGGGGTCGTCATGACGGTGCGGGCACAGACGCACCCGGTGGGGGAATCGATCCGGTTGTCGTTTGAGGGAGTGGGGTCGATGATCATGGCCGTCCCCAACGTCATCTCCAGCATCGGCGCTCACGGGACCCAGAACATCTCCGGCCCGGTCGGCATTGCCCGACTGACCGGCGAGGCAGCCAGCAGCATCCCTCAGACTGGCTGGGGCGACTTCCTGGCCTTCGTCGCCCTTCTCAGCGCCAATCTGGGAGTCCTCAACCTGCTGCCGATTCCGGCGCTTGATGGTGGCCGGCTGCTGCTGGTGCTCGTCTCGGGCGTACGGCGGAAGAACCTGAACCCTGAGCTGGAAGGCATGATCCATCTCGTCGGCATGGCCGTCCTGCTGATGGTGATCGTCCTGATCTCGTACCAGGACATCGTCCGCTGGGTCTCCGGCAGCTAAGGGTAGGCAGACTGGCAATGGAAGGCTGTGAGTCCCGGGGCTCCAGTCGTACGGCAGTGGAGTCTGGCATGTCAGCGTCCTGTGCCTACTTCACATAATGGACCTTATTTGCAATTGACACAAGGCCAAGAATGAGCCAGGGCAGGGAGGGTAGAAAGCAGCGAAGCCGCAGGACCTCGACGGCTCCGCTAATCGTGGATACGCTTGGTCCTGTGCTTCTGAGAGAGCTGCACCTCGAGCGCGGCTTGACGCTGACAGAGATCGCCCGCAGGCATGGCTGCAGCAAGCAGTACGTGTCCATCCTTTGCCGTCGTCACGGTCTGACCGGAGCTCCGGGTGTGACACGTACCCGACAGTGAAGCCCGGCGACATTTAGGGGTGCCGTTTGGAGGGGGGCGCGGAGAGTTGAGTGCGGGCAAGGGCCTACGAGTCCTGCATATTATGACAAGTAGCTCCCTGCCCGCCTTTCGGAGGTGACAGAACCATCGGAGACAGTCCTGTTCTTCATGCGCCATACGGAGACGGTATGGAACACGGAGGAGCGCTACCAAGGGGTCATCGATGCGCCACTCAGCAAGGAGGGCGAGCGAGAGATCGACACGATTGCCGCCTCGGTGCGGCCCGGCAACTTCGACCGCGTGTATACGAGCCCGCTGTCTCGGGCGCACCGGCTGGCTGAGCGTGTCGCCGGCCAGGCTCGGGTTCCACTGATGCTCGACGACCGCCTGCTCGAGATCCATCTGGGCCCGTGGCAAGGATTGACACGCGCGGAGATCAAGGTCCGCTTTCCAGAGATGTTTCGCGAATGGTACCAGGTCCCCGACCAGGTACACTTTCCGGGAGGTGAGAGCCTAACCGACGTGGAAGGCCGCATCTGGAATTTCGTCGAAGAGCGCTTCTCGGATCCCACCTGCCGCCGAACCCTGGCGGTGTCTCACGACTCGGTCATCAAGGTCGCGCTGATGCTCGCCCTGGGCCTCGACCTGGCAAGGCTCCATGCCTTCCGCTTGCGCAACGGTTCCATCTCCGTCCTCAAGGGAGCTAGTCCGGACGGGTCGGTTGAGTCCCTCGACGTCACCTCGCACCTCACGGGATCGCCCTTTGCCGTATGAACGCTTCTTGAACTCTAAACTCGCAACTCACAACTTCCCCGGAGGAGATCATGGCTCAATACCAATACGACCGTCACGTCCGCACTCCGTACTCAGAAGGCTATGAGATTCGGGAGGGAGAGCAACGGCTGGGCCATCTCGACCTCCACTACGCCTCGCAGGAGGTCTATGCGACCCTCATCCTCGAGCGGGAGCTCGACGAGGACGGCATCCTGGAGCTGATCGAGCGCATCGACGACGATCTCGTTCTCTCGGCCGAGATGCCGCGAGAGGATTTCCTGGTGAACGTCTACCATGGCCGAGACGTCGGCCTGTACAACGACGACTTCATGCGCGAGCGCCACTCGGAGGACGGGCACAGCACGTAGGGACGGTAGCGGGCACGGCGGGGAATCCGGGTGTCGCAGCCTAGGGTGCACGTCCAACGTCGAACGCCAGACGTCAAACGTCCGTAGTCCATCGTCATCTGCCGAACTTGTCTCCGATGGCTACCTCTACATACAAGGGGCGCGAGGTGACGAGTGTGCCCGCCGTGGGCTACTGCTGTACGATTCGATGCCGGCACACGCGGGCGTCCTCCTTCGTCGGAAGCCCCTACCAGCGATACCCGGCGTTCCATCCCGACCCTGCCCGCCTGGCTGATGTAGGGGCACGCGAGGTGACGAGTGCGCCCGTCGTGGGCTACGGCGATACGATTCGATGCCGGCATACGGGGCGTCCTCCTTCGTCGGAAGCCCCTACCAGCGACCCTCAGCGTCCCTTCGACCTTTGGACATTGGACGTCCCCGTCGTTGCCTTGCCAGCCCAATAGAGCCATCCTGAACGCCCCGTGACGTTCGACCTTCACATCCATCGTTTGACGTTTGACGTTCGACCTCTACCGTTCGACATTCAACCGTCGTCGCTCCCCTTGTTACGCTGTGATAGCAAGCGACGGTGAGGATGCATGAACGTATACGAGCAGCTGGTCGCGGTTCGGGATGAGCTGCGGCACCGGGGCGCCAAGCCCGGCACCATTTCCGCGATGGACGGCCTGATCGGGAAAGCCGAGCCCGAAAAGGAGAACCCTATGAGCGTCTCCCAGCTCATGGTCCTACGGCATGTGATGCGATCGCCCGCGGTGCTCAACGACGAGGACGTATACCTGGACGTACTGGCACTCCAGGGCGATCTGGAAGAGGCGGCCGGGGCGCGGGCCGAGCCCGAAGCCGCCTATGTCGACGACTCCCGGCGGCCCAAGCTGCACTCCTTCTATAAGAAGCAGCGCGCTAACTAACTCAGGCGGAGAGCCCCGGCCCGGTCTATGCCCCGGCCGGCTTGGATCCCGATCCGGAGGTCCCGCCGGAATCTCCGCTTTTGGCCGGCGTGGCAGGCTTCTCCGAGGCGGCGGGCTTGGATTCTCCGCTGGATTTTCCCTCGCCGCCCTTGGTATCGGACCCCGACTCTGCCGGGCTCGAGTGCGAGGTCGTTCCCTTCCCTCGTGAGTCGGTGGCGTAGAAGCCGCTGCCCTTGAAGACGATGCCCACCGGATGGATGACCCGGCGCACCTCACCGCCGCAGACCGGGCACTCGGTCACCGGGTCCTGTGTGATCGGGTGCCGCACCTCGAACCTGTGGCCATTGGTCAGGCACTGGTACTCGTAGAGGGGCACGTCGCTCTCCGCCGCTTGGAGTCGATAAAGAAAAAGAGGCCGGCGCGCGACCTCGCTTGCTTCTATTCTAGCGGCGTGATGTCATAATGTGGCGAGATGGCCGGCGGAGAACCGTCCGGCCTCAATTTATGTCCTGAGATCGGGAGTGGATGTTCGGCTCGGTCGGCCTCAATGTCGCCGCACAGCTTTTTGTGATCATCCTGCTGTCGATCGACCTTCACGAGCTCGCTCACGGCTTCGCCGCCCACTGGCTGGGCGACGATACTCCCGCCAGATCCGGCCAGCTCTCGCTCAACCCGTTCGTGCACATGGATCAGGTCGGCGTGGTCGTACTTCTCGTTTCCTCGTTCCTCGGTTACGGACTGGCCTGGGGCCGGACCTTCGTGCAGCCCAACAACCTGAAGTTCGGGCCTCAGCGTGGGGGGGCTATCGTCGCTGCCGCGGGCCCGCTGACGAACCTGGCCATCGCCGTCGCCCTGGCCATCGCGCTCCGGGTGGTGGAATCGTCCGGATGCAACGTCAGCTTCAACGTCGTCAGCTTCATGGCGTTGGCACTTTACGTCAACATCATGCTCTTCGTCTTCAATCTCATTCCGCTGCCACCCCTCGACGGCTTCACCATCCTCTCCGGCTTTCTGACCACCCGCCAGCTCTACGCGCTCGCACCTATCCGCCAGTATGGGCCGATGCTGCTGCTGTTTCTGGTCATCGGGCTCACCTATCTCAACTCGGGGGGCAGCAATCCCATCATCTCCACCGTGAACCGGATCGAGTCGGTTCTGGTGCCCGGATATCCCGTACTCTGCTGAGATGACCCGGCTCGAGCTCGTCGCGCCATCCTCGGATTCCGTCCCATCCACGAATCGTGGACGGCTCAAGCAGCTCTACGCGCCGCTCGATGCAATTGTCGAGCTGGTTCGGGAACGGCTCCTTCCCCTGCCCCGCGTACCACTTGCCGCCCTAGCTTCCTTTTGCCGTCGTTATGTAAACCACGATCCCGGCGATGTCGCCGCCGTTGGGCAGGTCGCCGCGACCATCGCTCAGCTCGCACTCATCAAGTCCCGGCGTCTCCTCCCCGACCTCGATGCTCAACGGGCTACTGAGGAGGAAGGAGCGATCCGGCAGCGTGCGACAGGATCGGAGATGCTTTCTCGGTATGAGCCGCTGCTCTACGTTCTTTCGGATAATCTCGACCGCGAATGGGAGTCGTTCCGAGCATCAGGAAATCGGCCCACGGCCACTCTCCCCGTCGTTCGGCAGCCGTTGTCACCGGCCCGACTCTCGTCGGCATACCTGCTCCAGACTCAGGAGGCCACACGGCGCTCCGCCAGGCTGACGCCGCCCGTCTTCCTTCGACTGGAGGCCGCCACACGGGCTCTGCGCCGTTCACTCGGACGGCTGCGGCAGCTTTCATTCTGGGACGTGGTAACGGAAAACCGGCTCGACCGGCGCGCCCGGGTGGTCTACTTCCTGGCGGTGCTGGAGCTGGCACGGCAAGACTCAGCCGTCGTCGAGCAGCGTTCGCCCTTCGGAGACATTCTCATCCGTACTCGCCGCAAACCTGCCCAGGCGGCATCCAGACCCGATGGGCCGCCCGGGGTGCAGTGAGTGGTGGCTGAGCCGCCGCTACGCGTCGTTCGTCCCGACGATGACCGTCGCTCGGGGATTCTTGCAGTCCAGATCGAGAGCATCCTCCTTGTGGCCTCCGAGCCGGTGTCCATTAGAGAGCTGGCACGGCTGCTGGAGACAGGATCCAGAACTGTGGAGGCCGCGGTCGACGAGTTGGGAGCGCTCCTCGCGGACCGCGGCATCCGTCTCCAACGTGATGACGACAGGATCCAGCTCGTCACCGCGCCCGAGAATGCGCACGTCGTGCGCCGATTTCTTCAGCTCTCGCGCCCCAACCGCCTCTCGCGGCCGGCCTTGGAGACGCTCTCCATCGTGGCCTACCGTCAACCGGTGACGCGTCAGGAGATCGAAGAGGTTCGTGGGGTGAATGTCGAGCGAGTGCTCGCCGGCCTGGTCTCCCGAGGGCTGATCGAGATGGCCGGGCGGCGACAGGTGGTTGGCAGCCCGATCGAGTACGTCACCACGTTCGCCTTTCTCGAGTTCTTCGGACTCGAGTCCCTCGACAACCTTCCGACCCTCGATCTCGAGTCTGCTCCGCCCCCGCATCTCGGCACCAGAGCCGAGGATGACGCCCAGAGCTAGAGCTAGAGGGTCTTACGCTGTCGGGCATCTCCATTTGTTGGCTCGGTGCGGGCGATGATTCGTTCGTTGGGTTCTTGCTCGGGTACTTGTACGGAAAGCCGTCAGAAGAATCACCTCCTTCCGACATCCTTCACCTGGATACCCGCTTCCTGGAGCGCCGTGATGATTTGCCCTTGGCTCGACCGTCGAGTCATGAATGCCATGTCCCCGTCGCCGTTGTTCCTCAGCGCCACGCCCTTCCCTCGCTGGTTACCTGGACACGCGTTCCCTTGCGTCGCCCCCTCGTCCTTATTGTTCACGCCGATTCAGCTGCGTCGTGTATGACCTGCGCAACGCCCCTTGCATCAGGAATGCCATAGAGCATCAGAGACAAGAGGTCCATCCGCACTGCAAAATAGCCCACTCCGGCGCCGAGGGCAAGCTCATCCGTGGGACCGGCGCCTCCAAACAAGAGGCTGCCCCTCGACTCGCTCCCGATGACTTCAATAGGTGGGAGCAGCGACAGCGGTATAAATCGAAGTCTCGAGTCCCGTATCTCTAGAACCCGCTGATTGGTGACCGCGAACACCGTGTGCCGCCCCCTCCGCCCGGCCCAAGCGGGTAGCAGTACGAGGGACAGCCCCACCGATAAGACAAAGATGGCGAACAGCGTGTAAGCGGGGCCACTGCCGGCCAACAGAACGGCACTCTCGGGTCACCTGACACTCGGACTGTGCCTTGACTCCGCGTCACGGCGGGTGGTGTTCGTCGGCCGCGTAGCACTCGGAGACGCGTGGAGATGGTCGACCGACGGCACCCCTCGAAGGCGGTAGCAGAATGAATTCAGTCACTCCGAACTTTGCGCGGTAGAGCAGCCCCTTCACGGGATTGGATCTGTCCGTCGACCAGCACCGACACCGACGGCTTGCGCGGCTAATGGCGCACGGCTGGTAGGGGCTGAATTCATACTGCGAGGGGTTCGAGGGCCGACGAGAGCTTACCCATTTAGCCTCTTGCCACCAACGAACTGCACCCAAATGGACGTACACGGTACGACGGACTGGTCGGTCCCAGCAGGGGAAGTCTTCCGCAAGACGGCAGTTATCCCGAGCGGGAAGAAAGCGCTAGCGCTTGGTGTACTGAGGCGCCTTGCGGGCCCGCTTGAGACCGTACTTCTTACGCTCCTTGACCCGTGCATCTCGCGTGAGAAGGCCCTGAGACCGAAGCGGCTTGCGCAGCTCTTCGTCGCCGGCCAGGAGTGCTCTGGAGATGGCATGGCGAACCGCCTCGGCCTGTCCGGTCGTACCGCCTCCACGGACGGTCACCACGCAATTGAAGCTCGCGGACGTCGAGGTGGCCTGGAACGGCTGCGTCAGGACGCTGGCGAAGCGATCGCTGCCGAAGTACTGCTCCGGAGCCTTGCCGTTGATGATGACCTGGCCGGTTCCCGGAACCAGGCGGGCGCGAGCGATGGCGCTCTTCCGCTTGCCGACGCCGTACAAGTACTCCTGATGCTGCGTCATGGTGCTGTCTCTCCAGTGCTGGTGTCGCTTGTCCGGGCCGATCGACGCGCGTCAACCGGCATGGGGATGGGATTCTGCGGCT
>DASRCF010000055.1:0-10735 GCA_035653255.1 Chloroflexota bacterium
GAGCCGGCGCAAACACCTCCGTCATGGCCTCCCAGAGGGAATGACCGGAGCGGAACTCCGCCTCCTGAGCAACGTAGGTCACCAGTGCGTTGCGAGCCAGCGAGCACTGCCCGGCATCGGGCTGGTCGAGGCCGGCGATGAGCCGGAGAAGGGTCGACTTGCCGCTGCCGTTGGAGCCGACGAGAGCCACGTGCTCCCCACGTTCAAGCGAGAACGAGACGCCATCGAGGATGGTGATGGGTCCGTAGAGCTTGCGCAATCCGGCGACGTTCAGTAGAGGCAATCGAATCTCCAGCTCATCGAGGGCGGCCCTGACAGTGACGGCAAAAGTGGGTGCCGCGCCCGTTTAGCGTGATCTTGGTGATGGGGCGGCCGCAGAGGGGGCATGGCTCACCTGCCCGGCCAAAGACGTTGAGCCGGTGCTGGTTCGATCCTGCCTTGCCCTCCACGTCACGATAGGTCGAGAAGGTGGTGCCGCGACCCTCGATTCCCTGTATCAGTGTCTCGTGAATCGCGTCCGCCAGGCGATTCAGCTCCGGGCGGCGCAATCCGCCGGCCGGGCGGAGGGGATGGATTCGGGCCAGAAAGAGCGCCTCGTCGGCGTAGATGTTCCCAACTCCGGCCAATACCCGCTGGTTGAGCAACAGGGTTTTGACGGCGGCCCGCCGCTTGGCGAAGAGGGATTGAAGCATACCCGCGTCGATCGAACCGTTCAGCGAGTCAGGACCCAACCGCTCCCACGGCGGTTCGAAGCTCTCGCCCTCTTCGGCCAAGATGAGCCGGCCGAACTTGCGCGGATCGTCGAATCTCAGCTCTGAACCGTCATCCAAAAGGAAGCGAGCCCGGAGATGCCGGCTCGGCGCCATCCCCGAGGGTGCGTGGAGCAGCGAGCCGCTCATCCCTCGATGAAGCCCGAGACGGCCACCGCGGTCAAGGTGGAAGATGGCAAACTTGCCGTGCCGCTCCAGTGCCTCGATTCGCCGCCCGATAAGCCGGCTGCGCAGCTCTTCGGGTGAAGGGTGCAGGACCATCCGGTCCCAATGGGTGTCAACGGCGCTAAAGGTCCGGCCCAGCACCCGAGAGCGCAGGTCGCGGACCATGGTCTCAACCTCCGGCAGCTCCGGCACCTCACGCCTTCCGGCAACAGCGGATCATACTTCACGGTACGGGATAATCACGCCGACTTCGAGACGCGCCGTCGACGCTCGCCGAGTAGACGAGCGGGCACACGAGGCGAGAAATACGAAAGGGCCACCCTTTCGGGTGGCCTTTCGAAACCACTCCACAACCTTGGCTCTGGAGCGGAGGGAGAAGGAGGAGCACGGAGATCAACCGGAACGTTGTCATCCCTCCGGCAACAATACGGTAACCGGTCGAGGCACGAGAATGAATGACCCGAACGTACTACAAGACACGTTGAAAGCCGGACACTCAACCTTCGAAGAGTTCAGGGAGCTCAAAGTTCACGCTGAGATTGACAAATCGCCACCCGCAGACCTCCTGGCCCTGAACCGCCGGATCCGCGCCTGCCGGCTCTGTGAGGAGGCTGGATACATCGCCGAGGCGCGGCCGGTCGTCGCCGACGGCGGTCGGTGGCGAGGGATGGTCCTCATCGGACAGGCGCCGGGCATCGTCGAGCACGAGAGCCACCGGCCCTTCGGCGGCCGGGCAGGGCGGGAGCTGTTTCGGTGGATGGCCGGCATCGGCATCCAGGAGGACGAGTTTCGCCGCCGGGTCTACATGGCTGCCATGACCCGCTGCTTCCCCGGAAAGAACCCCAGCGGCAGCGGCGACCGCAAACCGTCGCGCGCCGAGATCAACCTGTGCCGGCCCTGGCTGGAATCCATGCTGGAGCTGCTGGAACCTTCCGTCCTCCTGCTGGTGGGGCAGCTCGCCATCGAGCGCTACCTTCCTCGTCGGCGGCTCGAGGACCTGATCGGAAACCGGTACCTCGAAGGAAACCTAGAGCTGATCCCGCTCCCCCATCCGTCGGGCGCCTCGCGGTGGCTCAACGCGCCCGCCAATCGGGGACGGCTGCAGCAGGGGCTGGAGCACGTTCGCGAGGCATGGACGGGCCTCTACGTCTGAGTCGAAGGTCAAACGTCGAACGTCGAACGTCGAACGAGTCGCGGTAAGTGCCCGGTCCCAACCTCACATTGATCCCGACACCAAATGTAGCCTGGCCCCCGCGATATGGCGGTCGATAGGTGCGATTGTGGGATCAGCCGGACCGGGCTGGATGTACTTCGATGTCCGTGCGTGGCCCGGACGTGCACCACTCTCGACCGTTCGTAGATTCCGTCGACCGGCGACATCCGCGCGTCCCGGCCCCGCCAACCGGCGACATCCGACCACGTCCCGGCCAGACAGCCACATCCAGGGGCATCGGCCAATGACCGCTGATCGTGACGCCTGCCGACCACGACCGACGGTGCGCACGGGCCGGGCTACATTCCCGTTGCGCGTCAACCGACGAACGTCCCCAGTAACCTGGGCGGGCGAGGGTCTTACTTCCCCCTTCGAAACCAAATGTAGCCGGGCCCCTGCGATATGGCGGTCGACAGGTGCGATTGTGGGATCAGCCGGACCGGGCTGGATGTACCACGATGTCCGTGCGTGGCCCGGACGTGCACCACAGGCGACAGTTGGCAGACTCCGTCGACCGACGACATCCGCGCGGCCCGTCCCCGCCAACCAGCGACATCCGACCACGTCCCGGCCACACAGAAACGCCCGCTGTCCTCGCCAACCACCGGCTGATCGCGGCGTCCGTCGACCACGACCGACGGTGCGCACGGGCCGGGCTACATTTTCCCCGCTTGGTAGGATGGTGCCATGGGATCGTCGGGTCCACCAAACCGAACACGACGTCATCCCAACATCAGGCTGGCGGCATTGGAATACGCCGACTGCGACGGACTGTACAACATCACAGTTTGCAGTCGTGAACGTCAGCCAGTGTTCACAGACCCGGGACTGGCCGAGGACGCAATTCGCCTTCTTCGCTGGCTGCGCACACAACGGAAGACGGCCGTCTGGGCATACTGCCTAATGCCGGAACACCTCCATCTCTTGCTGTCTCCTCGTCAGGGTGACAGCATTAGCCGCCTCATGCACAGCTACAAAGTCCGAACGACGCAACGAAGCTGGAGCCACGGGCACAGCGGCAAGCTGTGGCAGGACCGATTCCACGACCGAATCCTGCGCCAGCGCGATAGTGGCATCGAGGTCGTCGAGTACATCTTCGACAATCCCATCCGACGTGGCCTGGTTGCACGTCGCAGAGACTATCCCTATTCCGGGGAGCTGGACGTACTGATACCAGGCTTGCTTGACGAGCCGCCGCTGCCCGCGAGCCCGCACTCGAAAATGTAGCCGGGCCCCTGCGATATGGCGGTCGATTCCTGCGATTGTTGGATCAGCCGGACCGGGCTGGATGTACCGCGATGTCCGTGCGTGGCCCGGACGTGCACCACAGGCGACAGTTGGCAGATTCCGTCGCCCGGCGACATCCGCCCACGTCCCAGCTGGGCCAACCGGCGACATCCGACCACGTCCCGGCCACACAGAAGCGCCCGCTGTCCTCGCCAACCACCGGCTGATCGCGGCGTCCCTCGACCACGACCGACGGTGCGCACGGGCCGGGCTACATTCCCGTTGCGCCTCAAACGTCGAACGTCGAACGTGCCCGGTAACGTGGCCAGGCGACGGAGTTACTTCGCCCCCGACGCCAAATGTAGCCGGGCCCCCGCGATATGGCGGTCGATGGGTGCGATTGTTGGAGCAGCCGGACGGAGCTGGATGTACTTCGATGTCCGTGCGTGGCCCGGACGTGCACCACTCTCGACCGTTCGTAGATTCCGCCAACCAGCGACATCCGCCCGCGTCCCGGCTCCGCCAACCGGCGACATCCGCCCACGTCCCGGCCACACAGAAACGCCCGCTGTCCTCGCCAACCACCCGCTGATCGCGACGCCCCTCGACCACGACCGACGGTGCGCACGGGCCGGGCTACATTCCCGTTGCGCCTCAAAGGTCGAACGTTGAACAGAGTCGACGGTGCGGTATGCCAGCCCCACATGTTCCCGATCTACGCCGTTGCTAGCATGGCTTAAGAACACTCCAGCAGGACCGATGAGGTGGATGGACGATGACCGAGTTCGAGACAGCGGCTCCGGAAGTTGAAACCCCGACCAACCATGGGACTGACAGGTATTACCGGCCACTGGAACCGGTACGACAGCTGCTTCTGGCAGGTATCGGCGCCGTCACCATCGCCGGCGAGGTTTCTGACGAAGTCTTCGCCGAGCTGGTCAAGCGCGGCGAGCAGACACGCGAGGAGGCGATCGACGCTGTGCGCGAGCGCCGGCACAGGGCCGAGGCCCGGAGCACGGAAGCCAGCAGCTTCTTCCGCTCACGCATGGATGACCTTCTGAACCGGCTGAATCTGCCTTCGAAGGCCGACGTCGATTCCATAAATGCCAAGCTGAACATCCTGACCCGCAAGGTGGATCAGGTGCAGGCCAGCCAGGTCGACGTCGAGTTCACGCCCTCTCCGCCACCGTCGGAGCCCGAACCGACCAGCCTCTAGGAGCCGACCCGGCGAATTCGAAGCCGGCCATCATGACGTCCATGGATCCCGTGGAGGGCGGAGTCGTGGCTCCGCGTGATGCTTTGGCCGAGCTACTCGCCGCCGTCGACCGTCAGGAGGCAGCCATCTTCCTGGCGCGTGCGGCCCTGGCACCCGTCGCATCCTACGATTCGATTCACGCCGGCGATCTGGTCAAGACCCTGCGGGAGTACTTTCGCTGTCACTGCAATGTTTCGCAGGCGGCATCGGTGCTCTTCCTGCACCGCAATGGGCTGATCTACCGCCTCTCACGCATCGAAGCGCTTCTGGGTGTGTCACTCGCCGACAGAGAGTCGCGTCTGGCCCTTGAGCTCGCCCTGCACGTTCTCGAGAGGGCCGACTGAAAGCAGGCGACACCGTATGGGCAGGGAGGCTACTCGAACGCTGAGTCCGGAGGCTTAGCCCCGTCCTCAGGCCATCCGGCACATGTAGCCGACGCCGGGCACCGTGACGATGAGCTCCGGGCGGCTCGGATTGTCCTCGACCTTTTCCCGAAGATGCCGAATGTGGGCCTTCAGGGATCCGGTGTCCCCGCGCGCCTCGTAGCCCCACACGCGCTCGAGGATCGTGTCCGAGCGGACGACGCTGTTGCGGTTGACCAGCAGCAGGTGCATGAGCCGGTACTCGGTAGGCGTAAGCCGCGCATGCTTGTCTTTGCGAATGAACTCCTGCCTCTGAGGGTCCAGGCGCACGTCGTTGACGGTGAGCTCTTCGGCGCCCAGGAACTGTCCCGCCGTGGGAGTTGTCCGGCGGAGAACGGCGGCAATCCGGGCCAGCAGAAGCGCCGGGCTGAAGGGCTTGGTGACTTAGTCGTCGGCGCCGACGTCGAAGCCCTGAGCCATGTCCTCCTCCTGCGTCCGCGCCGTCAGCATGATGACCGGGGTATTGAACTCGCGCCGGGCCGCGCGGCAGATGTCGAAGCCGTCGCGGTCGGGGATGTTGGCGTCCAGGACGACGAGATCGGGCTGCTCGCGCCGCCAGATGTCGAGTGCCTGACTGCCCTCATGAACCTTGGTCACGTCGAAGCCCTTCATGTTCAGCGCAAACCCCAGCAGCTCCAGATGGTTGCGGTCGTCGTCCACGATCAGGATCTTACTCAGACGTCCCTCCTGTTTCGGCTCGGGGGAGGGTGAACCAAAACTCACTGCCCACCCCCACGAGGCTCGACACGCCCACCTCACCACCGTGCAGATCGACCACCGACTTGACGATGGTCAAACCCAGCCCGGAGCCCACCACCGACGTCACCCGGTTGCTCTGAGCCCGGTAGAAGCGCTCGAAGATTTGCGCCTGCTCATCCTCGGGAATGCCCACCCCATGATCGACGACGGCGATCCTTACCGCTCCCGGGATGGCCGTGCCGACGATGCGCACCATGGTCTGCGGGTTGGAGTACTTGGAGGCGTTGGTCAGCAGGTTGATGAGGACCTGAACGACATGCCGGGGGTCGGCCAGGACCTCCGGCAGATCCTCGGGCACCTCGAGCTCGACCGTCTGGTTCTTGCTGTCGAGGAACGGCTGCACCTGAACCAGCGCCTCGGCCACCAGCTCATCCACCGTGACCGGCACTACATGGATCTGAAACGTCCCCGATTGAAGCGTGGTGGCATTCAAGAGGTTCTCGACCAGCCGGAAGAGATGGTTGGAGCTCTCATAGGTGCTGCGAGACAGCTCGGACACGTCATCCGGCGCCAGCTCTGCCGAGTGGTGAAACAGCAGCTCACTTGAAGCCAGGATGGCCGAGAGCGGCGTGCGCAGCTCGTGAGAGACCTCGGAGATGAAGTTTGACTTCAGGCGGTCCACCTCCTGCAGACGGACGAAGTTCTTGAAGGCCAGGTAGATGACCGCCAGCGGCATGAGCGCAATGGGGCTGAGCGGCGGGTCGGTAAGCCAGAGATAGGCGAAGAGCACGCCCATCACGGCCGCCGTCGCCTCAGGCAGGATGGTGTTGCGGTGCGACTTGGCGAACAGCTTGTTCACCGGAACTCCCGTGCTGAGCGATACGGCGCCGATGGTCAGCCCATAGGAGGTGACGTAGGCCACGGCCACCGCGCCCAGCACCGCCATGACGGCGTTCCAGCTGGTCTGGGGCAGCTGCGGGTGCAGGAGGTAGGTCCTGCCGGATAGCGCTTGGAAGACCAGCGCGGCCGCTCCCGTCGAGAGCGTGATCTCCGAGACATTGAACAAGATTCGGTACACGGGCCGCCGGCCGTATGCCGCCCGCTGGCCGAGCTGCTCGACCAGAGTCGAGACGCTGAGGATCAGCACCGCCATGTAGACGGGAAAGACCACGACCGAGGCCAGTACGACGGCTGCGCTCAGGGACTGGCGGCTGCGTTCGCCACCCTCCTCCGGGATCAGGATGACGGCCATGCTGGCGAAGGGCGCCAGAAACAGGAAGATGGCCACTCCCACCCAGGAGTATGGCGAGTTGATCGACCCGATGAGGAAGAAGCGCCCCGCCTCGGAGCCGGCGGCGACGCAGGCGGCAATGAACGCCACGCTCCCCAGGAGGATGACCGCGGCCACGTAAGCGGCCGCCGCCGGACGGAGGCCCAGCGAGGCTCTGAGTCTCGTCAGAGGACTCGTGGCCGCGCGCAGCACCCCTTCGGAGCCGTTCGACATCACGTGGGCTCTGCTACCCGCGACATGGTCGGGCGGGACCGGCCGGCGGGAGGCTCAGGCCACGGAGATGACTGCCCATCGCGGGCCAAGATGTCGAGGACAACAGAAGAGCAACCGGTCCGGCGTGGTCGCCGAACCGGTTGCTCCACTCTTAAACTCTGACCTGCGATTATGCCGCGAATGCCTTCCTCTGAGAGGAGGCGCATTGCCTCCGCCGCGGAGACCGCAGCACGGCACCCGAGCTACGGATTCCCGTCCCAGGTTATCAAGTTACCCTGTACGCCGCCCCACACGGGACGGTCCCAGGTAATGAGGTCGGGCCGTGAGTGACCGCCGAGGTGATCCCAGGTGATGAGGTCCCAGGTGATGAGATGCGCGTGCCGCTGGGATCCGTAGCGGCTGCCGCTGCCATGGTTGTGCCCGGCCGCACCGGCCGTGCCCGCTCCACCGGCGAGGCCGACCGAAGCCGCCATCGCCACGAGGCCGGCCAACCGGCCCCACCGTGCTATCGACGTTGTCATGTTCTCTCCCATGCCCTCGCGGGCTGTCGCAATTTCTCTCTACGCATGCCGGGTTGCGGCCGCCGCATCTATGAGACATTTGGGTTACGACAGCGTGTTCAGGATCGGAGACAGGGGCCGGGACGCTCGGAACCGACGATACAATCGAACTGTGAGTCCCAGCATCGTTTTCGTGGCCGCTTCGGCGGCGCTTGCGTCCGGAGTCGAGTTCGTCGAGGCCTTGACCATCGTGCTCGCGGTAGGTTTGACCAAGTCGTGGCGCGACGCCCTCGAGGGCACAGCGGCCGCCTCCATCGCCCTGGTGATCCTGGTGGCCGTGCTTGGATTCGGCCTCCTACGCGTCGTTCCTCTCGACGCGCTGCGCCTGATCATCGGCGTGCTGCTGCTGGTCTTCGGCTTGAAGTGGCTGCGTAAGGCAATTCTTCGCTATGCCGGGCTCAAGGCACAGCGCAACGAGGACGAGGAGTACCAGTCCGAGATCGAGCGTATGAAATCTGGCGGCCAGGGTAGAGGCCGGGACTGGCTGGGCGTGAGCACGGCCTTCAACGGCGTCTTCCTCGAGGGCACCGAGGTAGTGTTCATCGTCATCGGGTTGGGCGCGGCCGGAAGGGCGCTTGGCGCAGCCGCCGCGGGGGCGGGGGTTGCTGCCGTAATCGTCATCCTGGCCGGCGTCGTGCTGCACCGGCCGCTCAACCGGGTGCCAGAGAACACCATGAAGTTCGTCGTCGGCATCATGCTGACCTCGTTCGGCACTCTGTGGACCGGCGAGGGCCTGGGTGTGCACTGGTGGCACAGCGACTTCTTCATCCCGATCCTGGTCGCCGGCTATCTGCTGATGTCGTGGCTCCTGGTCCTCTGGCTCAAGGCGGCCCCTTCCCGTCAGACGGCCTGATGCGGCAAGCGGCGGCCATTCTCTACTGGATCTACGACTTCCTGGCAGAGGACGTGGTCATCCTTGTCGGCGCCGCGATTGCGGTCGCCGTCACCGTCTTTGTCGCTCGCGCCAACCACAACGCTGCCGGCTTCGTGCTCTGGGCCATGGTCATCGCCTCCATCGCCGTCAGCCTCTCCCGAGTCGTATTCAAGCGCTCATAGGGGAGGCCGCATGACCACCGGTACGGTCGCCCTGAAGGAGGACCAGATCCAGCTGGTCACCGACTTCGACGGCAACATTCGAGCTGGGAACCGGGAAGGGCATGGCCTGTACATGTTCGATACCCGCTATCTCAGCACCTTCGAGCTGCTGGTCAACGGACAGAGCCCGATCTACCTCTCTCATTCGGCAGAACGTAACTATATCGCAACTTTTCAGTTCGTCAACGCCGCCCAGGTGCTCCCCGACGGCACCCGGGTTCCACGCCAGACCATCAGCATCCGCCGCAGTCGCTTCGTCGACGGTCTGGCGTTCTACGAGCGCATCGGCTTCTACAATTGCAACCACTTCCCGGTCTCCGTCGACGTCAGCCTGAACTTCGACGCCGACTTCCAGGACATCTTTGCGGTGCGCGAGTTCGCACCGCAGCGACGCGGAGGCCGAAGCTCGATCACCCTGGGCGCCGACCGCCTGGACTTCTCTCATGTCGGGCGTGACAAGGTGAAGCGCGTGACCGGCATCAGATTCGACAGGACACCCGAGCCGGTGACCGCCAATCGTGTCGTCTTCCGCCTGCGGCTCACCCCGCACCAACCGGAGTCAGTGACCGTCGTAGCCCGGCCGGGAGTCGAAGGCCGGCCGCGAGCCAAGCTCCAGCACTTCGACGCCGCGCTCTCGCGGCTGGCCGACTCGTACCAAGCCTGGCACGATGAATCGACCGCCTTCGAGACCAGCAACGAGTTCTTTGACCGCAGCCTGCTGCGTCAGAGCAGACTGGACGTGCGCGCGCTGCTCGAGTTCACACCTGCTGAGGACTCGGCCGGAGAGGAGAGCGGCGTCGTGCCCTCGGCGGGCATTCCCTGGTACGCCGTGCCCTTCGGCCGCGACTCGATCATCACGGCGCTGCAGACACTCGTCTACAACCCCTCGATTGCCGAGGGCACGCTGCGGTTCCTGGCCAGGAACCAGGGCCGGGAGGTCAACGAGGCCACCGAGGAGGAGCCGGGGAAGATCCTGCATGAGCTCCGGCGCGGCGAGCTGGCGAACCTGCGTGAGATACCCCACCTGCCCTACTTCGGCACCGTGGACGCCACTCCGCTCTTCGTGGTGCTCTTCGTGGAGACGGTCAACTGGCTCAGCGGCAGCGAGCGAGGCGAGCGGTTATACAAGGATCTGCTTCCGTCGGCAATGCGAGCGGTCGACTGGATAGACCGGTACGGCGACGCCGATGGTGATGGTTATGTCGAGTACGCCTCAGGCCTGGCGCAGGGAGTCACGAATCAGGGTTGGAAGGATTCCGTCGACTCGCTGCAGTATCCTGACGGCACCCGAGCCCGGTACCCCGCTGCCCTGGTCGAGGTTCAGGGGTATGTGTACCAGGCCAAGCTCGGGCTGGCAGGGCTGGGGGAGCGCCACGGCGACGCCGGGATGGCGGACCGGCTACGGAGTGAAGCTGCTGCCCTGCGGGAGCAGTTCCGGCGCGACTTCCGAATGGAAGCCGAAGACTTCTTCGCTCAGGCGCTCGACGGCGACAAGCGGCAGGTCACCTCGGTCACCTCGAACGTCGGGCACCTCTTGTGGAGCGGGATCGTCGACGGGGATGAGGCGCAGATGATCGTCCGGCGGCTGATGGCGGAGGACCTCTTCTCCGGCTGGGGCATCCGGACTCTCTCGTCGTCGTCGCCCAACTTCAATCCGATGAGCTACCACAATGGTTCGGTCTGGCCCCACGACAACTCCATGATTGCTCTGGGAATGCGGCGATACGGCTTCTATCGAGAGGCAAGCGAGGTCATCGAGGCGGTCATCTCGGCTGGCCTCCGCTTTCCCGGCAACCGGCTGCCGGAGCTGTTCTGCGGTTTCCCG
>DASRCF010000056.1:0-10598 GCA_035653255.1 Chloroflexota bacterium
CCCTCCTCTGGAGAGCTCACGGTCGCACCCGCAGTCGGTAACCGGCGGGGGTACGCACGACACCAAGCAACTATCCAGAATCGGTAAGGCAGCCGGGTTCGGTCCCAGACAAACTTCTTGAGGTGGTCAGCGCCTTCGCGAAACAGCCAAAATAGGAGAGAGGGAAGCCCCGGGCAAACAAGTCAGCGCCACTGGATTCGGCGTTGCTGCACCCATGCTTCCAGTGCCGCGGCCGGCTTCGTCCGGCTGTACCAGGGAGTCCCAAGGAGTCTGCGAATGACGGAAGTGATGAGTATCGCCGTTACGGATGACGATCAATGGCTGGTTGTAAATGGCCGCCCGGTAGAGTACTATGCCGGGGACACAGCCTTCGTCGAGGGCAATAAGGCCTGGGCGTCGGAACGTGCTGCGAGGCGGCTGGCCGAGGCCCTGAGTACCGACCCGCTGATGGTCGACTTCGTCTTAGGGGGCTTTCCGGACGCGATCGTGGAACGCCCAGATGGTCAGAAGTATGTCGTGCACGGTGCGGCATCACTTCACGACCTGGGCCTCAACGCACTTGATCCCACGGAGATCGGAGAGGACGAGCTCATCATCCTCGCCCGTGAGCTGGGTGAGCGCGGACGAGCCGGCGGCCAGGGCGTCGAGCCTCTCGAGGAGCCTGTCCCGGTCGGAGCCTGAGCCCATCGTCAGACATGAGCCACTCGTGCGACTGACCTGTGTGACCGGGCACGAGATAACCGACGCCGCGAGCGAAACGGAGGTGTCGACTCTGGACGCCGGAGCCGAGATCAGATTGTGCCGGATGCACGGCACCGTCGTAGCCATAGAGCGGGTCGACACCAACCATCTGACCGAAGCCTCAGACGCCTTGGACATCTGAGCTTCGTGGTGGCCGCCGCTCTGGAGCGCGAGGCTGGCCGGCCCGCCTCTGAGGTGGACGACGTACAACTTTACCGGGCGGCGGGGTAGCGAATCTAGCGGTCGGGGGTGACTGCCTCGTCCTCCCTGAGACGCCAGGTAGTCGAAGCCACGTAAGGGGCGCAGAGTAGTGCCGCGCCGGCAAAGAACATGGCGGATAGCGGCTTGGGGATGTTCCACCGTCCCAAGAGGATGAGGATGGCGATGAGCGCCAGCACCGTCCCTGCCAGGAAGAGCACGGCAACGATCGGCTGGGTACGGAGCGGCTGAATAGCCGGGGGCACATGGATCCTTGTTGGCTTCACACTGTCTTTCGCAATGACATCCGATCCTGCATCGATCCCTGTATGAGAGGCACCTCTGTCTCGTCGCCGGCACCATCTACTACCATGCAGCCAGAGGTCTGTACCGGAGGAGCTGAGATGAGGACGGCAATTCGCGGAGCGAGAGTGATCGACGGAACTGGAGCTGACCCCTCGGAGGGCGCCACCGTCGTGGTCGAGGATGGACGAGTCGCTGGCGTTTGGCCCCGGGGGCAGTCGGGACGGATGGACGAAACGATAGATGCCGCAGGTCTCACGCTCATGCCCGGACTGATCGACGCGCACGTCCACGCCACCTTCAACGGCATCGACACTCTGAGGGAGCTCATGACGCCACCCTCGCTGTCGCTCTATCGGGCTATCAGAAACCTGGCGGCGACAGTCGACGCCGGGGTCACCACGGTCAGAGACGCGGGTGGCTCCCCTGCCGGCTTGAAGCTGGCGTTGGAGGAGGGTCTGTTCCCCGGGCCCCGGATGAAGGTGGCCATCACCATCCTGTCGCAGACGGGCGGCCACGCGGATCCAACCGCACCCAGCACCTGCTGCCTACGCTTCCAGCTTCCAGACATCCCGAACAGCGTTGTCGATGGAGTCGAACCGATGCGACAGCGTGTCCGCGAAATCCTCCGTGCCGGCGCGGACTGGATCAAGGTCTGCTCGACGGGAGGAGTTCTTTCAACAGCCGATGCGCCCAGTGCCTCGCAGTTCACGATCGACGAGCTTCGGGCAGCCGTGGATGAGGGCCAGGCACATGGAGACGTGGAGGTCATGGCCCATGCTCAAGGGACAGAGGGGATAAAGAACGCCATCAAGGCCGGCTGCAAATCGATAGAGCACGGCATTTGGCTGGATGACGAGGCCATCGAGATGATGGTGCGACGCAACATCTTCCTGGTTCCCACCCTGGTGGCGCCGATCCAGGTCATCCGGCAGCTCGAAGCCAACCCGGGAAGGGCGCCTGCGGTGTTCCTGGAGAAGGCGCGCCGGGTCGTGGAAGACCACCGTGCCTCTTTCAGACGAGCCGCGGAAGCCGGAATTCGCGTCGCCATGGGTACCGATTCGGGCGTGGGGCCCCACGGCCAGAACGGCGAAGAGCTGGCGTTGATGGTCGCCGCAGGGATGCAACCAATGGATGCGATCGTGGCATCGACCAGAAGCGCGGCCGAACTGCTGAAGGTCGACAGCGAGGTGGGTACTCTTGAGCCAGGTAGGCTGGCGGATCTCCTGCTGGTGGACGGTAACCCTTTGGAGGACATCCGCGTATTGCAGGATCAAGATCGCGTAGTGATGGTCATGCAGGCCGGCCGGATGCTGAAGAATCGAGCGCCCGAGCGTCTATCTACCGGCGGGAGGGCCGCCTGAGGCACGACAGCGACGGAGCGACGAGTCCTCATGATTGCTACACGTGGCTAAGCTGGTAGCCGGCTCTCCGACTGAATTCGTCCGGCTCGACTCTGCTCGTGGCCGCTGGATCATCGCCGCCACTGCGCTGGGGTCCGGCATGGTCTTTCTCGATGGCACGGTCGTCAACGTAGCTCTGCCGCGGATCCAGACCGATCTTGGGGTACCGCTTTCGGGACTCCAGTGGATTGTCGACGGCTACGCCCTCTTCCTGGCGGCCCTGCTCCTGGTGGGTGGATCGTTGGGCGACGTCTACGGACGACGAAAAGCGTTTCTGGCAGGCTTGACGGTATTCACCATCTCCTCAATCGCCTGCGGGCTGGCGCCCGACGCCGGAATGCTCATCGCATCTCGAGCCGTTCAGGGGATCGGCGGCGCCCTGCTGGTCCCCGGGAGTCTGGCCATGATCAAGGCTGTGATCGCGCCGGCCGACAGTGGCCGGGCCATCGGCTTATGGGCCGGGCTCTCGGGCGTGACCACCGCGATCGGCCCTCTGGTAGGCGGCTACTTCGTCGGCGCCGTGAGCTGGCGTCTGATCTTCTTTCTCAATGTACCCCTGGCCTTGGCGACCTTTGTGGCCACCTGGAACCATGTGCCCGAAAACAGCGATCCGGAGGCGTCGCGGCGACTCGACTGGCCGGGCTCACTGGCCACGGTCGTCGGCCTGGCCGGAATCACCTTCGGTTTGATTCAGGGACCAGCGATCGGCTGGCTGAATCCACTTGTTCTGCTGGCCCTCATCCTGGGATCGCTAGCTCTCGTCGCTTTTCCGTTTCTGGAGCTTTCGAGCCCTCATCCTATCGTCCCGCTCAAGCTGTTTCGGTCGAGCAATTTCTCCGCCTCGAACCTCGCCACGCTCGGGGTGTACTTCGCCTTCAACGGAGCATTTCTCTTCCTCGTCCTGAAACTTCAGCAGGTGCAGCACTACAGTCCCATCGAAGCAGGCGCGTCGCTGCTTCCGGTCACTGTCCTACTTCTCCTCCTGTCTCCGCGAGTCGGAGGCCTCATCGGACGTTTCGGGGCCCGGCTGCTCATGACTACGGGCGCCGCCGTGATTGGGGTGGCGTTCGTGCTCATGGCCCTGGAGGGCAGCTCGCCTTCCTACTGGACCGAGCTGCTCCCGGCGGTTCTCGTGCTCGGTCTCGGGATGTCGATCTTCATTACTCCGCTCACAGCCACTGTGATGAGTAGTGTTCCGGGCGATTTCGTCGGTGTCGCGTCAGGCATAAACAACGCCGTCTCTCGGGTGGCCGCCGTCCTGGCCGTCGCCGGACTCGGAGTCGTGGTCGCCAGCCAGTTTCAGGCCGGACTCAGCTCGCGGGACTCACATCTCAACCTTCCCGCCGCCGCGAGGATCGCATTGGTCAAGGGCGCCGGCAACCTCGCCAATGACCCCATACCGGCCTCACTGCCGGCCTCTCAGCGGAGGGCAGTGCGGAGGGCGATTACAGACTCCTACGTGGGCGCGTTCCGCTGGGCCATCCTGACCTGTGCGGTCCTCTGTTTCTTGAGCTCGACCGTTTCGGCACTACTGATCGGTCGCGATCGTGAACGGGACCTGCCTGCTGCGCGCACCACTTCGGAAGATGCGGTAGCGCCCACCCTGTGACAATGAGGCATGCGCTTCATCGTCGCTCTAGTCCTCGGCGGCCTGATTGGATTCGGCGCCGCGCTGTGGTTCCAAGGAGAGCCTCCTTTCGCGGGGAAGCCCACGGGTCACGGAGACATCACCCTGATACTTTCCGATTCCTACCTGACCTCCCAGGCGGGCTCGGCCATTGCCGGGCAAAGCAATGGGACTGTCTCCAATGTCGCGGTCACCTCGGCGGCAGGTGATATCGTGTTCGTCGAGGCCAGAGGTACCATATCCGGCGTCTCGGCTCCCGTCGGCATCTCGGTCCGTCCCATTGCCTCGAATGGGTCCATCGCTCTTGCCGTGAAAAGCGCCCATCTCGGACCACTTCCCCTGCCCGGCGTGGTCACGGCGCCCTTGGTCCAAACGATTAACGGTCGTATCAGCGCACTTACCTCGGGCAGCTCCTACCGGGTAACGGGCGCTGGTACCACCAGTTCGGGTGTCGAAGTATTTCTGACGGCTTCGTGAAGCGGAGCCCAGTCCGCCACTCCGCTGCAGTCGATCGGAGGAGATACGAGCGGGAGTTCCCGCTGGCCCGGAACGGTGTCGAGCTGGTCGTCACGACCCAGCCCGGGGTTTTCTCGTATGGAGAGGCGGACGAGGGCTCGCTGCTTCTGCTGGACTCCGTGTCGCCGGAGGCAAGGCCACACTGGCGGGTGCTCGACTTGGGGACCGGAGTCGGCCTCATAGGTCTGGCTCTGGCACCACTCCTGTCCCGGGGCGAGGTGTGGATGGTCGATTCGGACGTGAGAGCCACCCGACTGGCCCAGCGAAATGTCGAGCGCAACCGGCTGACCAACGCACACGTCTTGACCGGCGACGGGACGCTGGATCTCCCAAAGGGATTGAGATTTCACGCTGTTGTAACCAATCCGCCCACTCACGACGGGAACCTCCTGCTCGAGAGCCTCATGCGGGATGCTTATGCCGTGCTGCGCCCGGGCGGCTCCCTCTACGTCGTCGTGAACCGGCTGCTTTCGGTCCGCCAAATTCTCACGGCGATCTTCGGCAACTGCGACATCGCCGCGCGAGCTCACGGTTTCGTCGTCCTGCACAGCCGAAAGGAGCGTAGGACAGCCGCCGGTCAGACGGCGTTCAGGGTAGTCTGACCCCTACGGGGCGCCGATCTGCTCACTGGCGGAGGAAAAGCCTTGCTCCACGGCCCGCACCAGGTCTTCCAGCTCGAACGGCTTCTGGAGGTAGTCGTAGGCTCCTACGGCGGCGGCCTTTGACGGTGCGTGACCGTCGGCGGTGATCAGCAGTATAGGCACATTCTGGTAACGCCTATGAAGCAGGTCGGCCACGTGTGAGCCTCCCATGATTGGCATGGTGAGATCCAGTAACAAGAGGTCGGGGCGCTTATCCTCCAGCCACGTCATGGCATCTCGACCATTAGCCGCGGTATCGACCGCGAAGCCTCGATCCTCGAGGGCCCAGCGCACGACGTAGCGCACGTCGGCATCGTCGTCAACCACCAGGACCCGCGAGCGCCTCCCCGCTTCAGACTGCTTCGTCACCGTGTCCCGCCGCCGTCTGATGTGTGAACGGGCAGCCTGATCACGAACGTAGACCCCTGGTTCTCTTGGCTTGTCACGGTGATCTCGCCGCCGTGCTGCTCCACAATCTGCTTGGCGCCCGCCAGTCCCAGTCCCGTGCCGGCTATCCGGCCGGTCACGTTGTTCGCCCGACGGAAGTGTTCGAAGACATGCGGCAGATCGGAAGCTGGGATTCCGACTCCGTTGTCGCGGATGGCGAGGTTTACCCACCGGTTGCCCTGCACCGTTTCCGACTCCAGCTGGACTCTGATCGGCGCTCCTGGAGGACTGAACTTGACTGCATTGGAAAGCAGGTTGGCAACCACCCGTTCGAGTCTGCCCGGATCCCATTCGCCCACGATCGTCTCGGAGTCCGCACTGAGCTGGATTTGTCCCTCCTCCACCACAGCCTGCTGGTCCGCAACAGCCTCCCTTGTGAGAGCCAGGAGGTCGGTGGTGCGCGGCTCCAGCGGGAGGGGCTGCCCAGTCTGCATTCGACTGACGTCAAGCAGCTCGTTGATCATGTGGGTCATCCGTTTCGCCGTGGCGTCAATGCGCCGCAGGCCGTCCCGGAGCTGAGTCTCGAGGTCGGGCGACCGTGCCTCTGCCCGTCGGAGCAGCATTTGGGCCACGCCACGCACCAGCGTAAGCGGATTCTTGAGATCGTGAGAGGCGGCGAGAAAGAATTCCTCCTTCATTCGCTCCAGCTGATATGCCGCGGTGATGTCTCGCGTTACCGCAACGGCGCCGAGATGCGTTCCGTCCTCGTCCGTCAGTGGGACCGCGTTGCTCTGCACCACCAGATCGCCCTCCGCCCCCGCCCGCCTGATCTTCCATAGCTCTCCGGTCACTCGCGCTCCACGCGAGGCCCGGGCCAAGGGCAGTGCGTCGGGCGAGAGCAGTTCCCCCTTCAGGGTCATAGCAGCCATATGGGGCCTCGCCTCCTCGAATCGCACGCCGGTTTCGATCTCGCCCATGAGATTTGTTGCCGCCTCATTGGCCAGTATGAGCCGTCCGTCGGCATCCACGATCATGACCGCATCCAACATTTGGCGCAGCACCTGGGTGAGCTGGCGCGCGGAGCGTGCGGCTTCCTGATACAGGTGGGCGTTGTCGACGGCGATGGCAGCTCTCGAAGCGAGGTCCAGTGCCAGGTCGAGATCGCGAGCACCAAACCGCCTCCCAGACTCGGCCGATACCATGCTGATGGCACCGAGCACGCGACCTCGCGCAGTGAGCGGCACCACCATAGAAGACTTCAGACCCAGCTCCCGCAGACGCTCCAGCACCCATTCGTTGGGCGATCCCTCGACGAGCATCTCGTCCGTGATCTCCGGTATGAGGTCGGGCTCACCCGTTCTGAGCACACGCGGCAAGCCGGTCGGCCCATCCGGATCGAACGGGACCGCATCGCTCATATCCTGGGCCAAGCGGACCTTTGCGGGATCGACATGAGCGACGGCTAGCGTGCGTACCGAGCCGTCCGTCTCAATCATCTGGATCGCGCACCAATCGGCTATTCGCGGCACTGCTAGCTCAGCCAGCCTGGCGAGCGTGACGTCGTAGTCCAGCGAGCCGGCCAGGAGCGGGCCGGCGGCCGCGAGGAAGCTGCGCTCTTCGCTTATCCGCCGCTCTTCGGTGATGTCACGGAAAATGGTGACCGCAAGGGCCACGTTACCCGCTTCATCCCGAATGGCGGTGGAGCGGACATCGCTCCAACGTTCCTCTGCCTCAGGAGCGGTGCGATAGCGAATAATGGCGACCGCCGGCTCCTCACCCCGAAGCGCCCGCTGGACCGGAAGCTGCTCCGGAGCGAGCATATTGCCTGCCACGTCGAGAATCCTAAAGCTCGAAACGTCGAGAGGACCGGCGGCCACCATAGCGGCGGCCGACTCGTAGCCCGACATCCTGGCAGCTGTGTCGTTGGCATAGACCAACCGGCCGCTGCGATCCTGTACCGTGACACCGTCGGCAGCGCTCTGCAGGATGGCGTCGAATTGGGCCGGAGACAGCGGCGCCCGCCAACCGCTACCGCTCAATCACTCACCACCAATCCGGTCGCACCGATCATGGATACTGAATGCCGGCTTCGATCTCGTGAGGCTCCGTCCGGATGCTCGGGAGAAGTTGCGGCCCTTACCTACGCCTCACCGCAACGCGCACATTGTGTCGAAGAATACCATAACCAGCCCTAACCAAGCCGCCGAACCGAGTCATTGCTCAGCCGGCGCTTGCAGTACTCGTGGTGGCCGGTATGCTTCTTGCGCCGCCGGCTTACAGCGCGCAGGCACAGGAGTCGTTATGGTGAGGATTGGCTGGAAAGCCGGACCGGAGCAGTACCAGCCAGATGAGCTGCTCCAGCAAGCGATCGCGGCTGAAGAGGCGGGCTTCGAATCGATCGACGTCAGCGACCACTTCCACCCCTGGGCCGAGGCCGGTCACGCCTGCTTCTCCTGGACCTGGCTGGGTGCGGCTGCCGTGAGCACCACCCGGATCGAGCTCGGGACCGGGGTCACCTGTCCGATCCTTCGCTACCACCCCTCGGTTATCGCGCAGGCGGCGGCAACGCTCGAGTACATGGCTCCCGGCCGAGTGTACCTGGGGGTGGGGACCGGAGAAGCCCTCAACGAATACGCGGCTGTCGCTGACTGGCCGGGATACGAGGAACGGCAGGAGCGCCTACGAGAGGCTATCGAGCTGATCCGGCTCCTATGGTCAGGGAACGAGATCAGCTTTGACGGGGCGTACTACCGGACGAGGAAAGCGAAGCTCTACACCAGGTCAGGGAGGCCGATCCCCATCTTGATCTCCAGCCTCGTTCCCGAGAGTGCGGGCTTCGCAGGCACCCATGGGGACGGTCTCATCACGGTGGGCGGCAAGGAGCCGGAGGTGTACCGGCAGTTGTTGGCCCAGTTTGATGAAGGCGCTCGGCAGGCCGGCAAGCAGCCTGATTCGATGCCCAAGGCAATCGAGCTAAACGTTGCCTACACCGACGACCGCGAAGCAGCTGTCGATGAGATCCTCAAGTTCTGGGCAGGAACCTTTGTCCCCGCACTATTTGACCAGAAGATCTACAGTCCCAAGATGTCGGAGGAGAACGGAGCCGTCGTCGGTCCCGACACCGTGGCGAAGATGTGCTGCATCTCGGACAATGCCGAGGACCACGCGTCGTTTATCAAGCAGTACATTGACCTGGGCTTCAATCAGGTGTACATTCACACTGCGGGACCGGATCAAGTCGGCTTTCTCGTGCGGTACGGACAGGACGTCCTGCCGAGGCTCAAGGGGATGCGGACGCGGGCCGCCTGAGGTCGTGAGCAGGAGATGAGACCGCGACGGAGGCAGCCATGAGCGAGAAGACCGGTGGTCGTTCCTATGGCCGGACGACGGATCCCGCCGCGTATGGGGATCAGTTAGCCGCGGGTCCGATGCTTCAGTACGACGTATCGTCTGAGGCGGAGAGTCTGATGGCTGCTCCCTCATACCGGCGCGGAGAGCCGAGTGGAAAGACGCTTCTCAAGGAGCCCGACCTGAGGCTGGTGTTGCTGGCTCTGAAGGCTGGCACCCAGATGCGCGAGCACGATGCCTCGGGACCGGTGGCGATCTTGGTGTTTCGGGGCCGGTGCCGAGTACGGACCGAGGACCGGACATTCGAGCTGGGTCCAGGGGGTCTGCTAACGCTTGAGCCGGATATCGAGCACGACGTTTTGGCGGTCGAGGACTCGGTGCTAATTCTGAGCATTGGCCGCACCCGCTACGCGGTCGAGTCGACGGAGACGGTCAGCCGACACTAGCCGTCGAACTGCCGTTCTGAAGAGCCATCCACAATGCCTCGGCGGTATGCAGCGGCCGGCGGTCGGTCAGTTGGGCTATTTGCTCTCGGCAGCTGAAGCCGTCGGCGATGACGAGGGTCTCGGGAGCGCTGGCTCGAACTCGTGGGAGCAGCGCCCGTTCGCCCACTTGGGTGGAGACGTCGTAATGGCCGCAGGTGAAGCCAAACGCTCCCGCCATCCCGCAACAGCCTTCGTGAAGGATCTCGGCATCTATGCCGGCGCGTCCAAGTACCGTGTCGGTTTCCACTCCTTTAAGGACGGACTGACGGTGGCAGTGTAGGTGCACAAGGGCCTGACGCGATAGGCGTGGCCACGAGTAGTCAGGAGAGAACTGCTCGATGAACTCATCGAGGAGGAAGACCTGACGGCTCAGGCGCACCGCATCCTGGTTATCGGGAAAGAGCTGCAGCATCTCATCCCGGAAGACCGAGGCACAGCTCGGCTCCAGGACGATGATCGGTATCCCGGCCGCGATTCGCCGGCTCATGACTACCAGAATCTGTTTCAGCTGGCGTCGAGCAAGCCGCAGCATTCCGAAGTCGTAGAGTGGCCGCCCGCAACAGAACGAGCGTTCGGGCACGTGGACTCGGAAGCCCAGAGCATCCAACACCTCGTGCGCCGCCGTGAGCGTATCCGGGAAGAAGTTGTTATTGAACGTGTCGGGCCACAGAATCACATCGCCCGAGCCTGTCTCCACCGCTTGACGATCCTGAACACGGGCCCGAAAGGTCTTTGGTGCGAACCGAGGGATCGACCGGCGCCTATCGATTCCCGCAAGCATCTTTGATAGAGTGCTCAGGCCAGGGAGGCCGGTGACGCTGTTGACCACTCGCGGCGCCACCGATGCCAGGCGCGACCACCAGTAGATCATGCCCATGGCGTAGGCATCTCGAGGGCGAAGGCGCCGGTCATAGTAATGCGCCAGGAACTCGGCCTTATACGTCGCCAT
>DASRCF010000057.1:0-4831 GCA_035653255.1 Chloroflexota bacterium
AGGCGGAACGGGCCGTTTCCTGACCGGGGCTCGGACTCCAGCTTGATGGTCTTATCTCGAGGATTGGAGCTGCGAGTGACCCGGCCGGCTTCGTTCGGCGCTCGGAGACAACCTTGTTTGTAAGCGTATCTTCTCAGCGGCGGCGGGCGCGATCGTAGTCGCGCTTGTCCTCCCGGGCCTTCTCGCGTGCCTGGGACGCATTCTTGGCGACCCGGCCGTGCGCCGTGGGCGCCTTGTCGGGATCCGTGGATTTCTTCTTCGTGGTCGGGCCGCGGGCCGCCTGCGGATCCGAGGGCCCCTTGTGGTCCTTCTTTACCCAGCGGTCGCCTCGCTTCTCGTATGAGTGCTTGAGTGAAGCGAAGGCCACCATGTGGGCACGGCGGCCCTCGCCGTACGTCTCGACGGCGCTGTCGTGCGTCTCGGCCCAGATGTCTTGGGCGTGTTTGTCGGAACGCATGATGGTTGCCGGGATCTCGGCGCCCGCGGCGGTTCGGTGTCCCTTCGGCTTCTTGGCGTCAGCCTTTGCCGGCATGGTGAAGCCTCCCTTTGGAGGTGTACTTCGACGAACCGTATATGTCAAGGGCAAGAATCATGCCCGGCAGGAACTGTTAGGTCAACGCTTCGCGAGCCAGGCTCGCAAGTGCCGCGATCAGCTCAGGGTGAGCATTCAACGAAGGCATGCGTTTGAGATTCAGCCCCAGCCGGGCAGCCAGCTCGCTCGCCTCATGATCGATGTCGTAGAAGATCTCGAGATGATCGGCGATGAAGCCGACGGGCGCTACCAGAACGTTTCGCACTCCCTCTGCCCCCAGACGCTCGATGGTCTCGAGGATATCCGGGCCGAGCCATGGATCGGCCGTCCGGCCCGCACTTTGAAAGCTGAAGGTCCATCGTTGGTCGGGAATCTCGAGGGACGCCGCCAGCGCCCGGCTGGTCTCGAGGAGCTGACCCTGATACGGGTCATAGCCGGCTGCCACGCGCACCGGGAGGCTGTGGGCGGTGAAGACGACGGTGACCGATTCCGGATCGTCGAACCGGCTCAGTGTCTCCCGGATGTTGTTCGAGACGGCACGCAGGTAGTGCGGATTCAGATGCCAGCTCTCGACGATCTGGATCGGAACCTTGTATTCCAGCTCGGTCTGAGCCTGGTCCACTCGCTGCCGGTATTCTCCAATGCTTCCACGGGAGTAGTGGGGAGCCAGGACGATCCCGACGGCCCGCTCGACACCAGCCTCGCGCATCTCATCGACGGCCTGGCGGATATAGGGGTGCCAGTGCTTCATCCCCAGGAAGACCCGGTAATCCGAGCCCAGCTCGCGCTGGACGCCCGCGGCTTGAAGCCGTGAGATTTCCAAGAGCGGAGTCCTGCCTCCGACCAGGCGGTAGCGCTCGGTCAGCTCCTCCACGAGCTCGGGTGGAGGAGGACGGCCACGGCGGATGTCCGTGTAGTACGGCTCGACCTCGTCGAGGCCGGCCGGAGTCCCGTACGCCATGAGCAGGACACCGAGCGGTGCCCTCACGTCGTGCTCCTTGGAAGAGCTTCGGGTTGCCGGGAAACCGCCCTCGCGCACGTCACGCCGTCAGAACCTCGCGGAGCGCAGCGGGGCCGAACCCGCCTCCAGCTCCCTCATCGCCCCGACTCGTGAACCCAGTCAACCACCCGCCGGAGCTGATCGGGCCTGGTCCGCGGATGTACTCCATGACCCAGGTTGAAGATATGTCCCGGTCGACCCTCCGACCGGCGCAGGATCTTGGTTACCTGGACCTTCACCTCGGACCACGGACCGAGGAGAACGAGTGGGTCGAGGTTGCCCTGAATGGCTCTATCGTGACCGATTTCTTTCCAGCTGCGGTCGAGTGGAGCGCGCCAGTCTACGCTGACGGCGTCGCCTCCTGCGACTGCCACCTGGGCGATGTAGCTCGAGGTTCCGCTGCTGAAATGGATGGCTGGTGATCCGGTGGTGGCAACGGCGTCGAACACGCGTCTTGAGTATGGCGCCACGAAGCGCGAGTAATCGGCGGGCGAGAGAGCTCCGGCCCAGCTGTCGAAGATCTGGACAACCTGGGCTCCAGCCTCGAGCTGGGCGGTCAGGTAGGCGGCGACGATCTGCGCCAGTCTGTCCATGAGCTGCTTCCAGAGGGCAGGATCTCGGTACATGAGCGTCTTGGTTTCGACGAAGTCGCGGCTGGCACGCCCCTCGATCAGATACGAGGCCAGCGTGAACGGCGCGCCGGCAAAGCCGATGAGCGGCCGCCCATCGTACGACCCATCAAGCTCCGAGCGCACCAGCCGGATCGTCTCCAGCTGTGGGGCCACATCGGCCTGTGGCTCGATCGGCTTGAGCCGTTCGAGGTCTACCGATGTTCTCAGCGGTTTCGCCACCACGGGACCGACGCCGTCGACGATGTCGATATCCAGCCCGATCCCGATCAGCGGTGTCATGATGTCGGCGAAGAGGATTGCCGCGTCCACGTCCAGGATCCGCAGCGGCTGAAGCGTGACCTGGGCGCACAGCTCGGGCTCCGCGCAGATCTCCAGGAGGCTGTAACGCTCGCGAATGCTTCGATATTCCGGCAGTGCGCGGCCGGCCTGTCGCATGAACCAGACGGGCGTGGCGTCGACCGGTTGGAGACGCAGCGTTCGCAGCAGGCGCGACCCGGCTGCGACTACCCCCTCGGTCATCCAGCGACGAGATCGAGAGTCTCTTCCAGGCTCCTGTAGACGGCGGTGAAGACCGGTGTGTCGCGCTTCGTATACGGGCGGCCGTCGGTGGACCGCAAATCCATGACCAAGCTTTGGAACGCCGGCAGGTCTTCCATTTCGTAGGCCACGACGAACTCCTGGTCGTCGAGCCCGAAGGAGTGGACCAGCACCTGCCGGATGGTGGAATAGTCGTGGCCGATCTTGATGTGCTCGTTCATCATCCCCTGTCGCGTGGCCTTGCTGAGCTGGTACCACTCGTCGGTCTTGGTGAAGGGATAGATGACCAGATAGCGGCCGCGCTCCTTCTGCAGAGCTGCTTGCTCCTGAGGCTGCTGCCGGCGCACGTACGTGCTGGGCCGGATGAGGCCGACGTAGGCGTAAGGGATCGACAGGTAGGCTCCCAGGCGCGTCTTGACAAGCTCATTGGTGGCGGCCTGGATGGCGGCGAGATCGGGTCCGCTGCGCCAGAGCATGAAGTCGGTTCCCGCCTTCAGGCCCGTGGTCGTATAGCCGTAGGTGGTGATGGAGCGCTGTCGCTCGATCAGCTCGCGCAGCTCAGTCGTGGCGCACGTCCGCTCTGACTCGGCCAGTCGGCGCCAGGCCGGATCGAGGGCAAAGAAGACGTACTGAATGAATATCGGCTCTTCTTCCAAGGCAACCACCGTGGCGAAACGTGCCTCATTTTCCCACAGCGGCTCTACGACTTTGACGGTGGACTCGAGGCTGGATAGAATGGCCTATCGCCCGAGTCGCGGGCCGGTCGTTCCATCGTGCGGTCATGGCGGAATAGGTAGACGCGCAGCGCTCAGGACGCTGTTCCCATTACGGGAGTGGAGGTTCGAGTCCTCTTGACCGCACCAGTTCACGCCTGCGGCGGGCGGTCCGCGGGCTTCCAACCATCGACGGCCCTTCGATTCCGGCTTGTCCGTCCAACGCCTATTCCCCTGGGGGAACAGGCTAGGTGTTACGATGGCGTGCGATTCCCTTGGCTAATCAGCACCCCTATCCGGGGAGGACCCGATGACCGACGTATTGCCCGACGTGATGCGCTCGGGACTTGGGCGGACGGACTCGGACGCATCTCCTCAGACCTTGATTGTCCAGCCGGCCCCGCGACCGTTGCGAGGTGACGAAGCTGTTTGCTTGCCGGACGAGGACTGACCCCTCGCGAGGATGTCCGACTTCTGGCGTTGGGGTTATGCCGACTTGAGGGGAAACCTGCTTCGAAGCGACTTCGCGGAGTGGTTGGCGGGGCTCCCTCCTCGGCTGCGAACCACGGGCGCGCATAGTCTGGGATGCGTTCGACCACCAACGCGCCAGCACTCTGCCAACGCCCCCCGCAGGACAGCTTTGGTATGTCAAGACCACGCGCCGCCTCGGCCGGTGGATAGCCGCTAAGTCTCTGTAGTAGCTACGGTCCTCGGAGCGAAGGCTGGCACCGTCTGCACACATGCCCTCTGGTGCACAGTCGAGGATGTCGTCTTCCTTGCTCTTGCTAAGCGGCGGCCCAGCTGGCCTTCCAGTATCCGAGGCCAGACTTCGCACTCAGAAAACTGCAGGAGACGGCCTCCCTGTCCTGGGGGCTGACTCGGAAAGATAGCCGCTCACGCCGCTCGGCGAGGGCACGGCGGACGGCCTCGGTCTGGGACTCCCCGGTCATCCGTTCCACCTCGGCGGCGAGCCGCTCAACCTCCTTTGTTCTGATTGTTCAGGTTCAAGGCCAACATTGCACCTTCTGGGTACCGTGATGTAATCAGAACGCTCGGATTCGTGATCCGCAGTTGGCTCGCGCTATGATCCGGCCAAATTGAGATGGGGAGGCCCACTACAGGTGGCAAAGATTCACGCAGGCCGGCTTAGGAGCAGGCGGGCGATGGAAGTGCGGCGGTGTCCGGCGGGTGCGTAGCATATCGCGTGCGCTAGGCTGAGGTTGCTTCATGCCAAGGGCCGGCGCCAAACAGTTGCTCTGTGCGCCTTGTAGCTTTTGCAGGATGGTCCATGGAAAAGGACGTGCCGCTCACGACCTTGCTCTCCTGGGTATGGATCGCCTTTGTGATGGAAGCGGACAACGCCGTTGAGGAGGCCGGGGCCCGGCGCATAGCCGGAAACTTCCGCATCTCCTTCGCT
>DASRCF010000058.1:0-13861 GCA_035653255.1 Chloroflexota bacterium
GGAACACCGCGACGTTCGAATGATTCCGACAAGTCGGATTCCATGCGCCCAAAGTACTCATTGCCGTAGGTCGTTGTCTCGGCTCAGAAAGCCACTCCACTGCGCCCGAGCCTCGACGCGGCGCTATTATGGGTTCGTCGCGTTTTTCTAAGTAGCGGCGCGAACACTCCGGTGGACATGCGCTTGGGAGGCGCGAGGCATGCACATAAACAGCGGCGACACGGCGCTCGTCCTGATCAGCGCGGCCCTGGTCCTCTTAATGACTCCCGGTCTCGCCTTCTTCTATGGTGGTTTGGTTCGCCACAAGAACGTGCTGACGATCATGTTCCAGAGCTACGTCTCGATGGGGGTCGTGACCGTCATCTGGGTTCTCTGCGGGTTCAGCCTCGCCTATGGTCGTGACCATTGGGGCATTATCGGCGACCTGGGCAACATTGGCCTTCGTGGCGTGGGCGAGGCTCCCAGCCCTCTCTATGCCGTCACAGTGCCGTTCCTCGGGTTCTTTCTTTTTCAGGTGATGTTTGCAATCATCACTCCCGCATTGGTCAGCGGCGCCTTCGCCGACCGCATCGGCTTCAAGGTCTACCTCATATTTCTGGTCGCCTGGAGCTTCCTGGTCTACATCCCCTTTGTCCACTGGATTTGGGGACACGGGTTTCTGGCGCAGATGGGCGTTGTCGACTTCGCCGGCGGCATGGTGGTTCATCTGAGCGCCGGAATGGCGGCTCTGGCCTCGGTGTTCATCGTCGGCAGCCGAAAGCTACCACCCGAAGAGTCTCCATTGCCGCACAACATACCGTTCGTCCTTCTCGGGACTGGGATGCTGTGGTTCGGCTGGTTCGGCTTCAACGGCGGGAGCGCGCTGGCCGCCAATGGCGTCGCCGCCGTTGCGTTCGTGAACACCAACACCGCTGCCGCGGTGGCGATGTGCACGTGGCTCCTCATTGCGTGGTGGCGATCGGGTAAACCCAGTGTGACGGGAGCCATGGCCGGGGCGGTGGCCGGGCTGGCCACCATCACGCCGGCAGCGGGCTACGTCCCGACGTGGGCGGCGTTGATCATTGGACTGGGAGCGGGAAGCGCATGCTACGCTGCCTGCCAGTTCCGGGCTGCCATGAAGTGGGACGACGCCCTCGACGTATGGGGTGTTCACGGCGTCGGCGGCGCCCTGGGGACGATTTTGACCGGCGTCTTCGGGGCCGTTGCGGTCAACAGCGCCTACAAGGGCGCCATCGATGGCAACTGGGCCAGCCTTGGTCATCAGGTTCTCGCCGTCCTGATCACTGGGGTCTACGCGTTTTGCGTCACATTTTTGATCCTCAAAGGAATCGGCCTCTTCACTGACGTGCGGGTGCCCGAGGCGATCGAGATTACAGGCTTGGATGAAGCTCTGCACGGCGAAGCGGGATATCATCCTCCTCTGACGTCACTCAAGGCGGGGATCTCAAGCGTAGCTGTCGACGGCGCAGAGAAACCGATGATGACGCCAACACCCTAGCCTGACTCAGACCTTCGTGCCTGATTCGAAGGCCGCTATCAGCCGGCAGAAGCGGGCTTCCCCACCGTCGATCTGTTGTCACCGATGTTTACTGACCAACCGACAACGGGCCGCTAGGTCAGATGATGACATGTTTTGCCCAGACGTGGTGTAAGCGTGCGCTCACGCGCAAACATGCCACCCCGACCGGGAGCTACAGCTCGAACGACCCCGTTCGACGGGCCTGCAAGTGCCGACTCGAAGGCACGAGGAGACGGCCACGGACTGACAGTTTAAAGTGCACGCGAGATTGTGCGGCAACGGGGCGAAAAAGCCAGACTCGGCGGCTAGGTGCGCCTCGCTATGAACACGAGTTCGCGCCCCGGACGGTCGGGTGCGTCCCTGATCTCCTCCACCTCCAGACCGGCGTCCACCAGTGACCGGACGACCTCCTCGCGTTCTCGGAAACGGAGAGTCGAGTACGACCTTAGGACGGCGCCGTCGACGTCGAAGACGACCGTGCCTCGAAATGAAACCATCTCTCCCGACACGTCCGTCACCTCGTTCCAGCTCTGTACCGGCCCGAACTCGGGGACATCGACTCGCTGGTACGTCTCCCGACGGTTCCATCCGAGCCAGGCCTGCTTCGCCGGGTCACGCGTCTCGAATATCAGGCGACCGCCGGATCGGAGCGCCGAGCGCAGCGCTTGGAGCGTTGACTCCCACTCCTGATCCGTGAGGAAGACCTGGGCGACATTCCCGGTCATCGTGACCACATCTATCTGGAGCCGCGGCAGCGAGCGGACATCGCCGTGTATCCAACACACTCGATCCGCCCCCGGCTTGGCCCGGGCGACCGCCAGCGACGCTTCCGCCGGATCGAGGCCTACCACCCGGGTGCCCTTGAGGGACAGCAGGCAGCAAAACGTACCTGTCCCGCAGCCGACGTCCAGGACGGAGGAGGCGCCGAACTCTTCGATCATGTCCGCGTACACGTCGAGGTCGCTCCGGTCAGGGTCCAGATGATCGTAGATCGCGGCGAGGCGTGGGTTCTCAAACAGTGCGTCAGGCATTGCGATAGGTCGAGGGGCGATCCAGGACATCGGCCTCAGACGACCTGCCATTTGAAGCCAACGGCGGGAGTTGACGCTTGGGCATCATCCCCTCGGCAAAAATGTCGGTGCTTGTAGGGTAACCATCTCCCGTCCGAACACGTGCCCGAAGTGATGCGCCGTCATGGAGGCGACCTCTTCCAGACTGGGGGTGTGATCCAGGCGCAGATGCATCGAAGTGACGCCCTTGCCCCGAATGCCGCAGGGAATGATGTGCTCGAAGTACGAAAGGTCAGTCGATACATTGAGCGCGAAGCCGTGGGAAGTCACTCTGCCCATCTTGACGCCGATGGCAGCGATCTTCTCGGACCCTATCCAGACGCCGGAAAGTCCGTCGATCCGTCCGGCGGTAATTTCGAATTCCGACAGAGTCCGCATCAGGACCTCCTCCAGATTTCGAATGTAGCGGAGGAGATCTCGCCGATCCTCGACCAGCATGATGGGGTAACCGACCAGCTGGCCGGGACCGTGATAAGTGACGTCGCCCCCTCGGTCGACGTCGAACACGGCGACGCCGAGCTTCTTGAGGGTCTCGCGGCTCAGGAGAATGTTGGCGGGATCCCCTCGACGCCCGAGGGTATACGTGGGAGGATGCTCCAGCAGCAGCAGCGTATCGGGGATCTCCTCCCGTGCCCGCAGGTCGCCCAGGCGCCGCTGGAGATCCCACGCTTCGTCATACGGAACCCGCCCCAAGAACGCCACCTCGCAGTGCGGAAGGGCATTCGCACCCGTGCGCTCGTTCCAAGGACGGTCCTCAACGACCGTGGTGACTCTCCGAGTCCGCTGCACTGTCAGGGCGTATCCGAGCCATGAAGTGCGCGTCGACATACCGCCCTCTACGAAACGCGAAATCCCTGGCGGTGCCCTCAATCTCGAAGCCGAACTTCTGATACAGATGTACGGCGCCGGCATTGTCGGCGTAGACCGTCAGCTCCACACGATGCAGGCCGAGCCAGTTGTCCGCGAGGTCCATCATCGCCTCCATGAGGGCTGAGCCCACCCCCAGGTTCTGGAAGTCATCGTGGACGCCCATGCCGATGTATCCGCAGAAGCGGCGTCGCGGCCGTGCTTCAGCCTGCAGCATGGCTGATCCGACCACTCTGCCGTCAATCTCCGCGACGAGCGAATGTGACCCGGGCTGGATCTGTGTGAATCTCTCCCGCCGGTGCTCCACCGATCGGTAGGGGATCTGCAGCGTGCCGGCGATCGCTTCCGGACCGGCATAGATTTCGGCGATTGCCTCGACGTCGGAAGGTTCGGCTCCACGGACTCTCACCGCCGGCCGGGTCACCGGCCGCGTATCAGCCGTACTTATATTGAACCCCGAAACCTCCTCGTGGCATGACGCAGGAGATGTTGTTGTAGGGGCAGATCATACGGCAGGCACCGCACTCGATGCAGTTTTCATACGAGACGACGATGCGGTCACCTTCCCAGTGATACACGTCGGCCGGGCACGTCAACGTGCAGGGCTTGTCGGGACAGCGAAGGCACACCTCGTTGGACAGGATCTCGATATGCGAGTGCTCGTCCGGCTTGAACTTGAGCAGGAAGAGCTTGTCCTCGAGCTTGCTCGGCATGGAATCGCTCATGGGAGAACAGCACCTGACGTAGCGTCGATGCGGGTTGGGCGACGCTCGCGGTCGAACGTTGAACGTCGAACGTCGAACGTCGACCCCAGGCCATGTGGCGTTGAGACGTAGGTCAACGGCACTGTGCACGGCTGCGACCCGCCATTCGAATTGGGGATCAGCCCGCCATCCAAACTCATAGTCCCTTCCTCACCCCCATTGTTTCGGCCGCCTCGGTCAGAATTTCCGGGCTTCGAGTCGCACCACTCACCGTAATCGGCCGCGTCCGAGCCCCGCCTGCTGCCGTTCCCGGCTCTTAATGCTACGAAGTGTACCGCCCAGAAGGCTCGACACTCTGAGACTAAGTTGCGCCAGTTCGTCAAATTGAGTGTCGCTTATATAGCCAGCATCCCTGGCGAAGTAGGAATAGGCCTGAACTTCTCCGGCCGAGCCCTTGGAGACTGTCAAGAAATAGTGAAACTGGGTGTCCCGGTCTCGCTCGAATCCCCTCGGCGATGTTGCCTCCCACCGAGTAGGCCGCCGAGCGCATCTGGGTCTTCAGAGCAAAGTCCCTCCTAAACTCAGCTTGGTCCGTGAGCTTCAGCACAAGGCGAACTAGGTCTCGACTCTTCTGCCAGACTGCAAGATCCTCGTATCGCGAAACCTTGTCGAGCTTTGCCGATCGCTCATCTGCATCAGCTGTCACAAGAACCGACGTTTGACCTTCGCAGCAGCCCGACTATTGTCCATTACCATCCTCCCGACTCGTCGCCTCTCCCAAGCGTTTGCAGGATCTCGTACAGGCCCAACCGCGGCCATCATCAGGTTAAGCGTCCAGACTGTCCGCCTTCTACGTTCCCCGTTCTTCGTTCGACGTTCGACGTTCCCCGCACCCTCACCGTCTGTTCATGGGCGTGATAAGAGCTGCGGACCAGTGGGCCCGACTCGACGTGGGAGAAACCGAGGTCGAGACCGTACTGCTTGAGCTCGGCAAACTCATCGGGATGAACGTAGCGATCGATGACGACGTGCTTGGCGGTCGGTCGGAGGTACTGGCCGATGGTGACGATATCGACCTTCTGATCTCGCAGATCGCGCATGGTTGCCTTGACTTCGTCGATGGACTCGCCCAACCCGACCATGAGTCCTGACTTGGTCAGGACCTCGCCGTCCAGCTCTTTCACTCGCTTGAGCACCCGGAGGGACAGCCGGTAATCGGAGCGGCCGGGGCGGACACGGCGAAAGACGCGCTCCACCGTTTCGATGTTGTGATTGAAGATCTCCGGTTGGGAATCCACCACCTGCTTCAGGCAGGTCTCCCTACCCTGGAAGTCGGGTGTCAGCACCTCGACGGCGCAGGTCGGATTCAGAAGCTTGATCTGCGTGATCGTGGCGGCGAAGTGGCCGGCACCGAGATCGGGCAGATCGTCGCGGTCGACGGAGGTGACAACCGCGTGCTGGAGGCCCATTCTGCTCACCGCCTGGGCGACGTGAAATGGCTCCGAGAGGTCCAGCTCGTAGGGTTTCCCGGAGGTGACGGCGCAGTACCGGCAGGCCCGGGTGCAGACATCTCCCAGGATCATGAAGGTTGCCGTGCGATTGCCCCAACACTCGCCGATGTTCGGACAGCGTGCCTCTTCACAGACCGTGTGCAGCTTGAGGCCCTGCATGATGCCCTTCAGCTCGGTGTAGTTTTCGCCTGCAGGCAACCGGACCTTCAGCCAGTCGGGGCGGGCCGGCGGCGGTCCGGGGATCAGCTCAATCGGAGAAGTAGCCATGATCTGAAACTAGAAGAGTGACGCATCGGCGGGCCAGCTCTCGAGCCTCCGTCTGATGAACTGGAGGAAGTCGGACACGGTGGCGCCGTCCAGTGTTCGGTGATCGAAGGACATGCAGAGATTCATCATGTGCCGGATGGCGATGGAGTCGTCGGGCATGACGCGAACCCGTTTGACGATGGCGTCGGCACTGAGAATCCCGGCCTGCGGATAGTTGATGATCGAGACCGACCAGACCGAACCTATGGCTCCCGTGTTGTTGAGCGTAAAGGTGCCTCCCGACACGTCGTCTGGGGTAAGCTTTCGGTTCCTCGCCCTGACCGTCAGATCGGAGATGGCGTGAGCCAGCCCGGCGACACTGAGGCGGTCGGCATTCTTGATGTTGGGAACGATCAGGCCGTCCTGTGCCGCGACGGCCAAGCCGAGATTCACGTTCCTCTTGAGCAGGATCTTGTCTCCTCCCCACTCGCTGTTTACAAGTGGGTACTCCTTCAACGCCTCCACCGTGGCCTTGGCAACGAAGGCCATGAATGACAGGGAGATGCCCTCGCTTCGCTGCCACTCAGACTTGTGCGCTTCTCGATACTGCACCACCGGCGTCATGTCGACCTCGATCATTGAGGTGGCATGGGGAAGCGTGTACTTGCTCTTCACCATGTGCTCGGCAATCATTCGACGGACGGCCGAGATGGGCACCTCTTCCTCATCCTCCCGAGCCGCTCTAGCGGAAGGTGGTGGGGCCGACTGGCCGGAGGGCGAGGCGGGTTGCGCGGCCGCGGCAGGCACCGGGGCAGGCGAGGCAGGAGGAGCTGCCGGTTGCTTGGGGGGCGCGGCCACACTCGCCGTCTGCCCCTGCTGGATGAACTGCAGGATGTCCTTCTTGCTCACCCTGCCTCCGATCCCCGTTCCCGGCACCAGGGTCAGATCGACGTTGTGTTCGGCGGCCAGCCTCTGAACCAGAGGGGAGGAGCGCACCACCCGGCCTGCCGGGCCGTTCGAAGCCCCGCCGTTGCTCTGTTCGCCCATCGCCGATTTGGGAAGCGCAGCTGTTTCCACCGGTGCGGATTCAGCTCGCTGCGCACTCGCCCCCGGAGAAGCTGTGGCGGCAGGGACTTGCTGCGGGGAATCGCTGCCGGTCGTCGACGCCGCCTCGGTCGAAACCGCCGTCTCCTGACTGGGTGAGGCTGCCGTGCCCTGGCCGTCGCCGATAACCGCAATCTCCTCGCCCACGGCCACAGTGGCTCCCTCGGGCGCGGTGATCTTTTGCAGCGTCCCACCTACAGGCGAGGGAATCTCGGCGTTCACCTTGTCGGTGACCACCTCGACGATGGGCTCGTCCTTCTCAATGGTGTCGCCCTCTTGTTTCAGCCACTTGCCGATGACCCCCTCGGCCACCGATTCGCCCAGTTGTGGCATGACGATCTGCGTTGGCATCAGCTACCCTCGCTATCACCTGGTTTGCGGACACAGCCAGACAGGCACGTCCGGGATGATCCATTCTCTATGTTGACGACTGCCGACGGCCCGTTTCCCGGTCCACGGCCTACCATCCGGGCGGCCCTGGCCGCCCTCCATTCAACCACCCCACCGCCGGGCACTTATCCGGGAGAAGCGCGATCCGGGCACCCACCGGTGGCCTGTGCTCAGCGTACTCGCTGACACCTCAACTCAAAACTTGAAACCCGAAACCCGAAACCGGCTTAGTACGCGGCCAGTTCTCGCGCCGCCGCCGCGATCTTCGTGGCGTTGGGCAGGAAGGCCTCTTCAAGCGAGGGAGCGTACGGCACCGGCGTGTCGGGAGCCGCGACCCGGGTAACCGGCCCGTCCAGGTACTCGAAGGCATTCTCGCTGATGAGTGCCGCAACCTCCGCGCCCACGCCGTAGGACAGCGTGTCCTCGGTTACCACCAGAACCTTGCCGGTCTTCTTGACCGAGTCGAGAATGGCATTGCGGTCGAGCGGCAAGATGGTGCGCAGATCCAAGACCTCGACGTCGAGGTCTTCCTTACCCAGCTCCTCGGCCGCCGTCAATGACTGATGCACCATGGCCCCGTAGGTGATGATCGACATATCCTGTCCCTGCCTCTTGACGTCGGCCTTGCCGAGTGGGACGATGTAGTCCTCGTCGGGAACCTCGCTCTTGATCCGGCGGTACAGGAACTTGTGCTCGAAGTAGATGACGGGATCGTTGTCCCTGATCGAGGCTTTGATCAACCCCTTGGCATCGTACGCGGTTGAGGGGACTACCACCTTCAGGCCGGGGGTGTGGGCGAACCAGGCCTCCGGGCTCTGAGAGTGGAAGGGGCCGCCGTGTGTTCCCGCACCCGAGGGGCCGCGGATGACAATCGGAACAGGCATGCCGTTCCGGTAGTAGAGCTTGGCGGCCATGTTGACGATCTGATCGAAGGCACAGGCGATGAAGTCGGCAAACTGCATCTCCGCCACCGGCCGCTGTCCCATGAGGGCCGACCCTATGGCTGCACCGACGATGGCGGACTCCGAAAGCGGAGTATCGATGACCCGGTCCTCGCCAAACTCCTCCTGAAAGCCGGCCGTGACCTTGAAGGCTCCGCCGTAGACACCGATATCCTCTCCCAGCAGGTACACCGCCGGGTCTCGCTGCATCTCCTCGCGCATGCCTTGGCGCACGCCTTCGAGATAGGTGATCTCAGCCACTATGCCTCAATTCCCCAGATGATGGTTGCGGAGGCAGGACCAGTCGGTCCTGCCTCACGCATACGCCCCTCAATGCTAGCGGAGGGCGCCGGTCCCGGCGTCCGAATACGCAGGGGGCGCCGGATGTGACGCCAGCGGCGACCTCATCAACTCCGCGGCAGCACCGATATCCGCGTCGACGTGGCGGGAGCAGCCCATTTGCTCTTCCTGGTCCATGATATCTTCGTCGATAAGAAACCGGCTGAGGCGAGCGACCCCATCCTCAGCCTTCGAGTCTTGGCGTATGGTTGCGATGAGGGTTGGGCCGCCGCCGAGCCGCGCGAAGCCTGCTGCCTCCGTGAGTGCGAAGTACACCCCGACCAAGTCTTCGCCGTCGACGCGGCGGCCGGGCATGCCGTAGCCTGCACAGAAACTCTCGATGCCGGGAGTGGATCTGCCGGCCGCATTCGGGATAATCCAGGGCCAGTCCGCAAGAAGCAGTAGAGGCAGGCATAGGACCGCAGATAGGTTGAGCGCCTCATGAACGTCGCCCTCCGACAGCCAGCGTGCGTCGACAAAGGTCAAAACGGCACCGCCGGCTCTGCGCTGGGCTAGAGCCAGGGCGGCTCCCGCCGCGACCGGCACATTCGCTCCCCGGCGACACGACGCCGGTATCAGCAGGGGTCTGATCGCACCTTCCTGCCGGCGTGAGTCTCCATGCCTCGTTTCGCCCAAATGCAGGACCCGCGCAATATCTGCTGCTTCGAGCCCACAGCCGGCATACGCACCAAGATCGCTCGGGTCCGCAACCACCACGTCCCCGGCGGTGAGCGAAGCGATGGCGGAAACGGCCACTGCGGCGGCCGTTGCCTCAGGGGCTCCATCCGGGGGCTCAGACATGCCTGCTGTGATTAGTTGACTTCGGAGCTGCTCACCCAGTAGAGCATCCCGATAGAGCCGGGCGAAGTCAGGCGCGGGCGGCGATGTCGTCAGATGCCTCGAAGTCGCGCTCGCCGAGATCTTCATGGTCCATTATTCAGTTGCCCAACAGCCGAGCCTCCTATGACCATCGTGTGTCACCAAGGCTCGATCATGGACGCGCACTCCCAACAATAGAGAGAATCGAATCCGGCGCGCAATGTCCAACTCGAAACCCTCCGCTTCTAGGGGCTGCCGACGCAGGAGACCGCCCGCGTGTTCCTCTTTGGCGCCAAAGGGTCATGCTCCATCCCCCGGTCACTCGTCACCTAGAAGAGACTGCTGGAGGCAAGACGAAGGGCCCGGCAAGCGCCGGACCCTCTCTCTGCCTTCTGAAGAGTCTGCCTAGCTCTGTGCGTCCGATCCGGCGCCAGACTTTACGGTCTCCTGCATGCTCTGGGCATCCTCTCTGGCTGACTGCGCGAGCTGCTGTCCATGTTGCTGACCGCTCTGCTGCGCCGTCTGAGCAGCCGACTGAACGACGTCCTGAGCTACCTGCTTGCCGTGCTCGAGCGCCTCTTGGGCGGTTGATTGAGCCTGGGCCTTGACCTGATCGGCGATCGGCCCGACCCGCTCATCCTCCATGGACGTGGATGGGATCACCATGCCGGCGAGGAAGCCGAGGGCGATAGCGCCGACGGCGAGCCCGAGCGGATTCTCCTGAGCCACCGAAGCGGCGTGCTGGGCGTTCCGCTGGGCGCCTGAGACGAGATCTCCGGCTCCTGCCTTAACAGCGTTGGGGTCGGGCGCTGCACCCACTACTCGATTCACAAGCTCATCCTTCTTTCCCAGAACTGCATTTTTCTTATCGGTCACGGCGTCGCCCACGCGGGCTCGCACATCGGTCTTGTAGCTCAGGGCTTCGACCGTGTCACCCATCCTCTGGCGTGTGTCCTCTATGTCCTGCCGGATTTCGCTTGGGTCTTGGCCCATTGGACGTCCTCCTTCACGGTTTCGATGGTTTGATCAGGTTTCGGCGGCATCCCCTCTTTGAGGCGCTGCTTGCCTACGAGCGCGACTGCTCCCGCGATCGCGGCATAAACGACGGCGACGATCAACGCTGCCAGCCACACCTGCATGGCGAGCGACAGCGCGGCGATGAAGCAGGCGGTCAGGGCGCCAAGAGCAAATAGTCCGATAATTCCGGCTGCGCCGAACATCCCAATGCCCAGCCCGGCCTCCTTGCCCTTCTGCGTCATCTCGGCCTTGGCAAGATCCAGCTCCTGCTTGACCAGCGTCGTCGTCTCGTCGGCCAGCTGCCGCATCAGCTCTGGAATGGACTTATCGTGCAGATTGTTGTCCATGGGCCGCGTTTCGACCCGCTGAGCCATTTAAATGCCTCCTTCCCGGTAAACCTCGACGTCGATCTCGCCATCCGGCTCGTAGAACACCTCACGCTGATAGCCGTTGGTGGGATAGCCCGCCTGGCTGCGGGCGGGGCTGCCCGAGTACTGTCGGTATCTCCGGCTGCCGGAGGCTTTTAGGAAGCGAGCGCCCAGGAACCCGAGGGCGATGCCTCCCGCGATCACGACCCAGGGCTGTTGGCGGCAGAAATCCTCGACATCCGCCAGGATCTGATTCGGGTCCGAAGAGCTGAGATAGGTGCCGAGCTGATCGGCCCTGTCGGCAGCCATGTTTATGACGTTGGCCGGAGCAGTTTGCCCCTGCTCCTCCAGCTGGCGGCCGCTACTCCTCAGCGCGTCGGCAATCGAGGATGCCTGGCCTCCAACCTGATTTGCACGTGCGCCAACCTGGCTCGTGATCTGGCCCGAGACTTGGTCGGAGACCTGTCCTGCCTTCTGCTGTATCTGCTGCTTCTGCTCGTCCGGTATCGGCAGCGATTCGGTGATGGTTCCTACGGCGTCGGTCATAGACATCTCCTTCGACTGGACTACGCTTGACCAACGCAGAAACCGTGCCAGCGACGCCCTCAGCCGCCGGCGCCGGCTCCCGCCTTCTCGCGTTCTCGGCGAGCCGGCTCACCTCTCAGCACACGATGCTGGGGCACGGTTTCCTGAGGCTCGGGGCCTTCAGGCTCGTGCTTTTGCTCGGCCTCATCGATGGCTCCGATGGCCACCAGCTCGGCTCCGACGCAGACGATCATGGAAAAGAAGTAGAGCCACGCCGTCAGCATCAGGATCGGAAAGAGCACGGCGCCGTACCGGCTAAAGTGAGCGAAATGGGAATAGATCGGCCAGATGTACGACAGGGCCGTGAAGAGTACCGCGGCGGCGACGGCGCCCTTCCAGACGTTGGCCAGCCGTAGGTTCATCTTGACGTGTGGGAAGGCCAGATAGATGGCGGAAAAGAGGATGAAGGCGGCGATGAGGCCGATCGCAGTGCCGATGAGCAGTGATATACCTCCCGAGAGCGGAAAGCCGCTGAACAGCTTGGTGACCAGGGTGGCCGCGGTGGTCCCGACGATGATGACGATCATCAGGATCGCGATAACGAAGATCATGACGATATCCAGCAGCTTCTCCTTGATGAAGTTGCGGCCGGATGTCTCGAAGATGGCCTGAAAGGCGGTCGAGATCGCGCCCCCGACATTCGAGCCGCCCCAGAGTACGCCCAGAAAGCCGACGATCCCGAGTAAACCGCTGTGCCTGATCGAAGCCTTGACCAAGGTGTTGAGATCCTTGGGCGTGAGGACACCGTGTAGTGCTGCGCTGAGGTGAGAGACCACCGAGTGCTGAGCGGACGGATTGCCCTTGAGGATCACTCCCGTAATGGCCAGGAGGCCCACCATGATGGGTACGATGGACGTGAGGCAGTTCCACGCGATAACCGACGCCAGCATGCCGACGTTGTCTTTGCTCCATTTTTTGAAGAAGGTCTTGGCGAAGCCAATCATCAAATCACACTCCCGCTGCTTTCGACGGATATTCGCGACGCATAAACCGTGCCCGTTCCACATTCCGGCGTCGGCACGAAGAGGCTGACCGGAAAGGTTGTGACCGGTGGGTTCTCACGGGCGCGACGTTGACTCAGCCGTCGCCTGGATCGAGACGCCATCGTTAGGAGTCGCCGGAATCGAAATCCGGAGGACGGCGCCGCCATCCTCACCACTTCCGGCCGTGATGTCTCCGCCGTGCGCACGGAGGATCCGGCGGGAGACGGCCAGCCCCAGTCCGCTTCCGCCACGATTCATGTCCCGATACATGGGCTCGAAGATGTGGGACAGGTCATCGGCGCTGATGCCGGGCCCTGAATCGGCAACGGTTACTGTTACCCACTCCCCATCGGAGGCCACGCTCAGCACGATTTCAGAGCCGCGGCCACTGTACCGGAGCGCGTTGTCGACGACGTTCTCGAGTGCTCGCTCGAGAAGTCTGCGATCGGCTTGGACCGTGGCATGGTCGGTCTCGACTCCAACGCGCAGCGATATCCCGCGTGTGTCTGCCTCTCCTGTTCTACCCTCGGCTATACGAGCCACGAGGCAGCCGGCATCGAGAGACTCGCGTTCCATGGCGTTATCAAGGTACTCGACGCGGGCGTACGCGAAAAGATCGGCCACGAGGCGCTCGAGGGCGTCGGCCTTCTCACGCGCCACGTGCACATACTCTCGACGTTGCTCGGGAGTGGTCGCGACCCCTTGCTCGAGCCCTTCGAGGTAACCGCGAAGGGCGAAAAGGGGAGTACGCAGGTCGTGGGCAATGGCCCCCAGGAAGAGCCTCCGTTGCTCTTCCAGCTCGGCCTGGTGCCGCAGCGACCGGCCCAGCTCGGCACTCATGCCGGCAAAGGCATTCCTGAGCTCAGACACCTCACTGATCCGGGAATCGGGAATGGCGATATCCAGCTCGCCGGCGGCGATTCGCCGAGCGGCGTCACCGGTGGCAGCCAGGGGGCGGACGAGGGTCCGTCCGAAGAACCAGGCCAGGAGGCCAAGAGTAACGGCAAGGGCAATCAAGCCGGCCAGCGGGAAGAAGAAGGTGCCGTTCCCTCCCGCCCACGGCGGCCCCGAGGTATACAGGTAGGCAACCTCGCCAGGCGGAGCGCCGGGAGGGGCGAGGGAGCGCACCTCGACCGTGTTTCCGTGAGCCAGGGGCCCGGCGCCGCTCGAAAACAGGATCCGCTGGTGCCGGACCAGGGTAAAGGCGGCGCCGAGTTGGTTGATCTGCCTTCCCGTACGACGACGCCAGGCGGGGTCATTCCAGCTGGAGGCGCCCGCACTGAGCTGAGATGAGGCGGTTCCCCCGGCACGCGCCAGGTTGTGCAGCTGGACTCCGCCGACCACGCCGAAGGTGAGGGCCGGAACGGCGAAGATGAGTACGACGGCCAGGGCCAGCCA
>DASRCF010000059.1:0-3871 GCA_035653255.1 Chloroflexota bacterium
TGACGACGCCCGACACCTGGCCTCGAGTGGTGCGAGCTCTCGTAGAGATGCCTTTTCAGGTAGCTGCCTCACTCCGGCTGCTGCGGCGATTTCGCCCAGACGTCCTCTTTTCCACGGGCGGCTTCGTGAGCCTTCCAGCCACCATCGCCGCCATCTTCCGGCGGACCCCAATCGTCATTTTTTTGCCTGACGTCAGCCCTGGGCTCACCGTGAGGCTCACCTCTCACTTCGCCACTAGCATGGCCGTCGTCGACGAAGCCACGCGTGACTCTCTGCCCAGCAACCGTTCCATCCAGGTGACAGGTTATCCCGTGCGCCCTGTATTCAGGACCCTGACTCGAGACGCGGCTCGAGAACGGCTTGGGCTGAGCCGGGGTGACAAGCTCCTGCTGGTGATGGGGGGGAGCCTGGGCGCCCGATCGATCAATCAGGCACTGGCGCAGCACCTCTCGGAGCTGCTCGAGGCCGCGAACGTCTATCACATCACCGGCACCACAAACCTGAGCGCCGCCGAGGCTGCGGCCGAGCACCTGCCCCCAAAGCTCCGGCAGCGCTACCGCCTGGTTGCCTCTCTCGGGGCGGAGGATATCGCGGCCGCGATGCTGGCCGCGGACCTGGCAGTCACCCGCGCGGGCGCCTCGATACTCGGCGAGCTTCCAGCCGCGGCCCTACCCGCCATCGTCGTTCCACTCCCCGCCCCACGCGTGAAGCAGGATGAGAACGCCCGCGCCCTCTGTGCCCACGGCGGATGCGTGGTGGTCGAGGATTATGAGCTGGATCGCTCGCTGGTTCCCCTGGTCACCGGGCTGCTCTTCGACTCCGATCGACTGAGCCAAATGTCGACTGCCATGGCGGCTCAGGCCAGACCTGAGGCGGCTCAGGATATCGGCCGGCTTATCCTCCAAGCAGCGGAAGCGGCATCGTGACGCAATCCGAGGTCTGGCACGGCGTTCGTCACCTCCACCTTGTGGGCATTGGTGGGATCGGAATGCTGGCCCTGGCTCAGTTCGCCGTTGTCGACGGCCTATCCGTCAGTGGTTCAGACCTCTACGAAACGCCAACGACCCAGGCGGCTCGACGCGCAGGAGTTAACGTCGCCATTGGGCATGCGCCCGAGAACCTGGGAGACGCCGACCTGGTAGTAACGACCGCTGCCGCAACCCCAGATAACATTGAAGCGCGTGCGGCGAAAGCTCGCGGCATCCGGCTGGTAAAGCGTTCCCAACTGCTGGCTCAAATCACAAATGCGGGCCGGTCTTTGGCGGTTGCCGGTACCCACGGCAAGACCACGACCTCTGCCATGGCGGGCTATATCCTGCGCTCTACGGGAGCTGAGCCCACCATCTTCACCGGCGGCTTCGTGATCACACCAGAGGGGGCGACAGGACCATGTATCCCTGGATCGACATCTGAGTTCGTGGTCGAAGCGGACGAGTACGACCGCAGCTTTCTCCACCTGAATCCCTCCGTGTCGCTCATTACTAGCCTGGACTTCGATCACCCGGACTGTTACGCCGATATGGAGGACATGGTCCAGGCTTACGGCAGATTCCTGGGCCAGACGTCCAGCGCCGCCGTCTTGGCAGCTCGATCGGAGCATCTGATGAAGCTGGCTGAGCGGCTGGCCGTCGCCACCGAGCTTTACGGGATTGAGGGCGACAATCTGGACTGGTCGACCGCGGACCGAGAATCAACGCCGGTCGGCACGAGATTTACGCTGCTTCGGCGAACAGATCCCGTAGGCGAATTCGAGGTGCGATTACCCGGCCTCCACAACGTCGAGAACGCTGTCGGGGCAGTCGCGGCCGCCGTGCGATTCTCCGGCAAATCCGCAGACGTCTTCGCGCCGGCTCTGAGGGGTTTCCTGGGGACGGAGCGACGCCTACAGGTCAAGGGGGCAGTCGATGGGGTTTTGGTAGTGGATGACTATGCTCACCACCCGGCCGAGATTCGCGCCTCACTCAACGCCCTCCGTCGCCCCGGTCGGCGCATTAGAGTGATATTTCAGCCCCACACGTACAGCCGGACGGCGTCACTCGTGCAAGAGTTTGCGTCCTCCCTCGCCCTGGCGGACGACGTGATTCTGCTCGATATCTACGCCGCCAGGGAGACCCCGCAACCAGGAATCACGAGCCAGGCGCTGGCCGCTGAGAGTGAGAGACTTAACCCCTCGGTGCGCTATCTTGCGTCGAGGGAAGAGGCAGTGGACGAGCTTGCTCGCTCTGCCCGGCCCGGAGACGTCCTGGTCACGATGGGAGCGGGAGACGTGACGATGCTCGCCGGTTCGCTACTCGCTCGGTTGCAGGAGGCACTCCCGGTTGCGGGCTGAGAACATCGTGGACGAGCTTGCCGCCGCCGGTCTCAGCCGTGCCCGGGCCGGAGAGCCGATGAGCAAGCACACGAGTTGGCGGGTCGGTGGACCTGCGGACTACTTCGGTGTCGCTGAGACGGCTGAGTCGCTTCGCCGGGCAATTGCCGTCGCTCACAGCCACGGCCTCGGCTTTCTGGTGCTCGGGGGTGGGAGCAACATACTGGTGGCCGACTCCGGGATCGCCGGGCTGGTCATTCTCAATCGCATACGGAGCTTGAACCTCGAGGGCGATGTAAATCCCTCCCGCCTCGAGGCCGGCGCCGGCGTCTTCTTCGCCCGCGCCGCGCTCTTCAGCGCAAAGCGCGGATACAGCGGGCTTGAGTGGGGCATCGCCATCCCTGGGACCGTCGGCGCGAGTGTGGTGAACAATGCCGGCGCGCACGACGGCGATGTCTCTCGGTCCCTGCTGGAGACCGAAGCTCTGGTTGATGGGAAAATCGTCCGCCTGGCCCGCAAGGAGCTGCAGTTTCGGTATCGAGAGAGCAGCCTGAAGCAGGCCCAGGCACCGATTCAGGAAACCCCCGTCGTTATCACTCGCTGCTGGTTTCGGGTCGATCGTGGGCAGGCGTCGGAGAGCATGGACCTCATCACCGACCTCATGGAAAAGCGGCGAAGGACGCAGCCCATCGCCGAGCCGTCAGGAGGCTCTACCTTCAAGAATCCCACCGGGTCGAGTGCCGGGGCGCTCATTGAGCAGGCGGGATTGAAGGGTAACCGCATCGGGGGCGCCGAGTTCTCTTCAAAGCACGCCAACTTTATCGTCAATCGAGGTACGGCCACAGCCTCTGACATCGTCGAGCTGATGGCCCTGGCCCAAACCAAGGTTCGGGCCCGGTTCGGCCTCGAGCTCGAGCCGGAGGTGCAGCTCATCGGTCGTTGGGACCCTACCGAGATTCTCTGGCTTGTGCAGAGGGTGGGCGTATGACGACGGTCGCGCGGTCCAGACCCACCACGCGTGTCGCGTCCCACTCCCGAGCGGCTCTGCTGAGCTTCGGGCTCTTGGTTTTGACTGCCGGGCTGCTGGTCATGTCCTTCGCCCTCCCCATATTCCGGGTCAGCCGGGTGCAGATCGTGGGGCGAAACCTACCGGCGCGGGAAATCGCGAGCGTGGCGGGTGTCAGTGGAAGAAACATCTTTACAATAAGGGGCTCAGAAGTCGCGGTCAATGTCGCGCGCATACCAAACATCCTGGTCACGGGTGTCGACGTGTCGCTACCCAATGTGGTGGTCATTCGGGCGACGCTTCGTCGCGGCCTATTCGCGTGGCGGGAGGCGAAATCGCTCTATCTGGTCGACGCGTACGGACGGCTGATCTCCAGGGTCGAGACCACATCCCTGCCCGTCGTCTACAACCAGACAGGTTCTTCAATTGGGTTGGGCGGCTATGTGATCCCGGCTGTCGCCGAGGCCGTTCCATATATCCGCCACGCTCTACCGCGTGCCGGGATTCGGTCCTTTATCTTCAATCCCCGGCGTGGGCTGGTGCTCCACTCCACTCAG